>NZ_JAMJFM010000100.1:0-10058 GCF_023544705.1 Streptomyces sp. MCA2
CGGCCCCTCCGGCCCGTCACCTCCCGTTGGGGGATGGGGAGAGGTTTGTGGGGGCGGGTGTGGGAGGTCTTTGTGGACTTTGAGTTCGGGAGTGGGGACGAGGCGTTCCGGGCGGAGGCTCGTGAGTGGCTGGAGGGGCATCTCGTAGGTGACTACGCCGAGTTGGCGGGGCGGGGCGGGCCGGGGAGTGAGCTTGAGGGGGCGGGGGCGCGGCGGGCGTGGGAGCGGGAGCTCGGGGCCGGTGGGTGGATCGGGCTCGGGTGGGAGTGTGCTGAGGGGGCGTACGGGAACCGTTCGGCGGGGCTGACCGGGCAGGTCGTGTGGGCCGAGGAGTATGCGCGGGCCAGGGCGCCGGGGCGGGTGGGGCACATCGGGGAGAACCTGCTGGCGCCGACGTTGATCGCGTACGGGGACGAGGCGCAGCGGCGGCGGTTTCTGCCGGCCATCGCCCGGGGCGAGGAGCTGTGGTGCCAGGGCTACAGCGAGCCGGACGCGGGGTCGGATCTGGCGGGGCTGCGGACGGTGGCGGTCCGGGACGGTGCCGGCTATCGCGTCAGCGGGCAGAAGGTCTGGACGTCGCTGGCCGGGGAGGCCGACTGGTGCTTTGTGCTGGCGCGGACGGATCCGGCCGGGCGGCGGCACCGGGGGCTCTCGTTCCTGCTGGTGCCGATGGATCAGCCGGGGCGCATCGAGGTGCGGCCGATCCGGCAGATGTCGGGGACGGCGGAGTTCAACGAGGTGTTCTTCGACGGTGCGGTGGCCGGGCATGTGGTGGGCGGGGAGGGCGCGGGCTGGCGGGTGGCCATGGGGCTGCTCGCGCGGGAGCGCGGGGTGTCCACGCTCGTCCAGCAGATCGGGTTCGCGGCGGAACTGGACGAGGTGGTCGGGGCGGCGGTGCGCTGCGGTGCGCTGCGGGATCCGGTGCTGCGTGACCAGCTTGTACGTCAGTGGGCCGAGTTGCGGGTCATGCGGTGGAATGCGCTGCGGACCCTGGGTGCGGCCGGGGATGCCGGCGCACCGAGTGTGGCGAAGCTGCTGTGGGGCGGCTGGCATCAGCGGCTCGGGGAGCTGGCGATGCGGGTGCGGGGGGCGGCCGCGGCGCTGGGGCCCGCCGACTGGACCGCGCAGGCGCCGTACGAACTGGACGCGCTGCAACGGCTGTTCCTGTTCACCCGGGCCGACACCCTCTACGGCGGCTCGGACGAGATCCAGCGCAACATCATCGCCGAGCGGGTGCTCGGCCTGCCCAGAGTGGAGCGGACATGAGGGGCGTCATATTCGACGGCGAGCAGCCCCGGGTCGTGGACGATCTGGAGGTGCGGGATCCGGGACCGGGCGAGGTGCTGGTCGGCATCCGGGCCGCCGGGTTGTGTCACAGCGATCTGTCGGTGGTCGACGGGACCATTCCGTTTCCGGTGCCGGTGGTGCTGGGACATGAGGGGGCGGGGGTGGTCGAGGCCGTGGGCGCGGGCGTCGGGCATGTGGCGCCCGGCGATCATGTCGCGCTGTCGACGCTGGCCAACTGCGGGGCGTGCGCGGAGTGCGACCGGGGGCGGCCGACGATGTGCCGGAAGGCGATCGGGATGCCGCAGAAGCCGTTCCGGCGGGGCGATACCGAGCTGTTCAGCTTCGCCTCGAACTCGGCGTTCGCGGAGCGCACGGTCGTCAAGGCGGTGCAGGCGGTGAAGATCGCCGACGATATTCCGCTGACCTCGGCCGCGCTGATCGGGTGCGGGGTGCTGACCGGGGTCGGGGCGGTGCTCAACCGGGCGCGGGTGGACCGCGGGGACTCGGTCGTGGTGATCGGGGCCGGCGGTATCGGCCTCAACGTGCTCCAGGGGGCGCGGATCGCCGGGGCGTCGGTGATCGTGGCGGTGGACGCCAACCCCGCGAAGGAGGCGGCGGCGCGGCAGTTCGGGGCGACGCACTTCATCGACGCGTCGGCGGTCACGGACGGCGTCAAGGCGGTGAAGGAGATCCTGCCGACCGGCGCCGACCATGCCTTCGAGTGCGTGGGCAGCACCCGGCTGATCCGGCAGGCCGTCGATCTGCTGGACCGGCACGGCCAGGCGGTGCTGCTCGGTGTGCCGCCGGCCACCGCGGAGGCGTCGTTCCGGGTGTCGTCGATGTATCTCGACAAGTCGATTCTGGGCTGCCGCTACGGGTCGTCCCGCCCGCAGCGGGACATCGCGCTCTATGCCCGGCTGTATCGCGAAGGGCGGCTGCTGCTCGACGAGTTGGTGACGAAGACCTATCCGGTGCAGGACTTCGCGAAGGCGGCGGACGATGCGCATCATGGGCGGGTGGCGCGGGCGGTGCTGACGTTCGGGTAGGGCGTGCCCTTCGGGTCACCGCGGGCCCGGGCGACCACGTCTCCAGGGGGCATGGCCCGATCCTGTGGAAGCCTGGCCTTCCGGCCACTCGTTCCGTCCGGGGGTGCCGGACGAAGCTGCTGCGGTGACCCAGACACCCGAACTGCCCCTGCGTACGGCGGACACCCCCGCTGCCCCCGTACCCCGTCGGCGGCGCCCGCACCGGGCCTGGTCCGTCGCCGCCGTCACCTTCCTCACGATCATCGGCGCGGCGGGCTTCGCCTCCCTTCCGGGCCTGCTCGTCGACCCGCTGCACACCGAGTTCCACTGGTCGCGCGGCACCATCGGCTTCGCGGTATCGGTGAACCTCGCGCTCTACGGGCTGACGGCGCCGTTCGCCGCCGCGCTGATGGACCGGTTCGGCATCCGGCGGGTGGTCGCCACGGCCCTGACGGTGATCGCGGCAGGTGCCGGGCTGACCGTCTTCATGACCACCGCCTGGCAACTCGTCCTGTACTGGGGCGTCCTGGTCGGTCTGGGCAGCGGCTCGATGGCGCTGGCCTTCGCGGCGACGGTCACCGGCCGCTGGTTCACCGCGCGGCGCGGTCTGGTCACCGGCATCCTCACCGCGGCCGGCGCCTCCGGGCAGCTGGTCTTCCTTCCGGTCCTCTCCTGGATCGTCGACCGGCACGACTGGCGGCCGGCCGCGGTGACCGTCGCGCTCGCCGCGCTCGCCGTCGTCCCCCTGGTGTGGCTGCTGCTGCGCGACCACCCGGCGGATGTGGGCCTCGCGCCGTACGGGGCGCAGGAGTTCGTCGCCAAACCGCCGCCGCAGCGGGGCGCGGCCCGGCGCGCGGTGCGGGCGCTCGTCTCGGCGGCCCGTACGGGTCCCTTCTGGCTGCTGGCGGGTACCTTCGCGATCTGCGGTGCCACGACGAACGGCCTGGTCAAGACGCACTTCGTGCCCGCGGCGCACGACCACGGCATGCCGATGACGGCGGCCGCCTCGCTGCTCGCGGTGATCGGCATCTTCGATATCGCCGGAACCATCGCCTCCGGCTGGTTCACCGACCGCTTCGACACCCGTCGGCTGCTCGCCGTCTACTACGGCCTGCGCGGACTGTCGCTGATGTTCCTGCCGCTGCTGCTGTCCGACACCGTCCACCCGCCGATGGTCTTCTTCATCGTCTTCTACGGCCTCGACTGGGTGGCGACCGTCCCGCCGACCATCGCCCTGTGCCGCGAGCACTACGGCGACGACAGCGCGATCGTCTTCGGCTGGGTGCTGGCCGCGCACCAGGTGGGCGCCGCCCTGATCGCCTTCCTGGGCGGCCTGGCGCGCGACGCCTTCGGCACCTACAACCCGGTCTGGTACGCCTCGGGCGCGCTGTGCGCGGTCGCGGCGCTGATGGCCCTGGTCATCCGGCAGCGGCGTGCGGGCACGGCGACGGCACGGCCGGCCACCGCATAGGCCGCCGACGGCGGCTTCGGCACGTCACCGCGCGAGGGCACTGTCCGTGCTCATGCACTGAAGTGCCCGAAGGCGCCCCGGTGGAAGAGGAGCGGGCCGCTTGCGGCGGCGGCCGGGTCCGTGCCGAGGGCGTCGACCCGGCCGACCACGATGAGGTGGTCGCCGCCGGTGTGCACGGCGTGGACCGTGCAGTCGATCCAGGCGGGGACGTCCGCCAGCCGCGGCGAACCGGTCGCCGGCGCGGCTTCGTAGTGAACACCGGCGAACTTGTCGCCGCCGCTGACCGCGAAGGCGCGGCAGAGTGCGCCCTGTCCGGCGCCGAGGATGTTGACGCAGAACACCCCGGCACGGGCGATCCGGGGCCAGGTGGTCGACGTACGCGCCACCATGAACGTCACCAGCGGCGGGTCGAGGGAGAGCGAGGCGAAGGACTGGCAGGCGAACCCGGCCGGTCCGGACTCCCCGGGGGACGTGATCACCGTGACGCCGCTGGCGAAGTGCCCCAGGACGGAGCGGAATTCGGCCGGGTCCAACGGGGCGCGCTCGTCGTCGCGCACGGCCCGCAGCGCGGGCCGCACACGCGGCCCGGCGGGCGCGGTGGCCGGTGCGGCGGCCGTGGTGGGCGCGCCGACGGAGCGCAGATACCGCACGGCCGTGGCCGCCATTCCCGCGTGTCCCATCATGCCTTTATTGAATCTGATGAGGCGTCAGATGTGAAGGGCGGGAAGCGTCGGCCACCCACACGTGTGGTTTGTCGGTCGATCAGGGCTGATCTCGGTGGATTCGCGGGAGATTGGTGAGTGGATTCCTGATTGCGTGTCGTCCGCACGGGTAGCGTCCACCGCGGCCGCGTCCGTAGCCGAGCACGGGGGAGAGTTCCGGTTCATGGCCGATGCGACATCGTCGTCAGCTTCGTCTGCCGCGTCACCCACCTTCGACGAGGTCTTCTGCGGGCTGTTGCCCCGGCTCTACCGGAGGGCGGTGATGCTGGCCGGATCCAGACAGTCCGCGGAGGACGTGGTGCATGAGGCGTATCTCAGACTCGCGGCCCGTCCACAGCGCTTCCTCGCCCATCCGGAGCCGTACGCCTACGCCTTCACCGCCGTGCTCAACGTCGCCCGCGACGCCTACCGCAAGGACCGCCGTCAGGTGCTGGTCGACGGTATGGACGGCGTCGAGGATGCCGGGGCGGGCGGCGGCGCGGGGCCCGGTGCGGCGGGTGGCGGCTGGGACGGCGGGGTGGAGCGGCGGCAGGCCGAGATCGAAGCGGTGCGCCTGCTGGGGAAGTTGTCGCACCGGCAGGCAGGCATCGTCATCCTCGTCGACCTCGACGGCTACACCATCGACCAGGCCGCAAAGATCATGAAAGTGCATCGTGGCACCGCCGCCCGCCATCGCGCCCGTGCGTTGGACAGGCTGCGCGCCTACCTCGTTGAATCGGAGCACGGGCAGGCCGGGAGGTGAGCGGCACGGTGGGTGTGGGGCCACGGTACGACGGCGGTGCGGGCGGAACGGGCGGCGACGGACGGGACTTCGGCGGTGGCCGCGGCGACGGTGCCGGGGACGATGCCGAGGCGCTGCTGCGCGCACGGCTACGGCTCGCGGACGAACAGATCGAGACACCGCCCGGCCTCTGGGACCGCATCAGGGAGTCCGGTCCCGCACCGGCGGCCTCCGTGGTCGCACTGCCCCGGAGGCGGCCGTACACGGTCGCGCTCGTGGTGGCGGCGGCGGTGGCCGCGGTGGCGCTGGGGGTGTGGTGGCTGGTGCGCCCCGGGCCCGTCTCCGTACAGCCGGCCGGCCCGCACCGCACGGTGAAGATCACGGTCTACAACAGCGAACAGGCCTGCCGCACCGGCCGCTCCCTGGAGTGCGCCCTGCGGCTGGCCAGGGATCCGCGCGCCCCGTACGCCGCGCGCGGCAACGCCGCCGGCCGGGTCTGGCACGGTGACGGCCTGGCCGCGCGCTGTGTGGTGACCGACGGCCGGATGGTCCGCGACGAAGCGGGCATCACCTCCACCCGTTGGTATCTGGTCACCAGCGGGCTGGGGGTGCAGGGGTGGCTGCCGGGGGTGCGGACGCGGAACACGCGGGAGGTGCCGGAGTGTGCTGAGGGGTGATGTCGGGGGTGGTGTAGGGGGCTGGGACGGGCGGGGCCCGGTGTGGCCGGCTCGGGGCGGGTCCGGTTCGGGTCGTCGTCCTCGGTGCGTCCGGCTGGGGTCATCGTCCCCGGTACGTCGGGGTGCGGCGTTCCACGAAGGAGGAGACCCCCTCCTGCGCGTCCGCCGTCGTCATATTGATCTCCTGGGCGGTGGCCTCGGCGGTGAAGGCCGCGGTGCGGTCGGTGTCGAGCGAGGCGTTGACCAGCTGTTTGGTCAGGGCCAGTGCGCGGGTCGGTCCTGCCGCCAGCCGCTCCGCCCACTCCCGGGCCGTCTTCACCAGCTCGCCGTCCGGGACGACCCGGTTGACCAGGCCCAGCCGCGCCGCCTCGGCGGCCGGTACCGCGTCGCCGAAGAACATCAGCTCCTTGGCGCGCTGCGGGCCGATCAGCCGCGGCAGGAGGTAGGCGCCGCCGCCGTCCGGGACCAGCCCGCGGCGTACGAACACCTCGATGAAACGGGCCGATTCGGCCGCCAGCACGAGATCGCAGGCGAGCGCGAGATGGGCGCCGATCCCGGCCGCGGTGCCGTTGACGGCGGCGATGACCGGCTTCTCGCAGTCCAGCACCGCCGTGATCAGCCGCTGGGCGCCGCCTCGGATCATCCGGGCGACGTCACCGGCGACCCGTTCCCCCGCCGACGGCGATCCGCGCAGATCGGCGCCCGCACAGAAGCCCCTGCCGGTCGCGGTGAGGACGACAGCCCGTACGTCCGGGTCGGCCGAGGCGTCGGCGAGCAGGCCGATGAGGCGCTCGCGCTGCTCCCAGGTGACGGCGTTCATCGCCGCCGGCCGGTTGAGGGTGATCCACGAGACGCCGTTGTCAGTGGCGTGCAGTACCAATGAAGGGACGGAGTCCGCGGGGTCGGGGGAATCGGGACGCGGACGCGCGGTGCCGTCGACGGGCTTGTCGGCCTTGCCGGGCCTGCCGGGCTGGCTGAGCTCGCCGGGGCGGGCGGGCGTGCCAGGCCCGACGGGGGTGGCAGGCCCGATGGGCGTGACAGGGCTGTCCTCCGGGCCGGTGGCCGGGGGATCGGAACGGGGGGACGGTGAGGGTGTCATGGGGGTGCGGCTCCCAGGGGGGTCAAGGGCAGATGGCGAGCGCGTCGAGGGCCACGGCGCCCTCCCCGCGGGGCAGGACCACCAGCGGATTGATGTCCAACTCGGCCAGTTCGCCGTCGAGTTCGAGTGCCATCCGCTGCACCCTGAGGACGACCTCGACCAGCGCATCCACATCCGCGGGCGGTGCGCCGCGTACGCCGTCCAGCAGGGCGCGGCCGCGGAGCTCGTCGAGCATCGCGCGGGCCCGGTCCTCGCCGAAGGGCGGGATGCCCACCGCGACGTCCTGGAGGACCTCCACGAGCACCCCGCCGAGGCCGACGGTCACGGTCGGGCCGAAGAGGCTGTCGTGGGTGATGCCGACGACCATTTCGACACCCCGCTCGATCATCTGGCAGACCAGTACGCCGTCCAGCGGGACGTCCTCGTAACGGGCGATGTCGGTGAGTTCCCGGTAGGCGTCCCTGACCTGGCTGGCCGAGGTCAGCTGGACCTTGACCAGGCCGAGTTCGGTCTTGTGCGCCAGCTGGGGGCCCGAGGCCTTCATGACCACGGGATAGCCGACCAGGCTCGCCGCCCGTACGGCCGCCGCCGCGCTGGTCACCAGCTGTTCGCGCGGGACCCGGATGCCGTAGGCGCGCAGCAGCTGCTTGGCCGCGTGCTCGCTGAGCGGCTGGCCCGGACGCATCAGGGCCTTGGTCTTGCGCGCGGACGGGGACGGTATGCGGGGGGCGTCCTCGAAGGGCGAGCGGTAGCCGGCGGCGAAGCGGTGGTGGTCGAGATAGGCGCGTACGGCCGTGATGCAGTTGGCGAAGGTGCGGAAGGTCGCCACCCGCGAGGAGCCGAGGAGGGTGCCGCGATAGGCGTCCTCCGTACCGACCGGCGAGCCCCACACCACACACACCAGCTTGTCCGTCTGCTCCGCCGCGTCCACCAGGTCCTGGGCGAGCTTGTCGCTCATCGGCGGGAAGGGCCCGGTGATCGGGCAGATCAGTACGCCGATGGACGGGTCGGCCAGGATCGCGTCGATGATCTTGCGGCCGCGCCAGTCCCCGACCGGGTGCCCGCCGTTGTCGATCGGATTGGCGACGTTGAGGTAGTCCGGTATCCACTCGTGCAGTTCGGCCTGCTTGGCGGCGCCGAGGGCGGGCAGCCGCAACCCCGCCGCGGTCGCCAGATCGGAGAAGTGGGCGCCGGTGCCACCGGAGATCGAATAGACGGCGACGCCCTCGGCGGTGGGCTCCTTGGCGCGGGCCAGCAGTGCCGCGGTGTCCTGGAGCTCGTCGAGTCCGTCCACCCGGATCACGCCGAACTGCCGCATCGCGGCGTCCACGACGCCGTCCGCGCCGGTGAGCTTGCCGGTGTGCGAGGCGGCGGTCCGGGCGCCGGTCTCGGTGCGGCCGACCTTGACGGCGACGACGGGCACCTTGTTGCGGGCGGCCCGGTCGGCGGCGAGCAGAAAGCTGCGGCCGTCCTTGAGCCCTTCCACATACGCGGCGATGGCGCCGACCTCGGGACGGGTGGCGAAGTAGGAGAGAAAGTCAGCGGTCTCCAGATCGGCTTCGTTGCCGGTGGGCGCCCAGTGCGAGAGGCGGACGCCCAGTTCCTGAAGGCTGAAGACGGGGCGGCCCTGGTGGCCCGACTGGGTGATCAGAGCGATGGCCGGGCCGTCCAGGTCCTCGCGGAACTTCTCGAAGGCGTTGAGGTTGGTGTTCGGGCCGAGCAGCCGCAGCCCGGAGCGTTCGACGGCCTCGGCCAGCCGGGCCTGGGCGGCCGCGCCGCGCTCGCCGGTCTCGGCGAAACCGGAGGCGAAGGCCACGGCGAACTTCACCTTGGCCTCGGCGAGTTGCTCGATGACCGGCAGCGGATCGCCGACGAGCAGGACGGCGAGATCCACGGTCTCCGGCAGATCGGCGACGGTGGCATGGCAGGGCCGCCCGAAGACCTCGGTGCGCCCCGGGTTGACGGGGTGGAGCCGGGCGCCGACGCGCTCCGCCCAGGCGATCAGCTGGCGGGTGATCCCGGTGTTGGGCCGGCCCTCGCTGTCCGAGGCGCCGATCACGGCCACGGACCCGGGCCGGAAGAACCGGTCCAGGTCGGGCACCGGAGCGTGCAGCGGGCGCCCGCTGACGTCGCGGTCGACCGCGCCGGCGCCCTGTCCGCCGTCGCCGGAGTGCGGTTCACTCATGCCGTGGACGGTGTGTGGTGGTTGCTCCCCACAGGCCACGACGCGGGCCGGCCGGGAGTGAGTGGTGAGGGTGCCGTGAGTCGATCCAAGCATCGCAGACGCCCGCTCCTGTGTGAGGCCTCTCATTCTCAGTACCTGACGCATAGTCAGATTACTGAACTGACGGCATGTCAGGAATGGGCGTGCACGGTAAAGCTTGCGGGGGCGGGTGCTTGCGGGGTCCCGGATTTCCGCCTGGGAAGCAGGGTCGGCGCGCAACTCGGCCCTCGGGCTGCGCGGCCCTGGCCGGCCCGGGGGGTGCGGCATGGTGCCGGGTCGCAGGTCATGGCGTCGTCTCGCTGTCCGGCTCCAGAGGGTCCTCGGTGAGGCGGACCGGGTGTGCGAGTGCGGCCTCGTAGGCGGGGCGGTCGAAGGTGTACGGACCCATGGGGAGCTCGCCCCATTTCTTGCGGAAGGGCTGTCGGAAGGAGGACCAGGTGACGGTGTCCGGGGTGATGGCGATGATCGTCAGCAGGGGCCAGCAGCCCCAGATGCCGCAGGAGCAGCCCAGGACCGGGGTGGTGCCGGTGGAGGGATCGGCGAACTCCGGTGCGGGGGCGCCGAGGAAGTGGCGTACGGGGTCGCCGACCTCCCGGAGTGCGAGGCCGCCGTGCTGGTGGAGCAGGAAGAGTTCATTCTCGGCCGGGCTGTCCTCCTCGTGCTCCTGTCGCCAGAGGTCACGGGTGGCGTCGGCGGTGTACGTGCGCAGATCTGTGCCGTCGATACGAATGCCCCACAGGAGGCCCGGCAGTTGGCCGCTCGCGGGGTAGTTCAGGAACTCGATGCGCTGCATGGTCCTCATTCTGAGGAGCGGCCCCCTGTGCATGCGACC
>NZ_JAMJFM010000101.1:0-9666 GCF_023544705.1 Streptomyces sp. MCA2
CCTCCCGTTGTGGGTGGTGGAAAAAGAAATAAGGGGGGCTCAGCGCTTCAGCGGGAGGGGGGCGCCCATCACTGCGTATGGGGTGGGGGCGCTGGGGAAGAGGACGCGGCGGGCGATGTCCTGGTAGCCGAGGGAGCGGTACAGACGGCGGGCGGGGCTTTCGGTGTCGATGGCGGAGAGGATGGAGCGGAGTTCGCCGGCCTCGTCGGTGATGCGGGTGATCAGCGCCCGGCCGATGCCGCGGTGCTGGTAGGCGGGGTGGACGTGCAGCTCGGTGATGGTGAAGGAGCCGTCGAGCCAGTGGTCGAGGCCCTCGCCGCGGAGGTAGGGCTCGACGACGGTGGACCACCAGTGGGCGCGGTCGTTGGGCATGCCGTAGACGAAGCCGACCAGCCGGCCCGCGGGGGTGGTGGCGCCGAGGGCGCGGGCACCGGTACAGGCGAAATGGCGCAGCACGATGTGCCGGCGGACGGCGATCTCCTCGTCGCTCAGGCCGAACGCGAGCGCTTGGACGGCCAGCGCGTCGTCCACGCGGGCAGCGAGATCAAGGGGGCCGACCGCGACGTCATCCATGCTCGGAGCGTACAAGGCGGCGGGTCAGAAAAGTACGCTCATGAAGGCGCCGACTTCCTCGAAGCCCACGCGCCGGTAGGAGGCGCGGGCCGCGGTGTTGAAGTCGTTGACGTAGAGGCTGACGACGGGGGCGACGTCGCTGAGGGCGTAGCGCAGCACGGCGGCCATACCGGTCTCCGACAGGCCCTTGCCGCGGTAGGCGGGGTCGACCCAGACGCCCTGGATCTGGCAGGCCCGCTGGGTGGCGGCGCCGATCTCGGCCTTGAAGATGACCTTGCCGTTCTCGATACGGGCGAAGGAGCGTCCTGAGCCGACGAGTTCGGCGACCCGGGCCTGGTAGAGGAGCCCGCCGTCGCCCGCCATCGGGGAGATGCCGACCTCTTCGGTGAACATGGCCACGCACGCGGGCATGATCAGGTCCATCTCGTTCTTGCGGATCCGCCGGACGTACGGGTCGGCCGCGATCTCGGCGGACGGTGCGGTGGTGACCATCAGGGGCTGGTGGGCGCGGACCTCGCGGGCCGGTCCCCAGTAGGACTCCAGGAGCGACCACAGCTCGGCGGTGGGCTCCTCGGGGCCGACGATGGAGGAGCAGCGGCGGCCCTGGCGGCGGGCGCGTTCGGCGAAGCCACGGACCGCTTCGGGGGTGGCGCAGACGGGGACGAGGTTGGCGCCGGCGTAGCAGAGCGCCTCCAGGCGGCCGCGGACGTACCAGCCCCACATCTCGCCGCCCAGCCGCCAGGGGTCGAGGCCGGCGACCTGTACGCGGGCGGCGACAAAGGCGTTGGCGACCGGGTCGCGGTCCAGGACCGCGAGCGCATCGTCGAGGTCCCCGGGTTCGAGGACCTTGATGGTGGTGGTCGTCAGCACGTGTCGGAAAGCCTCACCGTTACGGGCCTGGGAGGCCAGGCGGGAGCAGGTCTTGGCACTTTACCTCGCGCCTGCGGGGAGCACCCTGCCGCCGAGGACCGGATCGTCCCGGCCAGGGGTGAGCCCCGCGGCCCGGGGCGGGCGGCGGGGCTCGGGTGCTGCGGGCGGGGCCGGGTCAGCCGGCGACGGCCACGGTCGGCTCGCCGGAGGCGATGCCGTCCTTCTCCATCTGCTCAGCGATCTTCAAGGCCTCTTCGATGAGGGTCTCGACGATCTTCGACTCGGGGACGGTCTTGATCACCTCGCCCTTGACGAAGATCTGGCCCTTGCCGTTGCCGGAGGCGACACCGAGGTCGGCCTCGCGGGCCTCGCCGGGGCCGTTGACGACACAGCCCATGACGGCGACGCGGAGCGGCACCTCCATGCCGTCCAGGCCCGCGGTGACCTCCTCGGCGAGCTTGTAGACGTCGACCTGGGCGCGGCCGCAGGACGGGCAGGAGACGATCTCCAGCCGGCGCTGGCGGAGGTTGAGCGACTCCAGGATGGAGATGCCGACCTTGATCTCTTCGGCGGGCGGCGCGGACAGCGAGACGCGGATGGTGTCGCCGATGCCCTCGCTGAGCAGCGCGCCGAAGGCGACGGCGGACTTGATGGTGCCCTGGAAGGCGGGGCCGGCCTCCGTGACGCCGAGGTGGAGGGGGTAGTCCGACTGGGCGGCGAGCTGGCGGTAGGCGTTGACCATCACGACCGGGTCGTTGTGCTTGACCGAGATCTTGATGTCACGGAAGCCGTGCTCCTCGAAGAGGGACGCCTCCCACAGCGCGGACTCGACGAGCGCCTCGGGGGTCGCCTTGCCGTACTTCTGGAGCAGGCGGCGGTCCAGGGAGCCGGCGTTGACGCCGATCCGGATCGGGGTGCCGGCGTCGGAGGCCGCCTTGGCGATCTCCTTGACCTTGTCGTCGAACTGCTTGATGTTGCCGGGGTTGACGCGGACCGCGGCGCAGCCGGCGTCGATCGCGGCGAAGACATACTTCGGCTGGAAATGGATGTCCGCAATGACTGGAATCTGCGACTTGCGGGCGATCACGGGCAGCGCATCGGCGTCGTCCTGCGTCGGGCAGGCGACCCGGACGATCTGGCAGCCGGAGGCCGTCAGCTCGGCGATCTGCTGAAGCGTGGCGCCGATGTCGGACGTCCGCGTAGTCGTCATCGACTGCACCGAGACCGGTGCGTCTCCGCCCACGGCGACCGTGCCGACCTGGATCTTGCGGCTGACCCGGCGGTCGGCAAGCTTGGTCGGTACGTCCGGCATTCCCAGTGAAATGGCAGTCATCTGGCGAGCAACCCCAAGGTGTGGATCTAGGCCCCGCATCGGCGGGCTCCGGTCTTCGAGATTACGTCACGGGGGTCGCGGCAAGCACATCGCTCCCCTGTGGCGCCACGAAAGGAGACGGCCGGACGCCTCCAAACGCCACGGAGGTGTCCGGCCGCCGCCAAACGTGCTTTCTAGGTCAGCTTCACCGGATTCACCACGTCGGCGACGAGCACCAGCAGGGTGAAGCAGATGAAGATCCCGGCGACGACGTACGCGACCGGCATCAGCTTGGCGACGTCGAAGGGGCCGGGGTCGGGACGCCGGACGATCTTGGCGAAGGCCCGTCGGACCGACTCCCACACGGCGCCGGCGATGTGCCCGCCGTCCAGCGGCAGCAGCGGCAGCATGTTGAACAGGAACAGCGAGAGGTTGAAGCCGGCGACCAGGAAGAGCATGGTCGCCACCCGCTGCTCCGGCGGGATGTTCAGGGAGAAGACCTCGCCGCCGACCCGGGCCGCGCCGACCACGCCCATCGGGGAGTCCTGCTTGCGCTCTCCGCCGTTGAAGGCCGCGTCCCACAGGTCCGGGACCTTGGCGGGCAGGTTTATCAGCGAGGAGACCCCCTGCTGGACCATGTTGCCCATGCGGTCGACGGACTGGCCGAAGGACTGCTGGACGACGCCGCTGGCCGGCGTGAAGCCGAGGAATCCGGCGGTGACGAACTGTCCGGGGACATAGCCGCCGTGGCCGTCGGTCTTGGCGACCTTGTTCTCGATGAGGTCGGCGTGCAGGGTCCGTCGTGCGCCGTGCCGCTCCACGACGAGCGTCGCGGGTCCGGTGGTGTCGCGGATCTGCTGCTGGAGGGCGCCCCAGTCCGGCACGGCGTGGCCGTTGAACGAGACGATCTTGTCGCCGGCCCGGAGGCCCGCGGCCTCGGCCGGGGAGTCCTTGGCGCCGCGCGGGCACTTGTCGGTCTTGGCGGCGGCCGAGATGACGCACTCCGAGACGGAGCCGACCTGGGTGGTCTGGGTGTTGATGCCGAAGCCCATCAGCACGCTCATGAAGATCACGACCGCCAGGATCAGATTCATGAACGGCCCGGCGAACATCACGATGACGCGCTTCCAGGGCTTGCGGGTGTAGAAGAGCCGCTTCTCGTCGCCGGGCTGGAGCTCCTCGAAGGCCGCCGAGCGGGCGTCCTCGATCATGCCGCGGAACGGCGAGGTGGAGCGGGCCTGGAGCTTTCCGTCGTCGCCGGGCGGGAACATCCCGATCATGCGGATGTAGCCGCCGAGCGGGACGGCCTTGATGCCGTACTCGGTGTCGCCCTTCTTACGGGAGAAGATCGTCGGCCCGAAGCCCACCATGTACTGCGGCACGCGGATACCGAACAGCTTGGCCGTGGAGAGATGGCCGAGCTCGTGCCAGGCAATGGAGAACAGCAGGCCGACGACGAAGACGACTATGCCGAGGATGGTCATCCAGGTCGTCATGCGCGAGCCTCCGAAGGTGTCCGTGCCGCACGGGCGGCCAGTTCGCGGGCGCGGGCGCGCGCCCAGGTCTCCGCCTCCAGGACGTCCGCGACACTCAGGGAAGTTCCCCCGGCGGGCGTTCCGTGTTCGGCGACCACTGCGGCGACGGTATCCACAATCCCTGTGAAGGGCAGCCCGCCCTTGAGGAACGCGTCCACGCATTCCTCGTTCGCCGCGTTGAAGACGGCGGGGGCGGTGCCGCCCAGATCACCGACCTGGCGGGCCAGCGGGACGGACGGGAAGGCCTCCTCGTCCAGCGGGAAGAACTCCCAGGTCTGCGCCTTCGTCCAGTCCACGCCCGGTGCGGCGTCCGGGACCCGCTCGGGCCAGCCGATGCCCAGGGCGATCGGCATCCGCATGTCGGGCGGGCTGGCCTGGGCGAGCGTGGAGCCGTCGGTGAACTCCACCATCGAGTGGATGTAGGACTGCGGGTGGACGACCACCTCGATGCGGTCGAAGGGCACGTCGAAGAGCAGATGCGCCTCGATGACCTCCAGGCCCTTGTTGACGAGGGTCGCCGAGTTGATGGTGACGACCGGGCCCATCGACCAGGTGGGGTGGGCCAGCGCCTGCTCGGGCGTGACCCCGGCCAGCTCCTTCTTCGTACGGCCGCGGAACGGGCCGCCGGAAGCGGTGACGACGAGCTTGCGGACCTCGGCGCGCTCGCCGCCGGCCAGCGCCTGGAAGAGCGCGGAGTGCTCGGAGTCGACGGGGATGATCTGGCCGGGCGCGGCGAGGGCCTTGACCAGCGGGCCGCCGACGATCAGCGACTCCTTGTTGGCGAGGGCCAGCACCCGGCCCGCCTTCAGGGCGGCCAGGGTCGGGGCGAGGCCGATGGAGCCGGTGATGCCGTTGAGGACGGTGTGGCAGGGGGAGGCGGCCAGCTCGGCGGCCGCGTCGGGGCCTGCCAGGATCTCGGGCAGCGGCTCGCCCGCGCCGTAGCGGTCGGCCAGCGCCGTGCGCAGTGCGGGCACCGCGTCCTCGCGCGCCACGGCGACGGCGGCCACCCGCAGCTGGTGCGCCTGATCGGCGAGCAGCTCGACCCGGCCGCCGGCCGCGGAGAGCGCGGTCACCCGGAAGCGGTCGGGGTTGCGCAGCACGATGTCGATCGCCTGGGTGCCGATCGAGCCGGTCGAGCCGAGCACCACGAGGGAACGGGGGCCGCGCGGGCCGTCAGGGTCGCCGGAGGCCGGCTCGAAACGCGTATGCGGGTGGGCGAGGGAGTCCGTCATGGGGTCCATTGTGGCCGGTCGCCCAGGGGCCGTGGACACCAAGGGCGTGTCTTACCGATCATCGGGCCCCGCCCGTTGTGCACGGCACGCCCCGGGGCCGGTCCGACGCGCCCGGACCGGCCCTGGGGTGTGCGGCGCGGGCCGCTCAGCGGATGGGCCGCCGGACGTTGTCCGTCCGGCTCGGGCCCGGGGTGGCGTCGGCGATCCAGGGGCCGTCGCCGCTGGGGTCGATCATGCCTTCCTCCAGCCAGGTGTAGCTGCCGTCGAGGACCCCGTGGACGACCTTGCGGTCGAGCTCGTCGGTGTTGGTCCACAGGCGGCCGAACAGCTCCTCGACGCGGATCCGCGCCTGCCGGCAGAACACCTCGGCCAGCTGCTGTGCCTCGCGGCCGTGCTCCCCGGTCTCGTTGAGGTACTCGGCCCGTACGCAGGCGGCGCTCATCGCGAAGAGTTCGGCGCCGATGTCCACGATCCGGCCGAGGAAGCCCTGCTTGGTCTCCATCCGGCCCTGCCAGCGGGACATCGCGTAGAAGGTGGAGCGGGCGAGCTTGCGGGAGGCCCGTTCGACATACCGCAGATGGCCGGCGAGCTGGCCGAACTCCTGGTACGTACGCGGGAGTTGGCCCGGTCCGGCGACGAGCTTGGGCAGCCAGCGGGCGTAGAAACCGCCGGCCTTGGCCGCGGCCCGGCCCTTGTCGGCGAGGGTCTTGTCCGGGTCGATGAGGTCGCCGGCGACCGACAGATGGGCGTCCACCGCCTCGCGGGCGATCAGCAGATGCATGATCTCCGTGGAGCCCTCGAAGATCCGGTTGATGCGCATATCACGCAGCATCTGCTCCGCGGGGACTGCGCGTTCGCCGCGGGCGGCGAGCGAGTCGGCGGTCTCGAAGCCGCGGCCGCCGCGGATCTGGACGAGCTCGTCGGCCATCAGCCAGCCCATCTCGGAGCCGTAGAGCTTTGCGAGGGCGGCCTCGATGCGGATGTCGTTGCGGTTCTCGTCGGCCATCTGGGAGGAGAGGTCGACGACCGCTTCGAGGGCGAAGGTGGTGGCGGCGATGAAGGAGATCTTGGCGCCGACGGCCTCGTGCTGGGCGACCGGCCGGCCCCACTGCTCGCGGGCCCCGGCCCACTCACGGGCGATCTTCAGGCACCACTTGCCGGAACCGACGCACATCGCGGGCAGCGAGAGCCGGCCGGTGTTGAGGGTGGTCAGGGCGATCTTCAGGCCGGCGCCCTCGGGCCCGATGCGGTTGGCGGCGGGGACCCGTACCTGGTGGAAGCGGGTCACCCCGTTCTCCAGGCCGCGCAGGCCCATGAAGGCGTTGCGGTTCTCGACCGTGATGCCCGGGGAGTCGGCCTCGACGACGAACGCCGTGATGCCGCCCTTGTGCCCCTCGGAGGCGGGCACCCGCGCCATCACCACCAGCAGGTCGGCGACCACACCGTTGGTGGTCCACAGCTTCACGCCGTCGAGGACGTAGTCCGTGCCGTCCGGGACCGCCAGGGTCGCCAGCCGGGCCGGGTCCGAGCCGACATCGGGCTCGGTCAGCAAGAACGCCGAGATGTCCGTACGGGCACAGCGCGGCAGGAACGTCTCCTTCTGCTCCTTGGTGCCGAACAGCTTCAGGGGCTGCGGAACGCCGATCGACTGATGCGCGGAGAGCAGCGCGCCGATGGCGGGGCTGGCGGTGCCGACCAGGGCCAGGGCGCGGTTGTAGTAGACCTGGGTGAGGCCGAGGCCGCCGTACTTCGGGTCGATCTTCATGCCGAACGCGCCGAGCTCCTTGAGCCCGTTCACGGTCTCGTCCGGGATCTGCCCCTCGCGCTCGATCCGGGCGCCGTCGATCTCCGTCTCGCAGAAGGCGCGCAGCGTGGCGAGGAACTTCTCGCCGCGGCGCACGTCGTCGACCGCGGGGGTCGGGTGCGGATGGATGAGGTCGAGCCGGAAACGCCCCAGGAACAGTTCCTTGGCGAAGCTGGGCTTGCGCCAGTCCTGCTCGCGGGCCGCCTCGGCGACCTGGCGTGCTTCGCGCTCGGAAACGTTGCGGATGGATGGAGCGGTCATCAGGAGCTCACCTCGCCGCGGGATCGGGAGTTCTGCGCCGGCGGGCCGGTCGGCCGCTGGACAGCGCTACTTGTGAGAGTTACCCGATCCGCGCGGGTTGCACCACGGGAGGTGGCGGGAGATGGCCGCGCGGCAGGCCACTCCACGCCAAGCGGGACATACCCCCCGGCATCGGTCCGGGGCCGCTCGCCGCCCTCCGCCGTTCGGGGGGTGTCGCATACCGCGCTGGTTGTACGTACGGCCCCCGCTCCTCCCCCGGGGGACCGCCGCGACTCCCCCTCAAACAGGAGGAAGGGAGGGGCTCCGGCCGCATACCGTCAAGATCCGGCATGACGGGAGAGGTGATGCCGGAGCAAAAAGGGGGACGCGGCGCGCTCCGGAAACAGGGTGCCGGAGCGCGCCGCGTCGGGGCCGGCGCCGGGGGGTGCGCCGGCCGGGGTCCGGTTGGTGATACGGCCCAAGGGATGGCCGTCGCTGTCCACCGGTCCGGACCGGGTCGGGCGGAGGTTACAGCGCCAGGCCCGTGAGGACCAGCACCCGCTCATAGGTGTAGTCGTCCATCGCGAACCGCACGCCCTCGCGGCCCACACCGGACTGCTTGACGCCGCCGTACGGCATCTGGTCGGCACGGTAGGACGGCACATCGCCGACGATCACGCCGCCGACCTCCAGCGCACGGTGGGCGCGGAAGGCAGTCTGCACGTCGTGCGTGAACACGCCCGCCTGGAGGCCGAACTTCGAGTCGTTGACGGCCGCGAACGCCTCGGCCTCCCCGTCGACCTTCCGGAGGGTGAGCACCGGGCCGAAGACCTCTTCGCAGGCGAGAGTGGCGTCGGCGGGCACGTCCTCCAGGACGGTCGGCGCGTAGGAGGCGCCGTCGCGCTTGCCGCCCGCGAGCAGCTTCGCGCCGCGCTCCACGGCCTCGTCCACCCAGCTCTCGACGCGCTTGGCGGCGTCCTCGTTCACCAGCGGGCCGACCTCGGTCGCGTCGTCCGACGGGTCACCGGTGACCTGCGCCTCGACGGCCGCCACGATCTTGGGCACCAGCCGGTCGTAGACGGAGGCGTCGGCGATCACCCGCTGCACCGAGATGCAGGACTGGCCGCCCTGGTAGTTGGAGAAGGTGGCGATGCGCTGCGCCGCCCAGTCCAGGTCCGCCTCGGACGAGAAGTCGGGCAGGACGACGGCCGCGCCGTTGCCGCCGAGCTCCAGGGTGCAGTGCTTGCGCGGCACCGAGTCCAGGATCGCGTAGCCGACCTTCTCGGAGCCGGTGAAGGAGACGACCGGCAGCCGCTCGTCCTGCACCAGCGCCGGCATCCGGTCGTTGGGCACCGGGAGGATCGACCAGGAACCGGCCGGCAGCTCGGTCTCGGCCAGCAGCTCGCCGAGGATCAGACCGGAGAGCGGGGTGGCCGGGGCCGGCTTGAGGATGATCGGGGCGCCGGCCGCGATGGCCGGGGCGATCTTGTGGGCGCAGAGGTTCAGCGGGAAGTTGAACGGGGCGATGCCCAGGACCGTGCCGCGCGGGAAGCGGCGGGTCAGCGCGAGCCGGCCGGCGCCGCCCGCGTCGGTGTCCAGGCGCTGCGCCTCGCCGCCGTTGAAGCGGCGGGCCTCCTCGGCGGCGAAACGGAACACGGAGACGGCCCGGCCGACCTCGCCGCGGGCCCACTTCATGGGCTTGCCGTTCTCCGCGGAGATCAGCCGGGCGATCTCCTCCGTACGCTCCACCAGCCGGCGGTGCACATGGTCCAGCGCGGCGGCCCGCACGTGCGCGGGGGTGGCGGCGAGTTCGTCCTGGACCGCGACGGAGGCGGCGAGGGCCTCCTCGACCTGCGCCTCGGTGGGGACGCTCACCGTGCCGACGAGGCGTCCGTCCCAGGGAGAGGTGACATCGAAGGTGGCCTCGCCGGTGGCCTGACGGCCGGCGAGCCAAAAGGCGGTGGGGGCTGCATCAGTGGGGATCGGCACAGTGGAACCCGGCCCTTCAGAAGTGGTGGGTGATGCGCATGGCTCAGGGAGCGGCTCTGCGGTTTTGACTCTGGACCCACGGTAGGGGTGCGGCGGCGCCGTGGCGTTTGT
>NZ_JAMJFM010000102.1:0-9220 GCF_023544705.1 Streptomyces sp. MCA2
TGCCCGGTGAGCGCACTCGCAGGCCGGCTCGCCAAGGACCTGCCGGGCACCGGCGACCGCGCCGGCACATCGATCGCAGACGAGCCGGCATCCAGTGAATCGGGCCAGCGTCTGGCGAACAGGGTGATTCGCGATCAGCGTGACAGACGTACCGTTTATGAGAGACGCCTAGGCCGAGGGCCACCCGATGATGAGTTGCTAAGCCGAGGTTTCCCACCGCGCTCCGCGGTCGGCGCCCGCGGGAGCACTGCACCTCCGGCACTGCCCCCCACCTCATCGCGAACGGTGGTAGTCGCTCTTCGCGGCTATGTGGGGCCTGCCCACCAGCGATCCGAAGTCGGAAGCGATCGGGAAGGTGACCAACCAGAACATCCGGCTCACCACCGACACCCCCGCCCGTGTCAACCCTTCGGGGCCACTCCAAGAGCGGCTCTCGACCAATCGGTTCGAGAAGAGCCTGCGGGTGGTGGTGAACTCAGTGATCTTCCGGTCCTCCGGCCAAAACCTCACGACGGCTGGCACTTACACCGAGATGGCCTCACGCCTTACCGAACCCGTCCTCCTCGGCCTCGCCGCCCTCGCCATCCGAGGACGTATCAAGCGCTGATCGACTGACACTTCTCATGGCAAACCCACTGACGTTCCCGTGGCAGACGACAGTGCAGTAGTTGGCGGATCTTGCTTCCGTAACACTGCGTTGTGGTCAGTTCCGAAGATCGGGCCCTGTCGCCACGTGGGTGGTGGTGCTGTGGGTGAGTGAGCGCGAGTGCCAGGGCAGGGATCCGGTCGGACTCAAGTCGTCTCGACGAGCTTGTCGCGGTGTACAGCGGGGATGCCGCATTTCGGGATGAACTCGATCTCGCGGATGGCTGGATCTGTCGGTGGAGTTCGACGTGGCGGGTGGGTGCTGGTGAAGTCTGCTGGCCGGTCCGCGACATGGCTCATGTTCCGGTGCCCTGCTGGCCTGCGCGGACGGACGCTGGACCCGGCGCCGCAGTGGCCATCGCAGCGTCACCGAGGAGGTCCGTGAGGCGATCTTCGCGGTCAAGGCAGAGTGCGGGGAACGCGCCCGCCTGAGCCTGGCTGCCAGGCACCGGTTGATGCACCAGTACATGCGTGAGCGGTTTCCGGCGTTTCCGGCCGAGAGGATCCCTTCCCGTTGGACGTTCGCGGACGTCTGGAAGGAGTGGTTCGGGCCCGCTGGAGCCCGCCCACGTTACGGACGGACGGCTCAGGCCGCCGCGGAGGCCGGCGTTTCGGGCCGGATGGTGGTCCACCGCCCGGGGCAGGTCCTGGTGTTGGACTCGACTCCGATGCCGGTGAAGCTGCGCGAGACCGTGTTCGGCGTCGCGGTCACCGCGACGTTGACCCTCGCGCTCGATCTCTACACGCACGGGCTGCCGGCCTTCCGGCTCACGCTGCAGTCCGACACCTCGGTCGACGTCGCGATGCTGCTGCGGGACGTGATGCTGCCGCTCCCGATGCGGGAGGGCTGGGGCGAGGACATGGAGTGGCCCTACGCCAGGGTCCCGGCCGACGTGATCGCCGAGTTCACCGGGCACCGGGTCGCCGCTCTGCCGTTCTTCGCCCCGGAGACGGTCACCACCGACCACGGCGGCCCCTACAAGAACCACGACCTGGTGGAAGCCGAACGCGAGATCGGCTGCCGGATCCTGCCTGCCCGCGTGCTGCGGCAGACCGACAAGTTCGCGGTCGAGCGGCAGTTCCTCACGATCCAGACCATGCTCTTCGAGCACCTGCTGGGCTTCACCGGCGGCGACGTCGCGGACCGCGGAGCCGACCTCCGCGTCGCGGAGTGAAGATCCTCGGGCTCTGGTATCACCACCCGGTCCTTGACGAGCCGCGCTTCCAGCAGCCCTCCGCCCGAGGCGGCAGGCACGCGGGCCAGTGGGTGGTCCGCAGTGACCGCAGGGACCGCCGGCAGGTGTTCTTCCAGGACCCGGCGGACCACGAGACCTGGCACGTCCTGCGCTGGCGAGGGCTGCCGCCCGAGGGTGAGATTCCCGCCTTCTCCGACAAGACCGCCGACGCTCTCCTGGGACACGTGAAGGCGAACAACATCAAGATCCATTCCGAGGATGAGCTGTTGGAGCATCTGCTTGGGATCCTCGGCTCGGTCACCCCCGTCGACGAGTGGCCGAGCCAGGCCGGGAGAAGGCGGGGAAGAAGCGGCGCGTCGCCAGGCCCGTGAGATCGCCCGCGCGCAGACCGCGGTGGCCGACCGTCCCGCCGAGCCGGCCCCCGCGGACGAGCTGTCTGCGGCGCGGATGCCTGCGGCCTGGGTGGAGCACGCCCGCATGATCGACAGGGCGGTCGACAGCGACCGCCGCCGGCGACGGGAAGAGGCACTCGCCGGAACCCGGCCGGTGGCTCCGCCGACGCTGCACGAGGCCCTGAACCGGCGGCCCATGTTCCTGCCGCCGCCACGCGACGACGCGGACGCCGAGACGACTGTCCGGGAGGACGACGCGTGACCCGAGACCCCTCGCACGCTGATCCGCTGGAGGGCCTGCCTTCACGGTCCAGGATCGCTGAGTTGATCCTGGGCGGGCACCCGCCGCGCGACACCTACGTCGGCTGGCAGAGCTACCGCTCACGCCGCGGCCTGCTCCTTCCCGCTCGGGCGATCTCGCTGCAGCAGTGGAGGACGATCCCGGAGAGCCGCCGCGCGGACTACGACCTCTTCCGCCATCTGACGAACGCGAACCTTCCGCTGCAGGACACCCCCATGCACGACAAGGTGGGCAGGCTGATCCGCCGCCGACTGCGCGGGAACACGATGAAGCAGGACGACCCCACACGCGCCGGCGTCATGGTCAGCGGCTGGGGCAACTACGGCAAGACGGCATCCGTCTGCTCGACCGCGGCCGTCTTCGAGGACCACTGGCTGCAGATGCACAGCTACCTCAAGCCCGGGGCTCTGCCGGGCACCCGTGACATCCACACGCCGGTCGTCTATGTCTCGACTCCGGTGACGGCGACACCGAAGAGTCTTTGCGCCTCGATCCTGGGCTTCTTCCGCGCCGAGATGCGCAAGTCGGCCACTCTGCCGGAACTGGTACGGCAAGTCGCCGACTCCCTGCACGACCACGGAGTCAAGGCGCTGATCCTGGACGATGTCAGCCGGCTGCGCATGCACCGGGCCGACGACCAGGACGTCCTCGACCTGATCCGGGCCTTCATGAGTCTGGACGTCACCTTGATCCTCACCGCCGTCAACATCCCCGGGATCGGGCCGCTGCGGGAGGCCAAGTGGAACAAGAGGTCCGGGCAGTGGGAGATGCCCCCGCTGGAGTCGACCCGCATCCACGGCCTGGAGATCACTCAGACAGAGCACCGCTTCGACCTGATCGAACTCGACCGCTTCCGCTACACCACGCCGAAGCAGATCCAGGCGTTCGTCAACCACCTCGACGGGATCGAGCGGCATCTGCGGCGGCTGAACGCGGAGCGGGGCATGCTCACCGACGGCACCATGCCGGAATACCTGATGCGTCGCACCGGCGGCGTCGTCGGACTGCTCGGGCGGCTCATCGAAGACGGCGCCCAGGAAGCGATGGACGGCGGAAGAGAGGTCCTCGACGAGGACCTGCTCGACGAGATCGTCCTGCGGCGGGAAGAGATGACCGACGCCCTCGACGAACCCGTCCCCGCGGCCACGGCACCCGCCGCTCGCCGGCGCTCCGGCGCGAAACGCCGGCCTCGCAACACCGTCTTCGACGATCACGGACCGCGCACTGCCGACGACAGGACGGGCTGACCCATGCCTGCCGCCCAAGCCCCGCTGCCCAGGAGCCTTGAACCCCTGCCCGAGGAGAGCCTGCCCGGCTTCCTTCTCCGCCTGACTCACCGACTCGACCTGACTCCGCACCAGTTGGCACGGCGCGTGATGCTGATTCCCCCAGATGATCCCCATACCAGAGTCTCCGCGGCACACCTGCTGATGATGCAGTCGGCTCGCCTGCACGCCTTCGCCGACGTGACCCGGATGACCTCCGCGGACGCCGACGCGCTGACGCTCAGGCCCTACGCCGATCGCTACTCCGCCCTTGCGCGGGCGCTGGTCCGCCCGGGAAGCATTCCCCGCCCCCGCAGACTGTCCCAGCCCTGGCTGCTGGTGAACCATTCACGTTACTGCCCGGCCTGTCTCGCAGGCGATGGAAGCCCGATCCAGAACCGCCATGGCGGGCCCTGGAAGCGACAGTGGCGGCTGGCTGTCGTCTTCGCCTGCCTCGATCACTGGACCTTCCTTCGCAGCGAGTGCCCGCGCTGCCGACTGCCCGCGCTCAGCGGCAGATCAGGGGGTCCCCTGGCCTTGCTGCCCGCCGCCAACGCGCCCAGGCTCCACCCCGCCCAATGCCGCAACTGGCTTGACGGTTCCGGCAAGCGTGAAGTCTGCGGTCACCGCCTCGACGGCGCCGAACCAGCCCCTGCGGCCCTCACCCCAGAACTCGCGGACCTGCAGACCGTATTACTGGACCTCCTGGACGGTGACGAGCCCGCAGAAGTCGTCTCCCAGCGGTTCGCCGATCTCCAGGTCGCCATCTCCCTGATCCAGGCGGGCTGGCCCGTCGCGGCCGAACTCGCCCCCGCCGCGACCCGGGCCATTCTGGAAGCGCATCTCGCACCGCAGCAGCAGGACGGTCACAGCCCCGGCCCAGCGGCCGAGAGCGCCAGCTCGCCACCCGCGGGCGTCTGGAGCGCACCACCCGGTGACGCGATCGCGACGGCCGGTCTTCTCTTTGCGGCCTACCACCTGCTCGCGCAGGATTCTTCCGGACCGCGCAGCGCCCTGCCCCAGCTGCTACGGAATCTTCCCACCCGCGACGATCTCCGCTGGGGCAGGACCTGGCCCATGCTCGCTCACGAGGCTTCTCCCTCGCTCCGGCGCCGGACCGACCAGGTCTACCGGCACAGACTCTCTGCCGACTGGATCCGTCAGGGAGCCCCGACACTGCGGGCCTCCAAGGCGAACACCACCCAGAAACTCTTCGCCCCGACCCACACCCTCACGGACTTCGGGATCGCTCCCGAGCACATCCCGCAGTCCCTTCCCAGCTCCTGGTTGCTTGCCGCCACCCTGGAGGACTCCGAGCAGGCCCTCACCAGCCGCCGACGACTCCGCCGCATTCTCCCGGTCCACCTGGTCCAAGCGATCAGCGACATGAACTTCCTGGAAGCGGCAGCCTTCCTCGGAGTCCCAACGTCCTGGACCACCCGGGGCCGACTGCGGGTCAAACCACTGAACCCCTATCAAGACCTCAAGGACCGGGACCTACTGGCCACGCTGAAACGCCTGGCCGAGCACGTCAGCGGCGAGGAGAGCATCGACTACCGGGCCCGCCGCATGCAGTTCTCCCGCTGGTCCATCGACGACAGGACCTGGGACGAGCTCTGCCGCCTTCACCGTCGAGGCAGAGGTCCCAAGCCGACAGAACGCACCCGAGAGTGCGCATCCGCCTTCGTCTGGAGCTACGTCACCGGCAGCGAGTTCACCCTCGCACCAGTCTTCCAGCCGCCAATGCGGCCCGACGACCGAACACGAACCGACGATTTGCCGCACTTGACCCTTCTCCGGCGCTGGGAATCGCAAGAACAACCCATCCCCTCCGCCGGCCTTTGCAGGGCCCTCGAAGACCACGCCAGGCAGCTGATCACAACCGTCACTCACACACCGTGATCAACGCACACCCTGGGCCGCCAACTATCGCCCTCAAGATCCGCCAACCAGCTCCCTCTCGCTGCTGACGACCTGCGCCGCAGGGAGCATCACCCGCCAACTACGATCCTCGGTCACAGCTGAGAGCCCGGGGCGGCTCTTGGGGTGAGGTGAGATCGGGCCGACTACTCGGTACCCCAAGTATCCAGATCGCCGTCGAATACCTGCTCCCAGTGGTCGGCATCCGCTACGGCTGCGTCAATCTCTTCGGCCCATGCCCGCACACTGCTTCGGGCATCCCGGTATTCATGCGGCGTATTGAAATTGCTGATCAAGAACTCGTGGTAGAGGCGGAGGAGAACGCAGAACTGTCGAAGGCCGGTCGCGAGGGTGGTAGAGGCGTAGCCGGTCCGGCCGTCTTGCACGACGGCTCCCGTCGTGCCGTCCAGCAGCACGGGGCCGCCCGTCCATTCGCCCAAGGTGTAGAAGGGACCGTCGCTTTCGGGCTGTTCAGCGTCTTCCGGCCACGGGGCTTCCACAAGTCCCGATACGTGCAGGTCCACGGTGGACATGAAAGGAAGCTGGTCCGGCAATGCGGGCAGACCTGTCGTGGTGAGGAAGTGTCGAGCATCTTCTTCGGAGAGCCCCGCAGGCAATCGGGATTCCTCCAGCACGCGGCAGGTGTGGGGCCCGAACGTGGCCTCCAGCCAGGATTGCGACGGTCCGTCCTGCGTAAGTGCCGGTGCGGGGCATGCCCACTCGCTCGGAGCGGTGACGGGACCGACGAAGGGCTCCGGCATCGCCGAAAGGCGAGGACTTTCGCGGGGCTCGGTGTCCATTGCCACGGCGAAAGGACCAGTGGGGCCCGCGATGAGCCAGTCTCCGTTCGGCTGTGGCTTGGATCTGAAGGGGTGGGCGGATCCGAGGATGTTCCGGACAGGAGGTGCGGTCTCGCTGCGCGGCCATGATCGGCTGACCGGGATTCCTTCCGGGGTTTCCTCGTACGGCTGTGAGGACGGGCCGAATGTGCCGTATGGGCGACAGTGTGACCAGACCGTGCGCCACGGCAGAGCGATTCCCGCTGTGGCCATCGACCGGGCCGGCGTCTCGTTGCCACGGCTGACGGTGGCGTGGTGCAGCCACGCCACCCACTCCGGATGCGGTGCCGACGCCAGCCCCAGCGCCTCCAGGTAGTGGGCATCCACGGCGATACCGCCAAGAGGCACGCCGCCCGGCCAGGCGGCGGCCAGGCCCTGGAGCAATCCGTACGCCTCGAGATTCGCCAGCACGGCGCCGTCGCCCAACAGCGCCTCCAGGGATCCGGCATGGGCGGCGTGGAGAGCCAATGTCTGTGCGGCGTAGGCGCCGAGCGGACCTGAAGCACTCCAGGCCCCCGTTGCCTGGTCGGCCGTCCGCTGCATCAGGAAAGCGACCACGGCTTCATGCTGGACGGGGCGAAGCTCCCGCATCCGGTGACGGGTCGATTCGGCTCGGAAGGCGACCTGTCGGTCCACCCCGGCGGTGTCCGAGACCGAGAGCAGGTCGGTGAGCGAGTCTGTCAGCCCGGCCAGCTCGCGCGCCGAAGTGTGAATGCCCAAGGCATGACACAGCTCCGCCCACACCGACAGATGCACGCTGCGGGTCTCCGTCGCCGCCAGCGCCTCCAGCTCCGGATAGGTCTCCAGTAGGCCTGCCAGAACCGCGGCACGGTCTTCCTGGTCCAATTCCCCTTGGAGGACGAGCTCGTTCCGGGCCGGGGCGAGCACCCAGCTCTTGTCTGCGGACCGTTCCACGATGAAGCGGAGACTCGGCCGCGCGGACCTTTTCATGGTGCGGAGTACGTCTCGAGTGATCCGGCTCGCTTCGTTCGAGGAGACGAGTGGGCCGGCCCATTGCACGTTTGCGAGCAGCGCGACACCGCCGCTCCTGATCCTGCGCGCGGCTTCGGAGAGGGGCCCGGCTCCGCTGTCCGCCTGCCACGTGTTCAGCAGGCGGAACGCGACGTCCTCCGCGGTCAGTCCCGTGCAGTCGAGGTAGACGGCATCCGGAATGCGGTCCGCCAGGCCTTGCAGCAGCCGCGTTTTCCCGGCGCCTGCGGCACCGCGGATCGCAAACGTTTCGTACAGCCTGTGCGGCTCCTCCAGCCACGATTCGATGCGCGCCATGGCGCTTTCCGCTGTCATCGCACTCGATCCTCGATTGGTTGAGCGTCGCTCGCCGACCGTAAACGGTCAGACTGTAGCGCTTGTGGTGCCGGGGTTCTGCGGTGGCTGTGTGGGGGTGACCGCGCTCATCCATATCCGGAGCCATTCACCCCGATATTTGATCATGTCACTGTCGGTCATTTTCTTGACGCGATCCCGCTCGGCGTTGTCGAGTGCCTTCCCTTCCTTAATCGCCTCGCGGCGCTCGGCAGCAGTTGCGTACTCCCCCTGTTCGGCAGCTTCTTCAAAGCCCATCGCGCCCTTGCGGTATCCGATGCCGTACGAGATGCGGAGGTTGCTTTTCGGGATCGGCCCCTCGCGTTCCGCATCGCGCTTCGTGCGTTCGGGCTTTTTTCGGCTCCGGGATTCTCCGGGCTCACGTTCCATGTCGTTGCTGAGATAGTCGGAGCAGTTCGCCCCGCCAGTGCCGCTTCTGTCGCCGCAGGGCTCGAATTCCGTGAACAGTGAGACGACCTTGTATTCGCCGGGATGTTTGGCCTCAACGGCTCTCATCCATTCTCCGAGGTGCGGCTCAGAGTGATCATGGTGGTATCGCTTGCTGCCGGGGATCGATGAGTCGATGACGTAGTCGACCTCGACTTTCCCGTCTTTGCCCGTCTTGTGCACTTCGATAACGGCATAGTTCTTACCGGACATGTCCGGTCGCATGCCGTTGTCCTTGTTCTGCTTCAACAGGTTGTCGAGCTTGTCATGCGTAGCGTCTATCGCTGCTTGGTCCGGGCTCCCTGCCTCGTGTGCCACCGCGTACTCGCGGGCCAGCGAGGCGGGTTCGGGCTTGTTGTCCCCTTCCTTGAGGCGCTTGATTTCATGGTTCTCATGCATGGAAACGCCGGGACGGGGATTGAGGTCTTCAGTGATACCCGCGGGGCGTCGCCGGCCAGGGTCTTCGTTGACGGGGCTGCTTCCGGCGGCTTGAGCTTCGTGGTAACCGGTGCTGATGCGAGCAATTCCGGCGACAACGGCCATTTTTTGTTCGTCGTTCAGGCCCTCGAAGCCCTTCAGGAGGCTGTTGAGACGCTGCTGGCTGATTCTTCCATTTGCCTGTGCTTCCGCTACCACGCGCGCGAGCGAGCCGTCACTTGCCCAGCGATGAGCATTATCGAGAACGGGTGCTAGATCGATCTGGGAAACGTCATGCGTCACTCGCAGTGTCCCCTGCGAGTCTTCGAGCGGCAGGTCGTACTGCGCATGGTCCGCCCCTTGCCGCTCGCCGAACTCCGCGGAACCTCGGACCGCTTCCGGATCGAATCGCTCGGGCGGAGCACCTGCGGGCTCTGACGGCGGGCGTTGCGTGTCGGCGGTGGGGCGGCGGTCT
>NZ_JAMJFM010000103.1:0-9192 GCF_023544705.1 Streptomyces sp. MCA2
CCCACCCCCACAACAGCGCCCGCCCCCACCCCCAGGCTCGACCTCGCCCACACACAACCATCTAGCGCGCGCTCAGCCCTCCCCCGCGCTCCGCACCAGCTCCTTCAGCGCGATGTTCAACTCCAGGACGTTCACCCGTGGTTCCCCCATGAAGCCGAGGGTGCGCCCGTCGGTGTGGTGCGCGACCAGCCTCTCCACCGTGGCGATGGGAAGGTGGTTCTCCTTGGCGACGGTGGCGGTCTGCACCTGGGCGTACTCCGGGGAGATGTCCGGGTCGAGGCCGGAGCCGGACGAGGTGACGGCGTCCGCCGGGACCTTCGACTCGGGAACCCCGTACGTCTCGGAGACCCACTGCTTGCGCTCCTTCACCGCCTTGACGAGGTCGGTGTTGGTGGCGCCCAGGTTGGAGGCGCCGGAGACCTGGAGGTCGTACTGGGTGTTCACCCCGTTGGTCCTGTTGCTGCCCAGTCCCGCCGAGGGGCGCGGCTGGAAGAACTTCAGGTCCGGGACCGGGTTGCCGCTCTTGTCCTTGCCCTTGTCGTAGCGCTGGCCGAGCAGCGACGAGCCGACCACCTTGCCCTGGGAGCTCACCTCGGACCCGTTGGCCTTGCCGGGGAACGCCGCCTGCGCGACCCCGGTGACCACCAGTGGGTAGATGACCCCGCAGACCACGGTCAGTACGAGCAGGGCACGCAGGCCCGCTCCGATCAACCGGGCGGTGTTGCGTACGGAGTTGTTCACGGCGGTCACCCGATTCCGGGGATGAGAGTGAGGAGCAGGTCGATGAGCTTGATGCCGATGAACGGCGCGATCAGGCCGCCCAGCCCGTAGACGGCGAGGTTGCGGCGCAGCATCCTGTCGGCGCTGACCGGCCGGTACTGCACGCCCTTGAGGGCGAGCGGCACCAGCGCCACGATGATCAGCGCGTTGAAGATGATCGCCGAGAGGATCGCGGAGTTGGGGCTGGACAGCCGCATGATGTTGAGGGTGTCCAGGCCGGGGTAGGCCACCGCGAACATCGCCGGGATGATCGCGAAGTACTTCGCGACATCGTTGGCGATCGAGAAGGTCGTCAGCGCGCCCCGGGTGATCAGCAGCTGCTTGCCGATCTCGACGATCTCGATGAGCTTGGTCGGGTTGGAGTCCAGGTCCACCATGTTCCCGGCCTCCTTGGCGGCCGAGGTGCCGGTGTTCATGGCCACACCGACGTCCGCCTGCGCCAGCGCGGGTGCGTCATTGGTGCCGTCGCCGGTCATCGCGACCAGCTTGCCGCCGGCCTGCTCCCGCTTGATGAGCGCCATCTTGTCCTCGGGGGTGGCCTCCGCGAGGAAGTCGTCCACACCCGCCTCATCGGCGATGGCCTTGGCCGTCAGCGGGTTGTCACCCGTGATCATGACGGTCTTGATGCCCATCTTGCGCAGCTCGACGAAGCGTTCGCGCATGCCGTCCTTGACGACGTCCTTGAGGTGGATGACTCCCAGGACGCGGGGCCCGCTCTCGTCCTCCAGGGCGACCAGCAGCGGCGTGCCGCCGGCCTGCGAGATCGCATCGGTGAGCTGCTGCGCGTCCTCGGCGACACTGCCGCCGCGCTCCTTGACCCAGGCGATGACCGAACCTGACGCGCCCTTACGGACCTTGCGCCCGTCGACGTCCACACCCGACATCCGGGTCTGGGCGGTGAAGGGCACCCACTCGGCATCGGTCAGTTCCCCCTGGTGCCGCTCGCGCAGCCCGTACTTCTCCTTGGCGAGGACGACGATGGAGCGGCCCTCCGGCGTCTCATCGGCCAGTGAGGACAGCTGGGCGGCGTCCGCCACCTCGGCCTCGGTGGTGCCGCGTACGGGGACGAACTCGGCGGCCTGGCGGTTGCCGAGGGTGATGGTGCCGGTCTTGTCGAGCAGCAATGTCGATACATCGCCTGCGGCTTCGACGGCGCGGCCGGACATGGCCAGGACGTTGCGCTGCACCAGCCGGTCCATCCCGGCGATGCCGATGGCCGAGAGCAGCGCGCCGATGGTCGTCGGGATCAGACAGACCAGCAGGGCGAGCAGCACGATCATGGGCTGTTCGGCCCCCGCGTAGATCGCGAACGGCTGGAGGGTGACGACCGCCAGCAGGAAGACGATGGTGAGCGAGGCGAGCAGGATGTTCAGCGCGATCTCGTTGGGGGTCTTCTGCCGTGCCGCCCCCTCGACGAGGTTGATCATCCGGTCGATGAAGGTCTCGCCGGGCTTCGTCGTGATCTTGATGACGATGCGGTCGGAGAGCACCTTCGTACCGCCGGTCACCGCGGAGCGGTCACCGCCCGACTCACGGATGACCGGAGCCGACTCCCCCGTGATGGCGGACTCGTCGACGGATGCCACCCCGTCCACCACATCACCGTCACCGGGAATGATGTCGCCGGCCTCGCACACGACGAGGTCACCGATGCGCAGCTCGGTGCCGGGCACCTGTTCTTCGCTGCTCCCGCTCAGCCGGCGCGCCACGGTGTCGGTCTTGGCCTTGCGCAGGGTGTCGGCCTGCGCCTTGCCGCGGCCCTCGGCGACCGCCTCGGCGAGGTTGGCGAAGAGGACGGTCAGCCACAGCCAGGCGGCGATGGCCCAGCCGAACCAGTCGGAGGGTGCCGTGCACGCGAAGATCGTGGTCAGCACGGAGCCGGCCTCGACGACGAACATCACGGGCGACTTGACCATGACCCGCGGATCGAGTTTGCGTACCGCGTCCGGCAGGGACGTGATCAGCTGCTTGGGGTCGAAGAGCCCGCCGCCCACACGGCCGTCGCCGGGCTTGTGCCCACTCGGGACGTCCTGGTGCGGAGCGCGGGTCGGAGTGGCGGTGGACATGGAGCCGGGCTCCTCCGGTTTCACAGGGACGGTCATGACAGCCCCTCCGCCAGCGGCCCGAGGGCCAGCGCCGGGAAGTAGGTCAGACCGGTGATGATCAGGATCGTGCCGACGAGCAGCCCGGCGAACAGCGGCTTTTCGGTACGGAGGGTGCCCGCGGTCTCCGGGACCGGCTTCTGCTCGGCGAGCGAGCCGGCCAGGGCGAGCACGAACACCATCGGCAGGAAGCGGCCGAGCAGCATCGCCAGACCGATCGTGGTGTTGTACCAGGGCGTGTTGGCGTTGAGGCCGCCGAACGCGGAGCCGTTGTTGTTGGCGCCGGAGGTGAAGGCGTAGAGCACCTCGGAGAAGCCGTGCGAACCGGCGCCCAGCGCCTTGGTGTTGAGCATCGAGCCCAGCGCGTCCGGCAGCACCATCGAGGCGGCGGTGAAGCCGAGCACCAGCGTCGGGGTGATGAGGATGTAGCAGGCGGCGAGCTTGATCTCGCGGGTGCCGATCTTCTTGCCGAGGTATTCGGGGGTGCGGCCCACCATCAGTCCGGCGATGAACACCGCGATGATCGCCATGACCAGCATGCCGTAGAGGCCGGAGCCGACACCGCCGGGCGCGATCTCGCCCAGCATCATGCCGAGCAGCTGGATGCCGCCGCCGAAGGCCGTGAAGGAGGAGTGGAAGGAGTCCACCGCGCCGGTGGAGGTGAGGGTGGTGGCCACCGAGAAGATCGAGGAGGCGCCGACGCCGAAGCGGGTCTCCTTGCCTTCCATGGCGGCGCCCGCGGCCTCCAGGGCCGGGCCGCCGTGGGCGAACTCGGTCCACATCATCAGCGCGGTGAAGCCGAGCCAGATGATGCCCATCGCGGCGAGGACGGCGTAGCCCTGCTTCACGTTGCCGACGAGCTTGCCGAAGGTCCGGGTGAGCGCGAACGGGATGACGAGGATCAGGAAGACCTCGAAGAGGTTGGTGAAGGCGTCGGGGTTCTCGAAGGGGTGGGCGGAGTTGCCGTTGAAGTAGCCGCCCCCGTTGGTGCCCAGCTCCTTGATGACCTCCTGGGAGGCCACCGCGCCCCCGTTGATCTGCTGGGAGCCGCCCATGAACTGGCCGACCTCATGGATGCCGGAGAAGTTCTGGATGGCACCACAGGCGACCAGGACGACGGCGCCGATGACGGCGAGGGGGACCAGCACCCGTACGGTGCCGCGCACCAGGTCGGCCCAGAAGTTGCCGAGCTCGCCGGTGCGGACGGGGGTGCCCCCTGCTCGTGCGGAGCCGGGACCTCGGTGCAGGGCGAAGCCGCGGACAAGGGCGATGGCGACGGCCATGCCGGTGGCGGCCGAGACGAAGTTCTGCACCGCGAGCCCGGCGGTCTGCACCACGTGGCCCATGGCCTGTTCGCCGCTGTAGGACTGCCAGTTGGTGTTGGCGACGAAGGACGCCGCGGTGTTGAACGCCTGGTCCGGGCTGATGGACGCGAACCCGAGGGACAGCGGCATACCACCCTGGACACGCTGGAGCAGGTAGAGGAGGAGCACACCCGCCGCGGAGAACGCCAGGACCGCGCGCAGATAGGCCGGCCAGCGCATCTGTGCGTCCGCATGCGCGCCGATGCAACGGTAGATGACCTTCTCTATGCGTAGGTGCCGGGGAGAGCTGTAGACGGCGGCCATGTAGTCGCCGAGGGGACGGTATGCCAGGGCCAGCGCCGCGACGAGCGCTGTCAGCTGGAGCACGCCTGCGAGAACGGGGCTCATGTGGCCCGCCGCGGCAGCAGCAGTCGACACCTCAGAACCTCTCCGGGAAGACGAGGGCGAGGACCAGGTAGCCGAGCAGGGCGACGGCCACGACCAGGCCGACGATGTTTTCCGCGGTCACAGCTTCGCCACCCCCTTGGCGACGAGAGCCACCAGCGCGAAGACCGCGATCGTGACGACGACGAAGGCCACGTCGGCCATCGTGTGCTCCTAGTTGAATCGGGGAGGAACGGACCCCTAGAGCAAAGCGCTGTTCCCGCCGCATGTGACCGCCGTTGACGCCTCCCTTACGGCCATTAGCGCCCCGTTGACGACTTTCCTACGCATCGCGACCTGACCTGCACCAACGGAAGGGCCCGCACCCCCCATCGGGGAGTACGGGCCCTTGCGACCGTCACGATCCGGCCGTCACCGGGGCGCCTTGACGCCGCCCGGCCGCCGGAGCTGCTCAGCGGATCTCGGTGATCTCCGGTCCACGCTCCAGGCGCTCCACACCGCCGCCGAAGCGCGACTGCTCGACCGGCTCCTGCTGCACACCGTCCGGCACCATCTGGGCGTCGTCCGGCAGCTTCAGGACGATCGGGTCGCGGGGCGCCATCGGGGCGTCGCCGCGAATGATGACGGTGTCCCGGAAGATGTGTTCCAGCACGCCCGCGGCCTGCGGCTGCACCGCGCCCTGCCCGGAGATCACACCGCGCAGGAACCACCGGGGGCCGTCGACACCGACGAAGCGCACGACCTGCACACCGTTCGTGCCGTCCGGCAGCTGTACCGGTACCTGGGCACGCAGCTCCCAGCCCAGCGGGCCCTCGACCTCGTCGATGACGCCGCCCTGCTGGGTGATGCCGGCGGCGATCTCCTCGCGGACCTCGCCCCAGATGCCCTCGTTCTTGGGGGCGGCGAAGGCCTGTAGCTGTACGGCGCTGTCCTGAAGCACCACGGTCGCGGCGACGATCGCGTCACCGGCGACCTCCACCCGGAGCTCCATGCCCTCGACACCGGGCACGAACAGCCCGCCGAGGTCCACCCGGCCCTCGCCGGGCTCGGAGACCTCCGACGCGTCCCAGGGACCGTCGGGGCGCGGCGCGGGCGGAAGATTGAGCCGCTGCTGCGGCGCCTCGTCCTCGTCGGCGTCGCTCACCGCGTGCTCGTCGAGCGTGGTGTCCTCGACCGACTCTTCAGGAGCCTCGTTCTTCTTGCGACGTCCGAACACGTCACTGTCCTTCCCGGTCGGCACCGACCGATGCGTATTCATTCCCGCCCGTGGAGCCGCCCACCGCCGCATGACCGCCGGTGGAACCGAATCCCCCCTCGGCCCGCGCCGAGCCGGGAAGTTCCGCCACCTCGTGGAAGCGCACCTTCTCGACCTGCTGGACGACCAGTTGGGCGATCCGGTCGAACCTCTCGAACCGCACGCTTTCGCGCGGGTCGAGATTGACCACGATCACCTTGATCTCTCCACGGTACCCGGCATCCACCGTCCCGGGGGCATTCACCAGCGCCAGGCCGCAGCGCGCGGCCAGTCCGGACCGCGGATGCACAAATGCCGCATACCCGTCAGGCAGGGCGATCGACACCCCGGTGGGCAGCACGGCGCGCTCGCCCGGCGCCAGCTCGGCGGCCTCGGTGGTCACCAGGTCCACCCCCGCGTCGCCGGGATGCCCGTACGACGGAACGGGCACCTCCGCATCCAGCCGCCGCAGCAGCACATCCACCGGATTCCGTACCTGACTCACGGGTTCACCTCGAAGGCACGCGCTCGCTTGGCCTGGTCCGGGTCGGCCATCGCCGCCTGGATCTCCTCGGCCCTTCCGTTGTCGATGAAGTGGTCGACCTTCACCTCGATGAACACGGCCTCGGCGCGCACCGCGACGGGACCGTCCGGGCCGCCTATGCGCCCCACGGCCGTCGAGTAGATCTTCCGCCCGTGCACCGCGGTGACCCGCGCGTCCAGGTGCAGCACCGTGCCCAGCGGCACCGGCCGTACGAAGTCGGTCTCCAGCCGGCCGGTCACCGCGATCACCCGCAGCAGCCAGTTCAGCGAGCCGAGCGTCTCGTCCAGCGCGGTGGCCAGTACTCCGCCGTGCGCGAGACCGGGCGCACCCTGGTGGGCCTCCTTGACGGTGAACTCGGCGGACACGCTCACGCCGTCTCCGGCCCGCGCCTCCAGATGCAGGCCGTGCGGCTGACCCGTGCCGCAGCCGAAGCACCGGTCGTAGTGCGCGCCGAGGAGTTCTCCGGGTGCCGGCGCGTCGGCATGCCGGACCGGAGCGACGGCGTCCGCCGGTGGCGTCAACCGCGCCCTGGGTTCGTCAGTTCCACTCACGAGTGCAGACCCTACCCGCGCGCGTAAGGGGCCCGCGCCGCCGTGCCAAGCTGGAGCCATGCAGTCGTACGAAGAACGCCTCACCGCGCCCCGGTCCTGGTGGGTGATCGCCGCGCTGATCGGCGTCGCCTGCGCCTTGATGCTGCTCCCCCTGGGGACGCTTCCGATGCTCGGCGGCCTGATCGGCGGGGCGGCGCTGTCCGCGGTGGCGGTGAGCACGTACGGCTCGGCGCGGATCCGGGTGGTGGGCGGTGCGCTGATCGCCGGCGACGCGAAGATCCCGGCGACGGCACTGGGCGAGGCGCGGGCGCTGGACGCGGACGAGGCGCTGGCGTGGCGTACGCACAAGGCCGACGCCCGCGCGTTCATGCTGCTGCGCGGCTATATCCGCACCGCGGTGCGGGTGGAGATCACCGATCCGCAGGACCCGACGCCGTACGCCTATCTCTCGACGCGGGCGCCGGAGCGCCTGGTGGCGGCGCTGGCAGCCGTACGCGCCTGAGCTGCGCTTTCGGAGGCGGGAGGTCAGTCGCCCTCGGGCAAGGCTTCTTCGGCCGGTCCACCGTCCCTCGGAGCGGCCGGCGCCGAGTCGGGCAGGGCCTCCCAGGGGACCTGCTTCGTGCGCAGATCCTTACGGATCTTTTCCGCAACTTTTCTGGTGTCCCTGCGGTTCATGAACGCGCCGACGGTGGCGCCGATCATGAACGGGGTGAGGTTGGGGAGGTTGCGCAGCGTGCGCTTCATGATCTGCTGGCGCAGTTCCCGCCTCATCTGCACGCCGAGCGCGATGTTCAGCGAGGCCGGTTTGGTGAGGTCGACGCCCCGCTCCTCCGTCCAGGACGTCAGATAGGCCATGCCCCGCTGCCGGAAATTCCCGGCGGGCCGGAGGCCGTAGACCTCGTGCAGCTCGGCGATCAGTTTGATCTCGATCGAGGCGACGCCGGTGACCTCGGCGGCCAGCTCGGCCGGCATGGCGGGCGGTACGGGCAGCATCGCTGCCGCGCCGACGCCCGCTCCGACGGTCGCGGTGGCCCGGCAGGCGCCCGCGACGAGCTTGTCGGCCAGGTCCTCGGGGGTCAGTCCGGGGAACTGGGCGCGCAGGGTGGCGAGGTCACGGACCGGGATCCGCGGGGCGGTGTCGATGATCCGGTCGGCGGTCACGGCAAGCACAGCCCGCACCCTGCCGCCGGTTCTCCCGGCACCGCGGCCGACCGTGGCCGCGAGCGAGGCCGTGCGGCCCCTCCCCCGCTCTCGGCTTCGCTCGAGCGGGAGGTGTCCCCACGGCGACGCACCGGTCGTCCGCTCCGCGGGAAGGGCGGTCGGGTCGGCGGGCACGGGCGCGGTTTCCTCGCGTGATCGTGCGCCGGCCGCCGAGCCTTTGACGCCCTTGGAGCCCTTGCGGAACGGGTTCACGCCTGCCACGGCGTAGACCGGTCTCAGGCCGCGCAGTCGCGGCAGATCGGCTGCCCGTTCTTGTCCTCCGCGGCCAGCTGGCTGCGGTGGTGGACCAGGAAGCAGCTCATGCACGTGAACTCGTCCTGCTGCTTGGGCAGCACGCGCACGGCCAGTTCTTCGTTGGACAGGTCCGCTCCGGGCAGCTCCAAGCCCTCGGCCTGCTCGAACTCGTCGACGTCGACGGCCGAGGCGGACTTGTCGTTGCGCCGCGACTTCAGCTCTTCAATGCTGTCCTCGTTGAGGTCGTCGTCGGTCTTGCGTGGGGTGTCGTAATCCGTAGCCATTTTCGCTCTCCCCCTCTGGGTGTCTGCGGTGTCTCAGCGCTCGTAACGCGTGAGAGGCCGGACTTGTGCCCGACCTGAGGCGGAGATTTTGCCTCACATCAAGGTCTGTTACTCAATCGACACCCAACCGCACCCCTGAAGAGGTGATCGGTTTGGATGGCGATCAGGACCGTACACGGTCCGAATGTCGCACCTCGCGCAGCCCACCACCTGTACTTCCCGTGATGTCACCCCCCGGAAACCCGGACTTCCCCGGCATTCCGACGTGGTTTTCGATCACGGAGCGTAGATGGCTGGAAAATCGCGCCTGTGAGGCATCACACACGCACAGACCGGCAGGCGGACCGGTTCAATTCAGCGCAAAGCGAACTCGGCGAAGGATCCACGCCGACCCCCCTTCTCGTCAAACCGGCAGGCGAGGCGGCGTACGGCCGCGAGACGGGCGATCGTACGCACAGATGTCCGACGACTGCCCGCGGGGGCGCACAGTCGCTCCAGCGGGCGTACAACCGCCCTGTGGCCTGCGTCAGAGC
>NZ_JAMJFM010000104.1:0-8719 GCF_023544705.1 Streptomyces sp. MCA2
GGTACAGCCGAAAACGTGGGAAGAGCCTAGGACCCCTCGGGTCCGATCCGGCTGCGCACGGCCGTTTGTACCTCGGCCTCCTCGGCGGGGTCGGCGGCGAGGCGGCGAAGCTGTTCGACGACCCGGTCGTCACCGGTGGCGGCGTGCCGGGCGGCCAGTTCCCGGGTGGTCTCCTCGCAGTCCCACAGGCACTCGACGGCGAAGCCGGCCGCGAAACCGGGGTCGGTGGCGGCGAGCGCACCGGCGGCCCGGCCGCGGAGGTGGGAGGAGGACGTCTCCCGGTAGATGTGCCGCAGGACGGGGGCGGCGCAGCCGACGCCGAGGCGGCCGGTGCCGTCGACCAGCTCCCACAGGCCGTCCGCGTCCGGCCCCTCCTCACGGACCGTGCGGCGCAGCGCGGCCAGCACCGGTCCGGCGTCGCGCCGCCCGCCGCGGCGGGCGAGCATCGCGGCGGCGGACGCACCGAGCAGGTCCGTGCGCGGCGCCCAGACCCGGGCCCGCTCGACGGCGGCCACACTGCGCATCCGTGCGAAGGCGGCGAGCGCGGCGGACGCCAGCCGCTCGGAGGAGAAGGGGTCGACGACCGCGTCCTCGATCAGATCGAGGGCGTCCGGGTCGCCGCGCTCGGCGAGGTGGTGAAGTACGGCGGCACGGGCGGCGTCCGGTGCGCTGCGCGCGGCGCGCAGCAGCTCCGGGCGGTCCTCGGGACCGGCGACGGCGGCCAGGCAGCGGGCTGCGGCGAGGTGCCGGTGTTCCTCGGACTCCGGCTCCAGGCCCTCTTCGGCCCACTGGAGCACCTCGGTCACGCTCCAGCCGGGGCGCGGCCCGCGGGGCCGCAGCTGCCGCTGCCAGCGGTCGAAGGAGCCCTGTTCCCCGGCGGCGGCCAGTCGCGGGCCGTACCGGGGGTCCTCGGCCCACAGGCGCCAGGGCCGGGGCTCGAAGGCATCGCGCACGGCGGTGGCCAGCGCGGCCCGGCCGTCCTCGGTCTCCGGGAAGCGGGCGAGAACGGCGGGGGCGAGGGTCATCAGCCCGGCGTCGTCGTCACGCAGCGCAAGCTCGTCCAGGGCCCAGCGCCAGTTGCTGCCGGCCGCGGCATAGCTACGCAGCAGCAGCCGGGCGGCGTCCCTGCCGTACGCGGCGAGGTGGCCGAGGACCGCGAGGGCCAGGCCGGTGCGCTCCTCGCCGGTGTCCACGAGGTCGTCGGGGTGGAAGAGGTGCCGTTCGATCTCCTCGAGCCCGCCGTCGAGCTGCATATAAAGGCGCGCGTAGTAGAGCGAGCGGTTCTCGACCTGCCAGTCGCGACGGGGATCGCGCAGCACGCTGTCGTTCAGTGCCGCGAGCGCCTCGGCCCGCGGCGCCGCGAGGGCATGCAGGGTCCCGTCGCCGCGGCCTCGCTGGAGGAGGCCGAGCAGGGTGCCACTGGGCGCTATGTCTGGATCGAACATGAGGTCAGCATCCGGTGCGGGGGGCAGGCTGGCAACGGGATTTCCGCTGACCGGCATTCTTGCCGGTGACTGCGGGCCGTAAGCCTCGTTCCCACCATGGATCGGCGGAAGCGCCTGCGTACGGCGGCCGAAGCCTAGCCTGGAAGCTGTCATTCCGCCGATTCGCCCCCGGTATGCCCCAGGAAGGCCGGGGGCATATGCCAGATGCACCACCGTATCGGGTAGTGCCAAATCCCTTACGGACGGTCGCCGCCTGTGCAACAGTCGTTACCGGCCCTTCAGCCCGGCGCCGCCTGATCACGGAGTACGTCATGCCGTCCCCTCTCTTCGCGGATCACCCAGCCGACCGGCCCCCCGAGCGCGACACGGTCGAGTCACTCATCACGCAGGCCCGCCGCCTGCGCGGTGACCTCGATGCGGTGCGCCAGGGGTCCGCAGTGGACACCGGCCTCGCCACGGACCCGCAGCTGCGCTGGCAGCGGGCGCTGTGCGATCTCGCCGTCCACCACCTCGACGACCTCGGGGGCCATCTCGACCAGCTGAGAGAGGGCCTGCCCGCCGAGAGCGAGGACGCCCCGGCGCCGGAGGCCGAACTCCCCCCGGCCGCGCCGGAACCCGAGCCGCATGAGCGCGGTGCGCTGCTGCGCCGGGTGGGCAGCGCCGAGTGGAATCTGCTCACGGACGAGGTCAGCTGGTCCGACGAGCTGTTCGCCATGTTCGGCAGGGCCCCGTCCGACGGACCGCTCACCCTCGACGAGCTGCCGTCCCTGGTCCACCCCGATGACCAGGAGGGGCTGGCCACCATGGTCACCGACTGCCTGGTGGACGGCCGGCCGATCGACGGCGAATTCCGCATCGTGCGCCCGGACACGAGTCTGCGCACGGTGCACATGGTGGGCGAGCCGGTGCTCGACGCCGACGGCAGCACCGCTTGTATGTGGGCCGTGCTGCGGGACGTCAGCGAGCTGCGCCGCAGCCAGCAGGCGGTACGCGAGACCCGTGACTCGCTGCACCGCGAGCGGCATATCGCGCAGACCGAGCACCGGCTTGCGGTCGAGCTACAGGAAGCCGTGCTGCCCCCGTGGCGCGGCTCCCTGCGGTTCCCGCAGGGTGGTCCGGTCGCCCTCGATCTCTCCGGGCGCTATCTGCCGTCCGGCACCCGCGACCTGATCGGCGGGGGCTGGTACGACGCACTGCAACTCCCCGACGGCACCACGCTGTTGAGCGTCGGCGATCTCACCGGCCACGGCGCCACCGCCACGTCCGGTATGGCCATGGTCCTCGGCGCGCTGCGCGGTATGGCGGTCGCCGGAAACCGGCCGGGGCCCCTGATGTGCTTCCTCAACCAGCTGCTGGACACCGCTGCCCAGCCGGCGCTGGGCAGCGCGGTGTGCGGCCGGTTCGATCCCGCCGCGCGGACGCTGGAGTGGGCCCAGGCCGGGCACCCCGCGCCACTGCTCTTCCGCGGCGGCACGGGGCGCGCGCTGGACCCGCCCGAGGGTGTCCTGCTCGGGGCGACCTCGGGTGCGGCCTACACCCAGCACACCGAGCAACTGGAGCCCGGTGACCTGCTCGTCCTGCACACCGACGGCCTCGTCCCACGCCGTACGCACGGTGTGCACGCCCCCCATGAGGGCACCGAGCGGCTCCTCGCCCTGGCGCCTCGGTTCGCCGCGGCGCGCAGTGCGCAGGACAGCATCCGCATCGTCGTCGAGGAGTTCGGCAGCGCCGAGCGTGAGGACGACGCGTGTGTGCTGATCGCCAGGGTCGGCGACTGACACACCCCGCGGCAGCTGAGGGCGGACCGGCGCATCCTGAGCCGGCCGCCCCGTGGGCGTCGGTGGACCGACCGTCGGCTGACGGATGAGGCAGTGGAGCCGTGGAGGACGCCACCCCTCCGGGTGACGTACCGTCACGCTCGCCGCGTCCTCCCGTCTCAGGCCGGGAAGTTCTTTCCGACTCGTGATCCGATTCCGGGGCCGAGACCCGACCCCTTGGTCTTGGGCTTCGCCTTCGGCAGGACATCCTGGATCTCCTCGCGCAGGTCCTGGATCTTGGCGTAGTTCGCATACTGTCCCGTGAGCCGGAACATCTCGCGGAGCCGGTCCCAGGTGCGGTGCGAGGAGTTCTCCCCGATGGAGACCAGCGCCAACCGGGCGTAGCGGTCGGCCTGTTCGGGGTCGTCGCCGATGAAGCAGGCCGAAGCCATCGAGATGTAGTCGAAGATCTGCGACCGCTGGCGGCCGTTCTCCCGCAGCTTCAGGGCCCGCTTGGCGTGATGCTGGGCGATCCTGGCGGCCGACGGATCGTGGTCGGCGAGCGTACGGAACGCCAGCGCCTGCATGCCGTGCAGATCCGCCTCGTCGAACATCTGCATCCAGCTCGGCGGCGGCACATCGCCCTTGTCCGAGACGAACAGGTCCTCCGCCTCGCCCAAGGTGCGGCGCATCGCCTGGCCGTGGCCCTTGGACGCCTGCGCCCAGGCCTCGATGGTGTGCAGCATGGCGCGGGTGCGCGGCAGGGTTTCCTCGCCGGAGCCGGACTTGGCGAGCTTCATCAGATCCAGCGCATCGTCGGGGCGGCCCAGATGGACCATCTGACGGGCGGCACGGGAGAGCGCCTCGCCGGCGCGCGGGCGGTCGCCGCCCTCGCGCGCCGCATGGGCGGCGATGATGAAGTACTTCTGGGCGGTGGGCTCCAGGCCCACGTCATGGGACATCCAGCCGGCCAGCACCGCCAGATTGGCGGCCACCCCCCACAGTCTGCGCTGGAGGTGGTCGGGGTGGCGGTAGGCGAGCATGCCGCCCACCTCGTTGAGCTGGCCCACCACGGCCTTGCGCTGTAGCCCGCCGCCGCGGGCCGCGTCCCAGGCGCGGAACACCTCGACCGAGCGCTCCAGCGCATCGATCTCCTGCGACCCCACGGGGGCCGCCTCATAGCGGTCGAGGCCGATCTGGTCGAGTTCGTCGAAGGAGTCGGAAGCAAACGGGTCGTGGCGTGGGACGGCCGCCGGGCCCGGGTCGGTGTGCAGCCAGTCGTACATGGCGCCGGTGAGTGCGGAGCCCGCGGCGAGTGCGGCGCCCGCACCCACCAAGCCGCGTCGGTTGAGCATGAGGTCCATTCCCGTGAATTCCGTGAGGACCGCAGCGGTCCGTTCGGGAGCCCACGGCAGACCGTCCATGGCCTGCCGCTTCCCCGAGCGACCGGTTCTTGCGAACCCGAGGTCCTCGATGGTTACGACACGGCCGAGGCGCTCGGTGAACAGGGAAGCCAGAACCTTGGGCACCGGATCGCGCGGGGTCTCCCCCATGTCGATCCAGCGCCGCACTCGTGAAGTGTCGGTCGCCAGCTGCGGATGGCCCATGGCCGCCGCCTGCCGGTTGACCAGTCTCGCCAGCTCTCCTTTGGACCAGCCGGCCAGGCCGAAAAGGTCCGCGAGACGGGTGTTCGGCTGCCTGTCCACGTCAAGCCCCCAGGTTCCTCGACTGAGTTGACAGTAACGGCCGGTGACATGGGCTGTGGGCATTCGCCAGGGTTCGCCAGGGTGCGCCAGATGGTCTGCCACCCGCAGCCGCGTGTTCTGTAGATATGCCGCCCCCGGCCTGGTGGCGGGACCGCATTCCCCAGGGTGCGCGCCCTTCACAGGGGCCCTGGATCGGCCTCCTGCACGGGGCCCGTTCACGGGTTCCCATCACCGGGCCGGGGAGCGCACGCAACTCGCCGGCGCACGAAGGGATCTGTTTCACCCATGTATGCAGCATCGTCCGCCGTGACCGCCCCCACCCGGCCGTACCGCCCGCACCCCACCGGAAGCGGGCCGTATCTCGACCCCTCCCCTTCCGCGGGGGCGCTGACCGGTCTCCCCGGCGGCCGTACCCGGCGGACGCAGACGACGGGCGCCCAGCCGCTCAGCGGGAGACTCGACCTGTCCGGCCCCCAGGGCGCCCAGTTGCGCGCCGCGGTCGCCTCGGTGCACCGCATCTGCCCGGAGTTCAACCCGGTGCAGGTGCTGCGGCGCAGCGGCAAGTCCGTCCTTCTCGTCGGCACGACGGGCCGCATGACCGCGGTCGCCAAGTGTTTACTGGACCAGTCCCCCGCCTGGTCCGAAAGGTTCCGGCAGGAAATAAGCGCATACCGCGCATTCGTCCGGCATCGTCCGCCGGTACGGGTGCCGCGTCTGGTGGCGGCCGATCCCGACAACTGCACACTGATCGTGGAGCGGATGCCCGGCCGGGTGGCAGCGCTGACCCGGCACCCGTCCGAGGCGCCTCCCCGCGCGGACGTACGGGCCGCGCTCAGCGCGATCTGCCGGATCAACCTCTGGCGTCCGCCGGCCGGGCTGTTCGACGCCCCGCTGGACTACGCGGGCCGGATCGGCCGCTACCACGACCTGGGGCTGCTCACGGACCGGGACATGGGCGATCTACAGAAGCTGTTGCACGGTCTGTCGCACACCCAGGGCCAGTTCTGTCACGGCGATGCGCTGCTGAACAATGTGCTGCTCTCCCCCGCGGGCCCGGTCCTGCTGGACTGGGACAGCGCGGGCTGGTATCTGCCGGGCTACGACCTGGCGACGCTGTGGTCGGTGCTCGGTGACGCGCCGGTGGCCCGCCGGCACATCAGCCAGCTCGCCCAGAACGCGGGACCGGCCTCGCGGGACGCCTTCCTGGTGAATCTGATGCTGGTGCTCACCCGCGAGATCCGACGCTATGAGACCGCGGTCCAACGGACCATGCGCGAACCCACGCCGACGGGCACACCGGGTCCGGGACTACCCGGCGTGCCCGCAGCGGGCGAGGAGCAGCGGCTGCTCCTGCGCCGGCTGCACGACGACTGCCAGATGGCACGTCGTGCGGTGCGGGCGGCGGTCGGCACCCGCTGACTGCCGAAGGGGTGCCGGATGTCGCCGGCACCCGCAAGGGGGGACTGTGAGCGGCGCGCCCGGGTACGGGGTGCGCCGCTCACCCATGTGCGGCGGACCGGCCTTCGCCCCTCCCCTTCGCCCCTCTCCTCCGGCCGTCCGTCCGGCGGCCGTCGTCCGCGTCAGGTCATTGGTCCATTCCACTGACGCCCCGCAGGCCGGGCACCGGTCCGGGAAGGCTCCTCTGGAGACGCCCTGACATGCGAAATCCCGAACAGGCACGGTGATTGACGGACCCTCGGCAAACGTATAGCTCTAAGCCGAAGGGGGCTCTAGTCTCGGGTCCCGCCCGTGCGGCCGTTTGCGCACCCGCCGTCACACCGCCCCGGCTCGGGCCGGCTCGAGGAGGTTGCTTTGCGAGGATCCGCCCCGGAAGACGAGAAGAGATTCCACCGCCCCGCCCTGCGCAGATCCGCCACCGCCGTCGCGGCAGCGGTGCTGCTGCTGCCGCTCTCGGGAGCACCGTCCGCACACGCCGGGCCACCCCGGACGGATGAACTTCAGCGAGCCTTCACCGACGCCGCCGCCCGCTTCCATGTGCCGCGCAGTGTGCTGCTCGGCGTCGCGTACCTGGAGTCCCGCTGGGACGCCCATGGCGGCGCGCCCAGCGTCTCCGGCGGCTACGGCCCGATGCATCTGACCGACGCCCGTACGGCGCTGGCGCGGGCCCCGGAGTTCAGCGAAGGCGACGAGGACGCCCGCGGCGACGGCGCGCGGCCGCGTAAGAACGTGCCTGCCGGGGGTGCCTCGAAGCGGGCCGTGGTGCCCGCGGAACTCCCCGCGCGGCTGCGGACATTGACGACGGCCGCCACGCTGGCCGGCCTTCCGGCCGAGCGGCTGCGGACCGACCCCGCGGCCAATGTGCTCGGCGGGGCGGCGCTGCTCGCGGCGGAGCAGCGCAAGCTGGGGCGGACCGCCGGCAGCGACCCGGCGCGGTGGTACGGGGCGGTGGCGCGCTACGGCGGCCAGGACGACCTGCGCGGCGGCCAGGCCTTCGCGGACGAGGTCTACGAGGTGATGCGCCGGGGCCAGACGCGCACGACCGACGCGGGACAGCAGGTCACGCTGCCCGCCACGCCGGAACTGACCCCCGACGCCACCCAGAAGAAACGTCTCGGCGAATCGACCGCCAGGGCATCGGCGCCGCAGTCAGCTCGCAGGCCGGAGTGCCCGCACAGCGTCGCCTGCGAGTCGGTCCCGGCGCCGTACGAAGAGTTCGGCGACGGTGACTACGGCAACCACGACAAGGCGGACCGGCCCGACGACCAGCGGGTCAGCACCATCGTCATCCATGACACCGAGGGGTCCTGGGAGACGACGCTGAAGCTGATCAAGGACCCGACCTATGTGTCCTGGCATTACACGATCCGCTCCGCGGACGGTCTGATCGCCCAGCATGTGCCGACCAAGGACGTCGCCTGGCATGCGGGCAACTGGTACATCAACTCGCACTCCGTCGGCATCGAGCACGAGGGCTTCCTCGCCGCGCCGGACGCCTGGTACACGGAGGCGATGTACCGCACGTCGGCCCGGCTGGTGAAGTATCTGAGCCGCAAGTACGACGTGCCGCTCGACCGGCAGCACATCCTGGGCCACGACAATGTGCCCGGCACGACCACCGCCACGATCCCCGGTATGCACACCGACCCCGGTCCGTACTGGGACTGGGCGCATTACTTCACCCTGCTGGGCAAGCCGTTCAAGGCCGCCTCGGGCTCGCACGGCGGGCTGGTCACCATCCGCCCCCACTACGAGCGGAACAAGCCGGTCTACACCGGCTGCGAGAAGCCCGGTGACCCCTGCGCACCGCACGGCTCCGCTGCGGTCCGGCTGCACACCGCGCCGAGCAAGAGCGCACCGCTGGTCAAGGACGCCGGACTGCACCCGGACGGCAGTGACTCGACGAAGGGCGTGAACGACATCGGTGCCCGTGCCTCGACGGGCCAGCGGTTCGCCGTGGCGGGCCGGTCCGGCGACTGGACGGCGGTCTGGTACCTCGGGCAGAAGGCGTGGTTCCACAATCCGCACCGTGCGCCGACGGCGGTGAACGCCGAGGGGCTGATCGCCACGCCGAAGGACGGCCGGCCGGAGATCCCGGTCTACGGCCGCGCGTACCCGGAGAAGGACGCCTATCCGGCCGGGGTGCCCTACCAGGCGGTCTCGCCGCTGCCGTACAAGCTCGCAGCCGGCCAGGAGTACGCCGTCGGGGACCGGATGACGGGCGACTACTTCTACGCCCCGACCTTCGACGTCTCCAAGCACGCGATCGTGCGCGGCGAGGACGTCTACTACGAGATCCAGCTCGGGCACCGGGTCGGGTATGTGCGGGCGGCCGATGTCGATGTGCGGCGCT
>NZ_JAMJFM010000105.1:0-7194 GCF_023544705.1 Streptomyces sp. MCA2
CATGGGCCCATGGCGCCCCGGCCGCCCCGGCCGCCTCGGGGCCGTCGTCGCGCGCCCGCCGGGGATGACGGACAGCCGTTAGGCTCATGGCCGATGCCGCCGCTGAACTCCCCGGGGGTTTCCCGGGGTTCGAGAAAGGCCGACAGTGCAGCTGATCACCTCGATGCGGAGCGCCCTGACCGCCGGAGCGGCCGCCGCCGTCCTGCTGACCGGAACCGGCGGGGCCGTCGCGGCTCCGGCAGCCCTGCCGACCAAGGCCACCGCCCCGTCGGCCAGTGCCGCTGCCCCGTGGGCCACACTCACAGCCACAGTCACTGCCTCGTCGGCCAATGCCACCGCCCCGGCTGCCGCCACCGCGCACTCCGCGCACTCCGCGCACTCCGCGCACGGCCGGCTCGGACCGCTCGCCGGGCTGTCCGCGGAGCGGCTGGCCACCGGCGATCTGGTGGCCGCGGCGAAGTGGGGCACCGGCGGCCCGATCGACGACCCGGCCCGTGAGCAGGAGGTGCTGGACGCGGTGGCGGATCAGGCCCGGCGGCTGGGCGCCGATCCGGCGGCCACGGTGCGGATCTTCCGGGACCAGATCGAGGCCAGCAAGGTCGTGCAGCGGGGGCTGCACCGCAGGTGGCACGCGGACCCCGCGCAGGCGCCGACCACGCGACCCGACCTCGACGAGGTGCGCAAGGAGATCAACCGCATCAACGGCGAGCTGGTGCGGGCCATCGCCCGCTCCCCGCATGCCCGCTCGGCGCCGTACTGCGCGCCGCTGCTGACCGTGGCCGCCGCACAGATCCGCCATGAGCGGCACCTGGACGGGCTGCACACGATGGCACTGGCCCGCTCGCTGCGCTCGGTCTGCGACGGAGCCTGACCAACGGCCACGGCCACGGCCGCGCCGCCGGCCCGCCCGGCTCAGCCCGTCCGCTCGCCCGCCGCCACCGCCCTCGCCCAGCGGTAGTCCGCCTTGCCGCTGGGCGAACGCTGGATGTGGCCGGTGAAGACGACGGCGCGCGGAATCTTGTAGCCCGCCAACCGGGTCCGGCAGTGGAGCTGGAGGCCCGCGAGGTCCAACGGTGCGGCGCCGGGCCGCAGTTGGACAACGGCCGCGACACGGTTGCCCCACCGCTCGTCCGGTACGCCCGCCACCAGTGCGTCATAGACGTCCGGGTGCGCCTTCAGTGCCTGCTCCACCTCCTCCGGATAGACCTTCTCGCCGCCGGAGTTGATGCACTGCGAGCCCCGGCCGAGGACGGTGACGATGCCTTCCGCGTCGACGGTGGCCATATCGCCCAGCAGCACCCACCGGTCACCGCGCGCCTCGAAGAAGGTCTCGGCGGTCTTCTTCGGGTCGTTGTAGTAGCCCAGCGGGACATGCCCGCGCAGCGCGATCCGGCCCACCTCGCCGGCCGGGACCGGTTCGTGGGTCGCCGGGTCCACCACTGCCGTACGGGAGTTGACGCGCAGCCGGAAGCCGTTGGTGGGGCCCGAGTCCTCGGTGGCGGTGCCGTTGAAGCCGGATTCGGAGGAGCCGAAGTTGTTGAGCAGCATGACGTGCGGGGCCAGCGCACTGAACTGGGCGCGTACGGTCTCGGAGAGGATCGCGCCGGAGCTGCTGACGCTGAACAGCGAGGAGCAGTCAGTGCCCTGGAGCGGCCCGGCGAGCGCGTCGACCAGCGGGCGCAGCATCGCATCGCCGACCAGCGACACACTGGTGACCCGCTCCCGCTCGATCGTGCGCAGCACCTCCTCGGGCACGTACTTGCGGTGGACGACGACCTTCTGCCCGAAGTGGAAGGCGATGAACGCGGTGAGGGTGGAGGTGCCGTGCATCAGCGGGGGAGTGGGGAAGAAGACGATCCCCTCACCGCCGGCCGCGACCCGCTCGGCCAGCTCCTGCGGCCGCCGCACGGGCTCACCGGTCGGTGCCCCGCCGCCCATCCCGGCGAAGAAGAGGTCCTCGTGGCGCCACATCACGCCCTTGGGCATACCGGTGGTGCCGCCGGTGTAGATGACGATCTGGTCGTCGGCGGAGCGCGGGCCGAAGCCGCGCGCGGGGGAACCAGCGGCCTCGGCGTCCGCGAGCGCGACGGGCGTGATCCGCGGCTCGGGGGCGTCGGCCGGCGGGGTGCCGACGCGTACGAGATGCCGTAGACCGGGCGCCTGCGGGAGGGCGGCGGCCACCCGCGCGGTGAACTCCGCGTCGAAGACCAGCGCCGCCAGGTCGGCGTCCCGGTAGAGGTAGGCCAACTCCTCTTCCACATAGCGGTAGTTGACGTTGACCGGGACGGCACGGATCTTCAGGCAGGCATAGACGGCCTGGAGGTATTCGATGCCGTTGTAGAGGTGCAGTCCGACGTGCCGGCCGGGGCCGACGCCGTGGTCGGCGAGGTGGTGGGCCAGGCGATTGGCCGCGCGGTCCAGCTCCGCGTACGTCAGGCGCCGTTCGGCGCCGGTCCCGGGGTGGTCGACGTACACCAGCGCCTCGCGGTCGGGGACCGTGTCGACGATCGACTCGAAGAGGTCGGCAAGGTTGTACTCCACGTCTCCTCCAGACCGGGCGGGCGTCGGCTTGGCGGTCATTAGAGCGCCGCCGGAAGGAGCAGGGAAGGGCCACGGCCAAGAAATCTGACTACCTGTCAGAAAGGTCTTGAAGTCGGTGTGCGGCTACTGCAACCTGTTCTACGTCGCGAGACGGGAGGACGGAATGGGCAGCACGGAACATCTGTCGGTGGAGCGTGCCGGCGCGACACTGGTGCTCACCCTCAACCGGCCGGAGGCGAAGAACGCGCTCTCGCTGCCGATGCTGGTGGGGCTGTACGACGGCTGGATCGCCGCCGACGAGGACGACGGCATCCGCTCCATCGTGCTCACCGGCGCCGGCGGCACCTTCTGTGCCGGCATGGACCTCAAGGCCCTCGCGGGCGACGGCATGGCCGGCGAGCACTACCGCGACCGGCTGCGCGCCGACCCCGATCTGCACTGGAAGGCGATGCTGCGGCATCACCGCCCCCGCAAACCCGTGATCGCCGCCGTCGAGGGCCACTGCGTGGCGGGCGGGACGGAGATCCTCCAGGGCACCGACATCCGCGTCGCCGGGGAGAGCGCCACGTTCGGGCTCTTCGAGGTCCGGCGCGGACTGTTCCCGATCGGCGGCTCCACCGTCCGCCTCGCCCGCCAGATCCCCCGCACCCACGCCCTGGAGATGCTGCTCACCGGCCGGCCCTACCCCGCGCACGAGGCCGAACGCATCGGGCTGATCGGCCATGTCGTGCCCGAAGGGACCGCGCTGGACAAGGCCCTGGAGCTCGCGGAACTGATCAACGGCTGCGGACCGCTGGCCGTCGAAGCCGTCAAGGCCTCCGTCTACGAGACCGCCGAGATGACCGAGACCGACGGGCTCGCGGCCGAACTCGCCCGCGGCTGGCCGGTCTTCGACACCGCCGACGCCAAAGAGGGCTCCCGGGCCTTCGCCGAGAAGCGCCCGCCCGTCTACCGGCGCGCCTGACCCAAGGAGCCCGCATGTCAGAGGTCCTCACGGCGCCTCTCGTCGTGGAATTCCCCTTCACCCGCTCGCTCGGCCCCGTCCAGAGCGCCTTTCTCACCGGGCTGCGCGAGCGCACCGTCCTCGGCGTCACCGCGAGCGACGGCCGGGTGGTCGTACCGCCCACCGAGTACGACCCGGTCACCGCCGAGGAGATCCGCGAGCTGGTCGAGGTCGGCACCGGCGGCACCGTCACCACCTGGGCCTGGAACCCGTCCCCACGCCGCGGCCAGCCGCTCACCACCCCCTTCGCCTGGGTGCTGGTCCGGCTCGACGGCGCCGACACCGCACTGCTGCACGCACTGGACGCACCCGGCCCGGACGCCGTACGCACCGGGATGCGGGTCCGGGTCCGCTGGGCCGCGGAGCGCACCGGCGCGATCACCGACATCGCCTGCTTCGAGCCGGACGACAGCGCCGCGGACGACAGCCGGCCGGCCGCGCACAGCGGAGAGTTCGCCGACGCCGTCACCGGTATCACCACCCCCACCCGGCTCGACTACACCTACTCGCCCGGCCGCACCCAGTCCCGCTACCTCCGGGCGCTCACGGACCACAGGATCGTCGGCGAGCGCTGCCCCTCCTGCCGCAAGGTCTACGTCCCGCCCCGCGGCGCCTGCCCCACCTGCGGTGTCGCCACCGACACCCAGGTCGAGGTCGGCCCCGGCGGCACCGTCACCACCTTCTGCATCGTCAACATCAAGGCCAGGAACCTCGACATCGAGGTCCCCTACGTCTACGCCCATATCGCCCTGGACGGCGCGGACCTGGCGCTGCACGCCCGCATCGGCGGCATCCCGTACGACCAGGTCCGCATGGGGCTGCGCGTCGAACCCGTCTGGACCGAGGGCGGCCGCTTCCCCGACCACTACCGCCCCACCGGCGAACCCGATGCCGACTACGACAGCTACAAGGAGCTGATCTGATGCGCGAAGTCGCCATCGTCGCCTTCGGGCAGAGCGATCACGTCCGCGACAGCGCGGAGACCTCCGAGGTCGAGATGCTGATGCCGGTGCTCCACGATGTCCTGGCGCAGACCGGCCTGGCGGCCCGCGACATCGACTTCACCTGCTCCGGCTCCTCCGACTACCTCGCCGGCCGGGCCTTCTCCTTCACCATGGCCCTGGACGGCGTCGGCGCCTGGCCGCCGATCTCCGAATCCCATGTCGAGATGGACGGCGCCTGGGCGCTGTACGAGGCCTGGGTGAAGATCCTCACCGGCGAGGCGGAGACCGCACTGGTCTACGCGTACGGCAAGTCCTCGCCCGGCGATCTCCGTGAGGTCCTCACCCGGCAGCTCGACCCGTATTACGTCGCCCCGCTGTGGCCCGACTCCGTCGCGCTCGCCGCCCTCCAGGCCCAGGCCCTGATCGACGCGGGACTCACCGATACGCGGGCGCTGGCCGGTATCGCGGCCCGCAGCCGGGCGGCCGCCGGGTCCAACCCGCACGCCCAGCTGCGCGGCGAGGTGCCCGCCGGTGAGGTGCTCGTCGCCCCGCTGCGTACCGGCGACTGCCCGCCCATCGGCGACGGCGCGGCCGCCGTCGTCCTCGCCGCCGGCGACACCGCCCGCAGGCTGGTCGACCGCCCCGCCTGGATCCGCGGCCTCGACCACCGCATCGAGGCCCACAGCCTGGGCGTCCGCGACCTCACCGACTCGCCGTCCACCCGGCTCGCCGCCGAGCGCGCCGGTGCCTTCGAGCTCCCCCATGGCCGCACGGGCATGGGAGGTGCCCCCATGGTGGACACCGCCGAGCTGCACGCCCCCTTCACCTCCCAGGAGGTCGTGCTGCGCCGCGCCCTGAAACTCGACGCACCGGACAGCACGGTGTGCATCAACCCGTCGGGCGGCGCACTGGCCGCCAACCCCGTCATGGCCGCCGGCCTGATCCGCCTCGGCGAGGCCGCCGCCCGCATCCACCGGGGCGCGTCCGACCGGGCCCTCGCCCACGCCACCTCGGGCCCGTGCCTGCAACAGAACCTGGTCGCCGTCCTGGAGGGTGAGCGATGAGCAAGGAGCCCGTGGCCGTCGTCGGCATCGGCCAGACCAAACACGTCGCCGCCCGTCACGACGTCTCCCTCGCCGGACTCGTCCGCGAGGCGGCCCGACGCGCCCTGGACGACGCCCAGTTGACCTGGGCCGACATCGACGCCGTGGTGATCGGCAAGGCCCCCGACTTCTTCGAGGGCCTGATGATGCCCGAGCTGTATCTCGCCGACGCGCTGGGCGCCGTCGGCAAACCGATGCTGCGGGTGCACACCGCAGGCTCGGTCGGCGGCTCCACCGCCCTGGTCGCCGCCAACCTGGTCGCCGCCCGGGTCCACCGCACCGTCCTCACCCTCGCCTTCGAAAAGCAGTCCGAGTCCAACGCCATGTGGGGCCTGTCCCTGCCGGTCCCCTTCCAGCAGCCCCTGCTGGCCGGCGCCGGCGGCTTCTTCGCCCCGCACGTCCGCGCGTACATGAGGCGCACCGGCGCCCCGGACACCGTCGGCTCCCTCGTCGCCTACAAGGACCGCCGCAACGCCCTCAAGAACCCCTACGCCCACCTCCACGAAACCGACCTCACCCTCGAAAAGGTCCAGGCCTCGCCGATGCTCTGGGACCCGATCCGCTACTCCGAGACCTGCCCGTCCTCCGACGGCGCGTGCGCGATGGTGCTCACCGACCGCACCGGGGCCGCCCGCGCACCGCACCCGGCGGCCTGGGTGCACGGCGGTGCGATGCGCAGCGAACCCACCCTCTTCGCCGGCAAGGACTTCGTCTCCCCGCAGGCCGGCAAGGACTGCGCCGCCGACGTCTACCGGCAGGCCGGCATCACCGACCCGCGCCGGCAGATCGACGCGGTCGAGATGTACGTCCCCTTCAGCTGGTACGAGCCGATGTGGCTGGAGAACCTCGGCTTCGCCGAGGAGGGCGAGGGCTGGAAGCTCACCGAGTCGGGCGTCACCGCGCTCGACGGCGATCTCCCGGTCAACCCCTCGGGCGGGGTGCTGTCCACCAACCCCATCGGCGCCTCCGGCATGATCCGGTTCGCGGAGGCCGCCCTCCAGGTACGCGGGCAGGCCGGCGGCCATCAAGTCGACGGCGCCCGCACGGCGTTGGGACATGCCTACGGCGGCGGCTCCCAGTTCTTCTCGATGTGGCTGGTCGGCGCCGACCAGCCGGCCACCTGACACCCCCGGGGGCGGGCGCGCCGACCCGGCGCGCCCCCTCCCGGACCACCACTCCACCGCCCCGCCATGTCCCCTGTCCGTCCCCGGACACAGTGGTTAGGCTGACGCGGACGACGTACCGGGAGGAGCGGGACACGTGACCGACAGCATGACCGAGCAGCGGCTCGCGGGCGGACCCAAGCCTGATCTCGACCTGACGCAGGCCGAGTGGCAGTCGAGCACCCAGGGCGTGGGCGGCGTCCAGATCGCCTTCGTCGAGGGCTATATCGCGATGCGCAACCGCCACACCCCGGACGTCCCCGCGCTGATCTTCACCCCCGCCGAGTGGCGTGCGTTCGTCCTCGATGCCCGCGATGGGGAATTCGATCTCACCTAGGGCCTGTCGTTTGGATCAGGCCGGGCTCGCGGGGTCTGGCACGCGCATCTGCGGCGTTGTCGTCACTCCCCGACGCTCCGCGTCGACTCCCTCCTCCGCCTTG
>NZ_JAMJFM010000106.1:0-6999 GCF_023544705.1 Streptomyces sp. MCA2
GCCGGTCGTTACGCTCGTGGGCATGCGTTATGACCTGGTTATTTTCGATAACGACGGCGTTCTGGTGGACAGCGAACCGATCTCCAATCGGCTCCTTGCCGCCCACCTCACCGAATTGGGGCATCCGACCACCTATGAGGAGTCGCTGCGCGACTACATGGGCGGCGCGATGCACCGTATTCATGAAGTGGTGCTGGAGCGGTCGGGAAAGCGGCTGCCGGCGACGTTCGACGAGGAGTTTCATACGCGGGTCTTCGAGGAGTTCCGCAGGCGGCTGGAGCCCGTGGCGGGTGTGGTCGAGGTGCTGGAGAAGCTGGCCGCGGACGGGGTGCCGTACTGCGTCGGGTCGTCGGGGAGCCATGAGCGCATTCGGGTGGCGTTGACGAAGACGGGGCTGTTCGAGCGGTTCGCCGAGGGGCCGACCGGTGAGGGCGGTGCCGAGCGGATCTTCTCCTCGCAGGATGTGGGGCGGGGGAAGCCGGCGCCGGATCTCTTTCTGCATGCGGCGCGGGAGATGGGTGTGGCGCCCGAGCGGTGTGCGGTGGTCGAGGACAGCCCGCTGGGGGTGCGGGCCGCGGTCGCCGCGGGGATGGACGTCTACGGCTTCACGGCGATGACGCCGGCGGCGAAGCTGACGGAGGCCGGGGCCACCGCGCTGTTCGGCCATATGGCGGAGCTGGCGGCGCTGTTGCAGTAGCGGCCTCGCCGGTCGGACGTGCGTCGGAATTGGCGAAGTGATCCATCTACCCAGTAGTAGTGCGGAGTCCTAGGCTGAGCGGCCATGACGGTCCCTCGGGTACCAGGAGCGCGGCTGCGGCACGGCCGGGTCTCGCTCGCTCTCAGCTTCTTCGTCCAGGGTGCGGTCTTCGCCCTTCTCGTGACCCGAATACCCGCGATCCAGGACCGCTACGGGATATCTGATGCCCTGTTGCCGGCCTTCCTCGCCGCGGTACCCGTCCTTGCGGGGGTCGGCAGCGTCGGCACCGAGCAGCTGGTGAAGCGGGTGCGTCCCAGCCGGGTCCTGCGGTGTGCGCAGCCGGTGGTGTGTCTGGCGCTGCTGGCGGTCGGGGCGGTCGGGTCGATGGCGCAGGTCGTGGTGGCGCTGGCGGTGTTCGGGCTGTCGGTGGGGGCCCTGGATGCCTCGATGAACATGCTCGGGGTGAGCCTCCAGCGGGCGTACGGGCGGAGCATCATGCTCGGGTTCCACGCCGCGTACAGCCTGGGCGGGATCGTGGGCGCCTCGCTGGCCTGGGCGGGGGCGCACTGGCAGCTGTCGCTTGCGCTGCTGTACGGGCCGGTGGTGGCGGTCCTGGTGCCGCTGGCGCTGATCGTGGGCCGCTGGTTCGTGGACCGGGAGCGGCAGGATGCGGCGGGGGGCCAGGAGGGTGCCGCGGCGGCCGTTGCGCCGCTCGCGATGCGGCTGTTGTTGCCGCTGTGTCTGGTGATGGCCTTCGCGTATATCGGGGACTCGACCGTCTCCAACTGGAGCGCCAAGTATTTGCAGGACGTCCTGGGGAGTTCGGAGCAGCTCGCCACCGTCCCGTACAACGTCTATATGGTCACCACGCTGCTCGGGCGGGCGGTCGGGGATCTGGGGGTGCGGCGTTTCGGGGCGGTCGCGGTGGTGCGGACCGGGACGGTGGTCGCGGCGGGCGGCTTCGCGGTGGTGGCGGCCGCTCCGGGGGCCTGGGCCGGCATGGCGGGGTTCACGCTGCTGGGGCTCGGGCTGTGTGTGATCGTTCCCCAGACGTTCGCGGCGGCGGGGCGGTACGCCTTCGAGCGCCATGGCCCCGGGGCCTCCGACATGGCCGTCGCACGCCTGAACATTTTCAACTATGTGGGCTTTCTGATCGGCTCTCCGCTGGTCGGCGCGCTCGGTGACGCCTGGAGTTATCGGGGCGCGATGCTGGTGCCGATGGTCCTGGTGCTGGTGACGCTCGTGTATGCCCGCTCGTTCGGGGCGCCGGAGGCCCGATACGGTGACGGATATGAGCGGCCGCGCACAGCTGATGTGGGATGAGGCAGTAACGGGCTACGACTTCGGGTCCGGGCATCCGATGGACCCGGTCCGGCTCGCGCTGACCATGCGTTTGGTGGAGGCGTACGAGCTGGACCGCGGGCCGCTGGAGGTGGTCGCGGCCAAGCCTGCCGGGGACTCCACCCTTCGGCTGGTGCATCGCCAGGACTTCATCAGCGCGGTTCGCAGAGCCTCGGCGGACCCCGCAGCCGCGGACCTCTCGTACGGGCTGGGGACGGCGGACGACCCGGCGTTCGTGGGGATGCACGAGGCGTCCGCGCTGATCGCCGGTCAGTCCGTAGGTGCCGCGGAGGCCGTCTGGCGCGGCGATGCGGTGCATGCGGTGAACTTCGCCGGCGGGCTGCACCATGCGATGCCGGGCGGGGCGGCCGGTTTCTGTATCTACAACGACGCGTCGCTGGCGGTCGCCCGGCTGCTGGAGCTGGGTGCCGAGCGGGTCGCGTACGTCGATGTGGATGTGCACCACGGGGACGGGGTGCAGGCGGCGTTCTGGGAGGACCCGCGGGTACTGACCATCTCGCTGCACGAGCATCCACGGACGCTCTTCCCGCAGACCGGCTGGCCGGAGGAGACCGGTGGCGAGGGCGCGGAGGGCACCGCGGCGAATGTGGCGCTGCCGGCCGGGACCGGGGACGAGGGCTGGCTGCGGGCCTTTCATGCGGTGGTGCCGGAGCTGCTGGGGGCCTTCCGGCCGCAGGTGATCGTGACCCAGCACGGCGCGGACACCCACTTCGAGGATCCGCTGGCGCATCTCGCGGTGAGTCTGGACGCCCAGCGTGCGGTGGCGGAGGCCTGTCACGACCTGGCGCACGAGCACGCGGACGGCCGCTGGGTCGCGCTCGGCGGGGGCGGCTATGCGGTGGTGGACGTGGTGCCGCGGAGCTGGACGCATCTGACCGCGATCGCGGCGGGCCGGCCGATCGACCCGGCCTCCATGGTGCCGGAGGCCTGGCGGCACGAAGTGTTCCGCAGGACGCGGCAGTTGGCGCCGCTGCGGATGACGGACGGGCGGACGCCGCACTGGCGGGATTTCGTCGCCGAGGGCTATGACCCGGCCGACCGGCTGGACCAGGCGGTGCTGGCCACCCGCCGGGCGGTGTTCCCGGCGCATGGGCTGCTGCCGTAGCTCCCGTGGGGGCAGGAGCCCGCGGCGCCGGCCGGCACGCGGCTGCGGCGCTCCAGGGTGGGCGCCCCTGGGCGAGGCACGCGAGGCGCGACGACCGCCGCCGTGCCCGTGCAGTGCCGTCGTGCGTTCCCGTACGGCCGTACCTGCCGCCGCACCCATGTAGTGCCGCCCGCCGATCCCGTATGGCCGTATCCGTCGCCGCGCTCCCCGAAGGTGTGACTACCCGTCGGTCAGGGCACCCGTAGGCCGACCAACCGGACAGTATGGGCCGCGTGTTGGGTACCGGTGCGCTGCGGGCGCATCTGATCGAGGCGCGGCTCGCGGGGACGATCGCGACCACGCGGGAGAAGAGTCTGGCGCGCTACCGGCTCTTCGCGGCCCGTGATCCCCGTGCGTTGCTGGGGCTGGATCCCGAGCGGGACTGGCCGGTCGGTGAACTCCTGCGACTGATGGGGCAGAAGTGTGGAGTTTCGGCCGATCCCACACATACTTCCGGCCTGGATGTCATCGATCCCGACCGCACCATCGCGGAACTCGACCGGTTCGCCGAACGGCTCGGTGAGACGGCCGGCCGCCGGGCGCCGGTGCTCATCGGCACCGGCCATCCGCACCGGCTGCTGGAGTTCTACGCCGCCCTCGCAGACGCTCTCTCGTCGGCGGGCTGCCCCGTTCTCACCCCGGCGTATGGCGCCCGTGTCGACATAGCGACCCGGTTCGGGGTACGTCCCTGCACCCTCGACTACGTACGGGGAGTCGCGCTGATGCGAGAAACCGGCGTGCGGGGCGCGCCCGGGGCGGGGGGCGTACACACCCATTCGCCGCTCCCGGTACGTACCGCTCTCGCGGCCGTGGGGGACGTGGCGGGGCCCCTGCCGGGGTTGGCGATCGGGGACCACGGCTGGGTCTGCGGGGCAGGTCAGCTGGGCATCGAGGCGATCGGGCTGGCGGACACGGACGACCCGGCGCTGTTCGTCGGCCAGGCGGAGGGACGGGTGTCCGTGGCGGTGCCGCTCGACGATGCCGTGCCGAGCGCGTGCTACCGGCCGCTGGCGCGCTATGTACTCAATCGCGCGCGTCTGTCCCGATAGGAGGCTGTTCGCTGCTCCTCTTCCCCACTCGCATCACCCGCCCCTAATCTGGGGAGTGAGCGCATAGCGACGAAGAGTCACCGGAGGGGAAGCCGGTGTCCGTCATATGCGGAAGGTGCAGGTGTGGCATGGCTGGAGACCAGAGGCCTCTGAACGAGGTCGTGTTCCTGACAGTGGCGGAGGTCGCCACGGTGATGCGGGTGTCGAAGATGACCGTGTACCGCTTGGTGCACAGTGGTCATCTGCCCGCGATTCGGGTGGGGAGGTCTTTCCGGGTTCCGGAGCAAGCGGTTCACGACTATCTCCGTGAGTCCTTTGTGGGGGTGGAATCAGCCTGACGGCGCTTCGCCGGACCTCGGATTACGCCGTTCGCCCGTCGCCGGGTAGGCTGGCCCGATGTAGGTAGTGTGGGCTCGGACGCCCCGCACCGAGTGATTCGAAGTGAGCGAGGGTAGTCGTGGGCTCTGTTATCAAGAAGCGGCGCAAGCGGATGGCGAAGAAGAAGCACCGCAAGCTGCTCAAGCGCACCCGTGTTCAGCGTCGTAACAAGAAGTAAGCGACGCTGATCGCGAATTCGCAGCCCCCCATCGCCTTGTGCGATGGGGGGCTGCGGTGCGTTGTGGGCCGTATGGACGGTGGTCGGACGGAAATGTGGCCGCGGGCATCCTGCGGTCATCACAGCGCAACACCTACCCGATAGCGTGGCCCGGACAGCTCGGCCATGGCGGTCGCGGCGGGAAGGAAGGGCTGATCTTGGGCAAGGTCGTGCTCGTCACGGGAGTCGCACGTCAGCTGGGCGGCCGGTTCGTCCGCCGCATCCAGCGCGATCCCGACGTCGACCGGGTGATCGGGGTCGACGCCGTGGCACCGGAACACCATCTGGGCGGCGCCGAATTCCTCAAGGCCGATATCCGGCATCCGGCCATTGCCAGGGTCCTGGCCGAGACGGGCGTCGACACCGTCGTCCATATGGACATCAACGGCACGCCGTTGGGCAAGCGCGGCGGCCGCGCCTCGGTGAAGGAAACCAATGTCATCGGGACGATGCAGCTGCTCGGCGCCTGCCAGAAGGCCCCGAATGTGCAGCGCCTGGTCATCAAGTCCAGCACCAGCGTCTACGGCTCCGCGCCCCGGGATCCCGCGGTGTTCACCGAGACCACCACGCCGAAGTCGCTGCCCAGTGGCGGCTTCGCCAAGGACGTCGTCGAGGTCGAGGGGTATGTACGCGGCTTCGCCCGGCGCCGGCCGGACGTGGCGGTGTGCGTGCTGCGCTTCGCCAACATCCTCGGGCCGTGTGCGGATTCCCCGCTCGCCGAGTACTTCTCGCTGCCCGTGCTGCCGACCGTCCTCGGCTATGACCCGCGACTCCAGTTCGTCCACGAGGGCGACGCCATCGAGGTGCTGCGGATCGCCGCCGCCGCGCCGCGCCGCGGCACGCTCAACAGCGGCACGTTCAATATCGCCGGCGACGGTGTACTGCTGCTGTCGCAGACCTCCCGGCGGCTGGGGCGGCCCACCGTGCCGCTTCTGCTGCCGACCGTGACCTGGGCCGGTACGGCGCTGCGGTCCATCGGCATCACGGACTTCTCGCCGGAACAGATCCGGCTGCTCACGCACGGCAGGGTCGTGGAAACGACACAGATGCGCGAGACACTGGGGTTCCAACCGAAGTACACGACGGCGGAGACCTTCGCGGAATTCGCCCGAAGCCGCGGACCCGGGCTGTTGCCGCCCGAGTCCGTCGCCCGCACCGTCGACCGGCTCGCCGGCGTGCTGCCCGCACGCGGCGGCCCGACCCAGTGAGGAGTTCACCCACGATGGCGGACGCCAAGGTCATCCCCTTCGGCGAGGAGCCCCGGGCGCGCAGGAAGGCCCGGCGGGCCGGGCGCTCGGGGCGCGGTACGGCGCTGGCGCCCGTACCCGAGGCGCGGACCGAGCACCCGCCGGCGGCACCCCCGCCGCCGAGCCCGCGCTCCCTGGACGAACGCATCGCGGGCGGGCTGGCCTTTCTGCGCCGGCGGATCACCGGCGACTACGAGGTCGACGACTTCGGGTACGACGAGGAGCTGACCGACCAGGTCCTGATGTCGATGCTGCGGCCCCTCTACGAGAAGTACTTCCGGGTCGAGGTGAAGGGTGTCGAGAACATCCCCTCGGACGGCGGGGCGCTGATCGTCGCCAACCACTCCGGGACGCTTCCGCTGGACGGCCTGATGCTCCAGGTCGGGGTGCACGACAACCATCCGGCGCAGCGTCACCTGCGGCTGCTGGCGGCCGATCTGGTGTTCGTCCTGCCGGTGATAAACGAGCTGGCGCGCAAGGCGGGCCACACCCTCGCCTGTGCGGAGGACGCCCAGCGGCTGCTGGAGCGCGGCGAGATCGTCGGGGTGATGCCGGAGGGCTTCAAGGGCATCGGCAAGCCCTTCGCGGACCGCTACAAGCTCCAGCGGTTCGGGCGGGGCGGCTTCGTCTCGACGGCGCTGAAGGCCGGGGCGCCGATCGTGCCGTGCTCGATCGTGGGCGCGGAGGAGATCTACCCGATGATCGGGAACGCCAAGACACTGGCGCGGGTGCTGGGGCTGCCGTATTTCCCGGTCACGCCGACCTTCCCGTGGCTGGGGCTGCTGGGGGCGGTGCCGCTGCCGACGAAGTGGACGATCCAGTTCGGCGAGCCGATCCAGACGGCCGGCTATCCGCCGGAGGCGGCGGACGATCCGATGCTGATGTTCAACCTGACCGATCAGGTA
>NZ_JAMJFM010000107.1:0-6714 GCF_023544705.1 Streptomyces sp. MCA2
TGGGCGTCAGCGCAACCGCTCCTCGATCAGGTCCGCGGCCCGTCGGGCGCCCCCCGCCGCGCGGGCCTCGGCCCGTAGCTCGGCCGAACGCGCGGCGACCTGCGGATCGCTGGTGAGTTCCGTCAGCGCGCTGCGCAGTGCCTCGGCCGTGGCATCCGCGGTGTCGATACGGCGGGCGACGCCCAGCTCGGCCAGCCGGTCGGCGTTGAGGAACTGCTCGGCGCCCTGCGGGACGGCGATCATCGGCACGCCCGTGTACAGCCCCTCACTGCTGCCGCCCATCCCCGCATGCGTCACAAACGCGTCCGCCTGCTCCAGCACCGCCAACTGCGGTACCCACGACCGCACTTCGATGTTCGCGGGAATCCGGTCACCCAGCTCCGCCGGATCGGTGTACTTGCCGATCTGTAGCACCACATGCCACCCCGGCAGCTCCCCGAACGCCGCCACGCACTGCCGGTAGAACTCCGGCTGCCGCGTGTACGCCGAGCCCAGCGACACCAGCAGCACCTTCTCCGCACCGGCCGGCCGCGTCCAGCCGCCCTGCTCCGCACGGCTGCCGAGGCACGGTCCGACGAAGGTCACCGCATCGGTGTCGACCCGGTCCGCATGCGGCTGCATGGCGCGCGGGATCATCGCCACCGCCCGGCCCGGCCGGCCGGCGTACGCGTCCACCTCCGTGGTGACCGCGCCACACCGGGCCAGCCACTCGGCGAACCGCGAATGGTAGGCATCCGCCCCCGGCAGCCCGGCGAACATCGCGGCAATCTCCTCCTGGGCCCCCTCCCAGCCCACAAAGGTCGGTGACAGCTGGACGAGCTCACGGCCCTGCGCCTCGGCCAGCGCGCGGGCGGAGTAGGAGGCGATGTCGTAGAGGTAGAGGTCGGCGGGGTCGTCGTCGTACGCGGTGTGCAGCTGCGGCAGCACCGCGATCGCCTCGTCGAGGAAGAGCGAGGAGGCGGCAACGGGATCCTGCGGCCAGTCGTTGTCCGCGACCGGCAGGGTGGTGGAGTAGCGGACGAACTCGGCGCCGGTGGGGGCGATCAGCTCGGCCGCATGGTCGGCGTTGGCGTACGTCACACGATGGCCACGGGCGACCAGCTCACGGATGATCTCCAGGCTGGGCAGCACATGACTGTGCATCGGCGAGCCGATCATGGCGATATGGGCGCGCGCAGGCATAGGGGCAGGGGCAAGTTCAGAGGGACGCATGGGTCCAGGACTTCCTTCGGTACAGAGCTACGGAACGGGGGCACGGAAGCCCGACGGCCCAGGCGGCACGGCGCGGCACCACGCGACGCCGGCAACGAAGCCGGTCGCGCCGCGGGCACGCCTGGGTGCGGGCAGGGGCGGCGGAGCGCCCTCGGCCGTGTCAGCCGTAGATCTGGAGGAAGTTCATGGGGGCAGCGTAGGCGGAGCCCCCGGGCGGGGCGAACGAATTATTCCGTGGTGGGCGCCCCGCCCCGACCAGGCGAGGCGGGGCGACACCGGGCCGGGGCGGGACGGGACGTTGGCAGGGCGGGCCGGGGTTACCTCTGCCGGCCCGCGCCTAACTGGCGGGCGACGGGCGGGTGATGACGCTGAAGGACGTGCCGAAGGGGTCGGTGATCGCGGCCATCCGGCCGTAGGGGGCGTCCTCCGGGGTGCCCGCGGTACCGCCCGCGGCGACGGCGCGGGCCACCAGGTCGTCGGTGTCCGCGACCTCGAACACGGTCTGCCAACGGGACGCGGGGGCCGCCGGGTCGCCGAAGACACCGCCGATCTCATGGCCGTCGGGGCGGCGCAGGAAGGTGAAGTCGAAGCCGGGGAGGTCGTCGTTGCCGTCGAGCGTGAAGTCGAAGACAGTGGCGTAGAAGCGGCGGGCGGGGCCGGGGTCCGGGCTGGCCAGGTCGTTGCGGACCAGTGCGCAGGGCTCGTTGACCAGCTCACAGCCCGCCAGCGTACGACCCTGCCAGAGGCTGAAGCGGGCGCCGGTGGGGTCCGCGACGACGGCCGTGCGGCCCAGGTCCGCCACATCCGCCGGCGGTACGAGCACCGTCCCGCCGCTGACGACGATCTGCTTGGCCGTGCGGTCGCAGTCGTCCGTGGCGAGGTGGACGTGCCACCATGACTCGCCTTCGGCATCGGCGGCGGTGACGTGCCGCAGCGCCGCCACCCGCTGTCCGCGCAGCAGACACAGGGTGAAGGGGCCGGTTGCCGCCGACCGCTCCTCGTACTCCCAGCCGAACAACGCGCGGTAGAACGCCTTCGCACGGTCGAGGTCGGGGACCCCGAGGTCGATCCACGTCGGCGTTCCGAGCGGCTGGTTGGTGCTGACCTTGCTCAACTTCTGCTCCTTCGCGGTGACGCTGCCAAGGCCGACGCTAGTGAGGATCAAGGTCAGGACGTGTCCTACATGGGACGCCTCGCCGCGACCTCACCCACAAGCGCCATGACCGAACACCGTGGACAAGCGTCGTGGACAAGCGTCATGGACCGCCCTCTTAAACAAGTGTCATAGACAAGCGTTTAAGACGCTCGTATAGTCGGCATCACCGGTCAGCGAGTGCACCACGACCGAGCGCCGTGATCACCCGGCGCAGTCCGTTCAGGAGCACCACGGCCCCGAAGGGAACCCCGCCATGCCCGACACCGCCCCCTCCCCCCGCAGCACGACGCCCCGGACCGTACTGATCTCCGGCGCGAGCATCGCCGGCCCGGCGCTCGCCTACTGGCTGCACCGCCACGGCTTCGCGGTGACCGTCGTCGAGCGCGCCCCCGCGCCGCGGACCGGCGGCTACAAGGTCGACATCCGGGGTGCCGCGATCGAGGTCGCCGAACGGATGGGCATCCTGGAGGACATCCAGCGCGCCAGTACGGACATGCGGACCGGCGCGTATGTGAACGACGACGGCAAGCGGATCGCCACCCTGCCCGCCGATATCTTCGGCGCCCGGATCGGCCGCGACGACGAGATCATGCGGGGCGATCTGGCGCGCATCCTCTACGAGCGCACCCGGGCGGACGTCGAGTACTCCTTCGGTGACTCGATCACTTCGATCACCCCCGTGACCGACGGGACCGCAGGCGTCGACGTCACCTTCGAGCATGCCGCTCCCCGCCGCTTCGACCTCGTCGTCGGCGCGGACGGTCTGCACTCCACCGTCCGGCGGCTGGCCTTCGGCCCGGAAGAGCAGTTCGTACGGCACCTCGGGGCGTATATCAGCGCCTTCTCCATGCCCAATGAACTGGACCTGGACCGCGAGGAGTTGTATCACGCGCTGCCCGGCAGGCTGATCTGCGCCTACAGCTCCGCAGGGGACCCGGCCGCCAAGGGCCTGCTCGTCTTCCGTTCACCACGGCTGCGCTACGACCACCGGGACCCGCGGCAGCAGCTGGCCCTGCTGGACGCGGCGTTCGAGGGTGTGGGGGTGGAGGCCGCACCGGCCCGAGGCTGGGGTCAGGTCCCGCGGATGCTCGAAGCGGCCCGTAAGGCGGGCGACTTCTACTTCGACGGGATGCAGCTGATCGAGATGGACCGCTGGTCGCACGGCCGGGTGGTACTGCTCGGCGATGCCGCGCACTGCCCCTCACCTGCGTCGGGACAGGGCACGGGGATGGCGCTGGTCGGCGCGTACGTCCTGGCCGGTGAGCTGGCGGCGGCCGGCCGCGCCCCGGAGGAGGCCTTCGGGCGCTACGAGACGGAGATGCGCGGCTATGTCGCGGTCAATCACGCGCTGGCGAGGAAGTTCGCCCGGGAGATGACGGCGGACACCCGGCGACAGATCCGGTTCCGGCATCTGATGATGCGGATCCTGCCCTACATGCCGTGGAAGAACCTGGTCGCGAAGAAGATCGCGGAGGACGTCCAGCGAGCTGCCCAGGCGATCACGCTCAAGGACTATCCGGTGCCGGAGGTGCCAGAGGTGCCGGAGGCGCCGAACCGGGCCGCCGGCCCCGCGCCGGACGCCGCACGCCCCACGTACGCTGCCTGACATGACTGATCATCCCGGGCACCAGGACCCGCCGGACGCCGCTTCCACCGGTGCCGCAGGTGCCACCGGTGCCACCGGTGCCGCCGGTGCCGCCGCGCACGATTCCGCCGCGCATGACGCTGACGCCACGGACGCCCGCGCGTTCCGTGAGCTGCTGCGCGGGCTGCGCGTCTGGGACGTCGAGCTGCCGTCGTTCGACCCGGCAACGGCCCCGGACGAGCCGCTGCCACTGTTCCGGCAGTGGCTGCGGGAGGCCGCCGAGGCAGGTGTGCCCGAGCCGCACACCATGACGCTGGCCACGGCGGACGCGTCCGGCGACCCCTCCGTACGGACCCTGATGCTGCACGACGCCGACGAGCAGGGCTGGCACTTCGCCTCGCACCGCGGCAGCCGCAAGGGCCGCGAGCTGGCCGTACGGCCGCGGGCTGCGCTCGGCTTCTACTGGGCGGGGGTCGGCCGCCAAGTGCGGGTCCGGGGGTCGGTGACCGCGGCGGGGCCCGAGGAGAGTGCGGCAGATCTGCACCGCCGCTCCACGGGTGCGCTGGCGGCTGGGCTGGTCGGCCGGCAGAGCGAGGTGCTCGGCTCTGCGGAGGAGCTGGCACGCGCCTCGGACGCCGCATGGGAGCGCGCCCGGCGCGAGCCGGAGGCGCCGGTGCCGAGCTGGACGCTGTACGTGCTGCGCGCCGAGGAGGTCGAGTTCTTCCAGGGCGATGCGCGGCGCCGCCACATCCGTCTCAACTACCGTTACGAGGGCGGCCGTTGGGTGCAGGAACTGCTCTGGCCGTGAGGGGCGTCCGGCGCGGGCGCCGCCCCGCCCGCCCTCACAGCTGCTGATACATGATGTGCAGCCCCACATAGCCCTTGGTGGGGTGCCGGAAGCCCTCGGGCAGTGTCGTCATGATCTGGAAGCCCAAGGACTCCCAGAGGGCGACGGCGCCGGTGTTGGTCTCCACGACGGCGTTGAACTGCATCGCGCGATAGCCCTCCGCGCGGGCCCAGGCCAGTACGTGTTCACCCAGCGCCCGCCCGACGCCGCGCCCGCCGCACTGCGGGGCGACCATGAAGCTGGCGCTGGCGATATGCGCGGCGCCGCCCATGTGGTTGGGGTTCATCTTGGCGGTACCGAGCACCGTGCCGGAGTCGTCGACGGCGACGACCGTACGGCCGGGCGCCGTCAGCATCCACATCTCGCGGGCCGTGGCCTCATCGATGTCCCGCGGATAGGTGTAGGTCTCCCCGGCCGCCACGATGGCGTGGAAGAAGGGCCAGATGGCGGGCCAGTCGCCCGCGGTCGCCTCACGAATCAACACGGCCACAGCATCCCGCGGACCTGCCGGGGCCGCCACCGGAATTCGCCGCGACCCTGCACGGCAACGCGGGGAGGCGTGAGCCCAGGAACGGCGCCGGGGGGGAGGGACGGTGACGCGAGAGCCCAGGGGCGGGAGCTCAGGGACCGGAGCCCAGGGGCGGGAGCTCAGGGGCGGGAGCCCAGGCGCGGGAACTCAGGGACGCGCCGGAGTCACGCGGGCCGGAAGACAGGGATGGCAACCCTGCCGCCCACGCCTTCGCCTTCGCCCGCCCCCGCACCCATACCGTCGCCCTCGCCGTCACCTTCGCCCTCGCGACGGAAGTGCACCGCGAGCGGCATCCCGATCCGTAGTTCCGGCTCCGGGCAGTCGGTGATCTCGGTCATCATCCGGGGGCCTTCGACGAGATCGACCACGGCCGCGACGTACGGGACCCGCTCGCCGAACGGCGGGAGGTCGTTACGGTGCACGACGGACCAGGTGTAGAGGGTGGCGCGGCCGGTGGCCGGCTCCCAGACGACGTCCTCGCTCCAGCAGTACGGGCAGAACTCACGCGGGTAGTGATGGGCCGCACCGCACCCCTCGCCCCGGCAGCGGCGGAGCAGCAGCCGCCCCTCGGCCGCCGCGTCCCAGTACGGCCTGGTGAAGGCGTCCACCTCCGGCAGATCAAAACGCCCCGCGCTCCGGGCCCCACTTCGCGGCGCACTCCGTGACGCACCCCCTGACGCACTCCGCGCCGCAGCCGGCGCAGCACCCTGCGCCGCACGTGGCACAGCACCTTGCGCCCCCGCTGTCCCTGCTGTCCCCGCTGCCCCACTCCTCCCGGCCCTCACGAGAACACCCCCACCACGGCATCGAGCGACCACGTCTGCCAGCTCATTGTGAACAGGGCGACCAGGGAGATCAGCGCCATCATGGCGTTCTGCCCCTGCTCCGCCCAGTCGTGGATCATCAGCAGCAGATAGAGAAGGTTGAGCACCAGACCGGCAACCAGCGCGACCGGGGTGAGGAACCCGAGGACGAGGCCGAGCCCGAGGGCCAGCTCGGCGTAGACCACGAGGTACGCCATCACCTTGGGCCGGGGCCGGACGACCGCATCGAAGCCGCTGCGCACCACCCGCCAGCGGTGTTTGCCGGCCACGTCCCCGGCCCACGCGATGCCCGTACCGCGCTCGAACCAGCCCTTCTTGTCCTTGTGCCGCCAGCTCTCCAGCCACCACAGGCCGAGGCCGATGCGGAGCACGGCCAGCCACTCCGCCCCACCGAGCCAGATCGTCTGCATCCCGCACACCCTCCCGCTGCCGCACCGGGTGCCCGGCATCGGCGCGTCCCACCGCACACACCGCGCACACCGGCACACACCTTCCCACCGATTCTGACGGTACGTCAGTTCAGCCGAAGCAGAACCTCCGCGCAAGGGGCCCTGCACGATC
>NZ_JAMJFM010000108.1:0-6476 GCF_023544705.1 Streptomyces sp. MCA2
GAGCCGCCGGACCGCCGGACGCGGATCAGGCGTAGAGCGCGCGCCAGGTCTTCTTGTCGACCTTGCCGTTGGCGGTCAGATGGTGCCGGGACTGGAACTTCTTCACCGCGGCCCGGGTCTTGGGGCCGAAGTACCCGGTCACATCTCCCCAGGGGAGATAGCGGCGGTTCGCCAGCAGGCACTGCACCTGCGAGACGCGGTCGCCGCGCTGACCGTAGACGGTGAGGGCGTTTCCGTTGTAGTACGCGCAGGCGGCCAGAGTGCCGGGCCGGCCGCCGGCCGGACTGTCGGCGGACGCCGGACCGGTGAGCAGTCCGGCGGTCAGCAGCCCCGCCGTTGCGGTGAGGACGGCCGTGCGCTTGACGACATGGCTGAGAGCGTTGGCATTCACGAATTCCACCGTTTCCCCCGTTGGATGTGATTCCACCCGTTCTGACGCCGGGGGAGCGCTTCGCGGTTCCGCCGACGGCCGCATCACTTTTCGTACGCCAATGGCCGCTCCCACCGCCGTCGGCTCCCCGCCGACTCCCCTTCGGCGCCGTCCGTTCGGCACCGTCCGTTCGATGCCGTCACGCCTCGCTCGTCGCCGCCTTGCGGAGCTCGTGCTCCAGATCCTCCAGTGCCAGCCCCTTCGTCTCCGGTGCGTACCGCTTGCAGAAGACCAGGGACAGCACACACATCACGCCGAAGAACCAGAACGTGGTGCCGGCGCCGACCGCGTCGAGCAGCAGCGGGAAGGTGAGCGCCACCGCGAAGTTGACCAGCCACATCACGAACACCGCGGCGCCCATGGCCAGTCCGCGCACCTTGAGCGGGAACATCTCGGCGAGCAGCAGCCAGACCCCCGTGTTGAGGGTCGCCTGCATGAAGGCCATGTAGAGGACCATCAGGCCGAGAACGAGGAAGCTGACGGCGGTCGAGTGCGGCAGGCGGAAGGAGGCGCCGAGCAGGGCGAGCGAGACGGCCATCCCGGCCAGACCCGTGAGCAGCATGGGCCGCCGGCCCACCCGGTCGATCAGGGACATCCCGATCGCGGTGGCCAGGACCGAGATCACGCCGACCGCGATGGTGGCGGTGATCGAGGCGCCGGTCCCCAGACCGGTCGACGCCAGGATCTTGGGCGCGAAGTAGACCACGGCATTGACGCCGGTGATCTGCTGGACGGCCGCCAGACCGATGCCGACCAGCAGCAGTCGGCGTATCCACGGCGTGCGCAACTGCTGCCAGCCGCCGCGCCGGGCATCGGCCTCCAGGGCGCGGGCACGGTCGATACGGGCCAGTTCGGCGGGGACGTCCTCGGCGGGCAGCGTACGGTGCAGCACCCGGGCCGCCTCGTCCGGCCGGCCCTTGCTGATGTACCAGCGCGGGGTGTCGGGGAGGAAGAAGAGCCCGACGAACAGCGCCACGGCGGGCAGTGCCGCGAGGCCCAGCATCCAGCGCCAGGCCGCCCAGTGCGCCAGCACGGCGTTGATGAGATAGGCGAGCAGCTGACCGCTGACGATCATCAGTGAGTTGAACGAGACCAGCCGGCCGCGGATGTGCGGGGGTGCGATCTCGGAGAGGTAGAGCGGGGTGATGACGGAGGCGCTGCCGACGGCCAGGCCGAGAACGAAGCGCGCCACCGTCATGAAGGGGACACTCGGGGAGAGCGCGACGGCCAGCGCCCCGCCGATGAACACGGAGCCCGCCCACAGCAGGGAATTGCGCCGGCCCAGCGCGTCGGACATCCGGCCGCCGATCAGCGAGCCGAAGGCCGCGCCGATCAGCAGCGCGCTGGTGATGATGCCCTCGCCCAGGGAGGTGAGGCCGAAGTGGCCCTCCATGAAGGGGAGGGCGCCGGAGATCACTCCGGTGTCGTAGCCGAAAAGGGCGCCGCCGAGGGCGGCAATGGCAGCGATGCCGACGATGAAGCGCTTGGCGCTGCGGGTCCGCGCACTCTCGCGCGGACCGGCGGGCGCCACCTGGCTGGTCGGAGCGGCCATCTCAGCTCCGGTACGCCTTGCCGGCCGATCCGGCGGCCGGGGCGGGGGAGCGGCGCAGGGGTATGGGACGGCCGGGGTGGAGCGGGGCGGCATCGAGGACTGCAAGCATGGTGCGGGGCCTTTCGGTGGAGCGGGCCTTGCGGTGGAGCGGGCTTTCCGGTGGATCAGGAGCGGCGCTGTCTCGGGGGCTCGGCGGGCTGAGGTTCGGCGGGATGAGGTGGGCCGGTGACGGGCCGAGCCTCGATGGGACAGCGGGGTCGGTGACGGGCGTGCCTCGGCGGGACGGCGCGGATCGGTGACGGGCCGAACCTCGGCGGGACAATGCAGGTCGGCGACGGACCGAGCCTCGGCGGGACGGCGCGGGCCGGTGACGGGCGCGCCTCGGTGGTACCGCGCGATCCGCCGACGGGCCGCGCCCCAGCGGTACAGGTACAGCGCGTCTCAGCAATGCAGCGCGCCTCAGCAATACAGCGCGCCTCAGCAATACAGCGCGGGCCGCTCGATCAGCTCGACGGCCACCCGCTCGCCGGTGGTCTGCGCCCGCACACCCGCCTCGCACACCGCCGCCGCGGCATAGCCGTCCCAGCAGCTGGGGCCCTCGACCTCGCCGCGCCGGGTGGCGTTCACCCAGCGCTGCACCTGCCGGTCGTAGGCCTCCTCGAAGCGCTCCACGAAGCCGGGGGGAACGGCGCCGCCCCAGCGGCCCGCGGCATTGCTGAAGACCCCGTGGTCGTCACCGATCCGGGCGGTGCCGCCCTCGCAGACCGCCTCACAGCCGACCTGGTAACCGAAGCCGCAGTTGACGAAGATTTCGGTGTCCACGACCTGGCCGCCCGCGGTCTCGAAGAGGATCAGCTGCGGGTCGCTGAGGCCCTCCGGGGCGTTGCCGGTGGGGGCCGGGCGCAGCACGCGGACCGCGGTGATCTCCTCCTCCAGCAGCCAGCGGGTCACATCGATCTCGTGCACCACCGAGTCATTGATCATCATCGCGTTGGTGAAGCCGGGCGGGGTGTCGGCGTTGCGGTGCTTGTTGTGCAGCATCAGCGGACGGCCGTAAATGCCCTGGTCCAGAAGGGACTTGAGGGTGCGGTAGTCCGCGTCGTAACGACGCATGAAGCCGACCTGGACACGACGGTGGCCCAGCGCCTGCTCGGCCTCCAGTACACGCAGCGCGGAGGCGGCGTCCGGCGTCAGCGGCTTCTCGCACAGCACGGGCAGGTCGCGCGCGAAGGCATCCAGCAGGGTCGCCTCGTGCGCGGGGCCCGGGGAGGCGATCAGTACGGCGTCCACCTCGGGGTCGTCCATGGCGGCGGCCGGGTCGGTGTACGCGGTGCACCCTTCGATGCCGTCGGCGAGGTCCTTGATGCGGGCCGCATCGATGTCGACCACCGCGGCCACCCGGGCGCCGCTGATCACCTCGTTGATCCGGCGCACATGGTCGGCGCCCATCCGGCCGGTGCCGATGACCGCCACGCCGAGCACACCGAGCGTTTCGTGCGAAGTCATGTCGTCCTCAAGTCCTTACGTGCTACAGAGTGTGATGTACCCTGGGAACTGATTACTCTCCGTAATCGTTGCCGGGGTGTGAGGAGGCGTCGTGAGGCATACGCATGCGAGCCATACACGCACAAGACGCACGCATCAAGGCATCCCACGAGGCGCGCCCATCAACGCGTGCACTTCTATCGCGACGCACGCCTGCACGACGCAGGCTGCGAGGTGCACGCCATACGCGACGCACGTCCGCGAGGTGCACGCGCGCGAGCGCGTACGCCGAGGTGTATGCACCTGCGCCCGCGCGCCGAGGCGCAGCCATGCCGGGACCGCGGATCGAGGCGCACGCGTACCGCCCCCGCGTGCCGCATGCCGCCCCGCGTGTCGAGGCGCGCGCAGACGTGGCGCGCCTGAGGCGCGCGCGGACGGGGTGCGCATGGGGTCGCGCATGAGGCGCAGGCAGCTCAGGCGCCGCAGGAGCGCAGGAAGCGGCGGGTGCGGTCGGCGATCGGGAACGGCTGGTCGGGCGGGCAGGGGTACATGTCCTGCTCGACGATGGCGAAGAGATCGACATCCAGTTCCTGGGCGGCCTGGAGGACGGGCGGCAGTGCGGGCACGCCGAGCGGCGGTTCGCACATCACGCCCTGCTTGACGGCCGGGCCGAACGGGGTGCCCTTGGTGACGACCTCGTCGAGGATGTCCGGGTCGACCTGCTTGAGGTGGAGGTAGCCGATCCGCTCGCCGTAGGTGCGGATGAGCTTGACGCTGTCGCCGCCGCAGTAGGCGTAGTGGCCGGTGTCCAGGCAGAGGTTGACCAGGTCGGAGTCGGTGACGTGCAGGAAGCGCTCGACGTGTTCCTCGGTGTCGATGTGGGTGTCGGCGTGCGGGTGGACGACGATGTCCAGCCCGAACTCGTCCCGGACCCGCTTGCCGAGCCGCTCCATGCCGGTGGTCAGGTGCTTCCACTGCTCCGTGGTCAGCTCGCGCGGCTCGATCTCCTCGGCGGTCTTGTCGTCCCGCCAGAAGGACGGGATGACGACGAGGTGCCCCGCGCCCATCGCCTGGGTGAGGGTGGCGACCTCGGAGACGTGCGCCCAGGTCTTGTCCCATACGGACGGGCCGTGGTGCAGCGAGGTGAAGATCGTGCCTGCCGAGACCTTCAGGCTGCGGCGGGCGATCTCGTCGTGCAGGACGGCGGGGTCGGTGGGCAGGTAGCCGTACGGGCCGAGCTCGATCCACTCGTAGCCGGCCTCGGCGACCTCGTCCAGGAAGCGCTGCCAGGGGACCTGCTGGTCGTCGTCGGGGAACCAGACTCCCCACGAGTCGGGTGCGGAGCCGATGCGGAGGCGGTCCAGGACGGGCGGGGCGGCATGGGGAACGGACATGCTGCGGCTCTCCTCTCGCCGGTCGGCGGTGACCGGGAGGCGCTGGGGTGGGTCGTGGGGCACAGCCTCTCTGGCGCCCCGGGGAGTGTCAAGACTTCGTCCTGACATAAGGACTTAATGACTTTGTCGTGTGGGGTGCGTACGGAGGTGCGCTCGGCGGTGCGTCCTGAGGTGCGTCCGGAGGTGCGCTCCGGGGACCGCTCTGAGGTGCGTCCGGAGATGCGCCCGGGTGCCTGCCCCGGGTGCACCCGAGGCGCGCACCCGAGGCGGGCACCTTTCGGGTGGGGTGGGCGGAGTGGGTGGATTTGTGGCCGGTGGGTGGGGTGATTCTTCGGTTCGGGGTGGAGTCTCGGGTCTCGGTCTGGCAGCCGGTCGACGTCAGTATGTAAGGACAAATTGTTGACAGGGTCTGACTCTCCCCGTTAGACCTTTCCTCGGAGCCGAACCCGCCGAACCTGCCGTGCCGGCCGACCCGAAGGGGCGCACATGACCGAGCCGTACGACCTGATCACCATGGGCCGCATCGGAGTCGACATCTACCCGTTGCAGACCGGTGTGCCGCTGGCGCAGGTCGAGACGTTCGGGAAGTTCCTCGGTGGTTCGGCCACCAATGTCGCGGTCGCCGCGGCCCGGCTCGGCAGGCGCAGCGCGGTGATCAGCCGTACCGGAAGCGACCCGTTCGGCGACTATCTCCACCAGGCGCTGCGCGACTTCGGCGTGGACGACCGCTGGGTGACGCCGGTCGACGCCTATCCGACGCCGGTCACCTTCTGCGAGATCTTCCCGCCGGACGACTTCCCGCTCTACTTCTACCGCCGCCCCAAGGCCCCCGACCTGGTCATCCGCCCCGAAGAGCTCGACCGGGACGCCATCGCGGCCGCCCGGATCTTCTGGATCACCGGTACGGGGCTGTGCGAGGAGCCCAGCCGCAGCGCCACCCTCGCCGCGCTGGAGGCCCGCGCCAAGAGGGGCACGACCGTTTTCGACCTCGACTGGCGGCCGATGTTCTGGGGCGGCGAGGGCGGCGCCTCCGGGGACGGCGGGGCGAGCGGTGCCGCGGCGATGGCCACCGCCCGCCCGTATTACGAGGCGGCCCTCCGGCACGCCACCGTGGCGGTCGGCAATGTCGACGAGGCCGAGGTCGCCACCGGGCTGCGTGATCCCCAGGCCTGCGCCCAGGCGCTGCTGGACATGGGCGTCGAACTCGCCGTCATCAAGCAGGGCCCCAAGGGCGTGCTCGCCGTGCACCGCGACGGCCGCACCGCCGAGGTGCCGCCCACCCCCGTCGAGGTCGTCAACGGTCTGGGTGCCGGCGACTCCTTCGGCGGCTCGCTCTGTCACGGCCTGCTGGCGGGCTGGGACCTGGAGCCGATGATGCGCTACGCCAACGCCGCCGGCGCCATCGTCGCCTCCCGCCTCGCTTGTTCCTCCGCGATGCCCACGGCCGACGAGGTCGACGCGTTCCTCGCGGGCCGGTGATCCCCGATGGCCGCATCCGCCCCAGGAGCCGTACTCGGTTCAGTGGCCGCACTTGCCCCCATGGCCGCCCCCACCCCCCATGGCCGCATCCGCTCCTGCGGCTGTGTCCGCCCCTGTGGCCGCACCCGCCCCCACG
>NZ_JAMJFM010000109.1:0-5125 GCF_023544705.1 Streptomyces sp. MCA2
GGCTTCCATATCTGGCCTATCAACCCAGTCGTCTACTGGGAGCCTTAACCCCTCAAAGGGGGTGGGAGTACTCATCTCGAAGCAGGCTTCCCGCTTAGATGCTTTCAGCGGTTATCCTTTCCGAACGTAGCCAACCAGCCATGCCCTTGGCAGGACAACTGGCACACCAGAGGTTCGTCCGTCCCGGTCCTCTCGTACTAGGGACAGCCCTTCTCAATACTCCTACGCGCACAGCGGATAGGGACCGAACTGTCTCACGACGTTCTAAACCCAGCTCGCGTACCGCTTTAATGGGCGAACAGCCCAACCCTTGGGACCGACTCCAGCCCCAGGATGCGACGAGCCGACATCGAGGTGCCAAACCATCCCGTCGATATGGACTCTTGGGGAAGATCAGCCTGTTATCCCCGGGGTACCTTTTATCCGTTGAGCGACGGCGCTTCCACAAGCCACCGCCGGATCACTAGTCCCTACTTTCGTACCTGCTCGACCCGTCAGTCTCACAGTCAAGCTCCCTTGTGCACTTACACTCAACACCTGATTGCCAACCAGGCTGAGGGAACCTTTGGGCGCCTCCGTTACTCTTTAGGAGGCAACCGCCCCAGTTAAACTACCCACCAGACACTGTCCCTGATCCGGATCACGGACCCAGGTTAGACATCCAGCACGACCAGAGTGGTATTTCAACAATGACTCCACAACCACTGGCGTGGCCGCTTCAAAGTCTCCCACCTATCCTACACAAGCCGAACCGAACACCAATATCAAGCTATAGTAAAGGTCCCGGGGTCTTTCCGTCCTGCTGCGCGAAACGAGCATCTTTACTCGTAATGCAATTTCACCGGGCCTATGGTTGAGACAGTCGAGAAGTCGTTACGCCATTCGTGCAGGTCGGAACTTACCCGACAAGGAATTTCGCTACCTTAGGATGGTTATAGTTACCACCGCCGTTTACTGGCGCTTAAGTTCTCAGCTTCGCCACACCGAAATGTGACTAACCGGTCCCCTTAACGTTCCAGCACCGGGCAGGCGTCAGTCCGTATACATCGCCTTACGGCTTCGCACGGACCTGTGTTTTTAGTAAACAGTCGCTTCTCGCTGGTCTCTGCGGCCACCACCAGCTCAGGAAGAAAATTCCATCACCAGCAATGGCCCCCCTTCTCCCGAAGTTACGGGGGCATTTTGCCGAGTTCCTTAACCATAGTTCACCCGAACGCCTCGGTATTCTCTACCTGACCACCTGAGTCGGTTTAGGGTACGGGCCGCCATGAAACTCGCTAGAGGCTTTTCTCGACAGCATAGGATCATCCACTTCACCACAATCGGCTCGGCATCAGGTCTCAGCCTTAATGTGTGACGGATTTACCTACCACACGGCCTACACCCTTACCCCGGGACAACCACCGCCCGGGCTGGACTACCTTCCTGCGTCACCCCATCGCTTACCTACTACCACCTTGGATCGGCGGCTCCACCACGTCCCTTTGTCCGAAGACTCCAGGCCGGCTTCACGGCCTTAGCATTAATGGATTCGATATTGGGCGTTTCAAAGCGGGTACCGGAATATCAACCGGTTGTCCATCGACTACGCCTGTCGGCCTCGCCTTAGGTCCCGACTTACCCTGGGCAGATCAGCTTGACCCAGGAACCCTTAGTCAATCGGCGCACACGTTTCCCACGTGTGTATCGCTACTCATGCCTGCATTCTCACTCGTGAACCGTCCACAACTCGTTTCCACGGCTGCTTCACCCGGCACACGACGCTCCCCTACCCATCACAGCCGGCGTTGGCCGTATTGCTGCAATGACACGACTTCGGCGGTGTGCTTGAGCCCCGCTACATTGTCGGCGCGGAATCACTTGACCAGTGAGCTATTACGCACTCTTTCAAGGGTGGCTGCTTCTAAGCCAACCTCCTGGTTGTCTCTGCGACTCCACATCCTTTCCCACTTAGCACACGCTTAGGGGCCTTAGTCGATGCTCTGGGCTGTTTCCCTCTCGACCATGGAGCTTATCCCCCACAGTCTCACTGCCGCGCTCTCACTTACCGGCATTCGGAGTTTGGCTAAGGTCAGTAACCCGGTAGGGCCCATCGCCTATCCAGTGCTCTACCTCCGGCAAGAAACACACGACGCTGCACCTAAATGCATTTCGGGGAGAACCAGCTATCACGGAGTTTGATTGGCCTTTCACCCCTAACCACAGGTCATCCCCCAGGTTTTCAACCCTGGTGGGTTCGGTCCTCCACGAAGTCTTACCTCCGCTTCAACCTGCCCATGGCTAGATCACTCCGCTTCGGGTCTTGGGCACGCTACTCAACGCCCTATTCGGACTCGCTTTCGCTACGGCTTCCCCACACGGGTTAACCTCGCAACATACCGCAAACTCGCAGGCTCATTCTTCAAAAGGCACGCAGTCACGACGCACCGAGCAAGCTCGATGCGCGACGCTCCCACGGCTTGTAGGCACACGGTTTCAGGTACTATTTCACTCCGCTCCCGCGGTACTTTTCACCATTCCCTCACGGTACTATCCGCTATCGGTCACCAGGGAATATTTAGGCTTAACGGGTGGTCCCGCCAGATTCACACGGGATTTCTCGGGCCCCGTGCTACTTGGGTGGTTCTCAAGCAAGCCGTTGATGTTTCAGCTACGGGGGTCTTACCCTCTACGCCGGACCTTTCGCATGTCCTTCGCCTACACCAACGGTTTCTGACTTGCCTCACAGCCGGCAGACTGCAAAAGAGAACTCCCACAACCCCAACCACGCAACCCCTGCCGGGTATCACACGTGACTGGTTTGGCCTCATCCGGTTTCGCTCGCCACTACTCCCGGAATCACTGTTGTTTTCTCTTCCTGCGGGTACTGAGATGTTTCACTTCCCCGCGTTCCCTCCACACTGCCTATGTGTTCAGCAGCGGGTGACAGCCCATGACGACTGCCGGGTTTCCCCATTCGGACACCCCCGGATCAAAGCTCGGTTGACAGCTCCCCGGGGCCTATCGTGGCCTCCCACGTCCTTCATCGGTTCCTGGTGCCAAGGCATCCACCGTGCGCCCTTAAAAACTTGGCCACAGATGCTCGCGTCCACTGTGCAGTTCTCAAGCAACGACCAGCCACCCATCACCCCAACCCGAAGGCTGAGTTCACTGGGGCCGGCATCGCGAAGGTCCAGACTCAACGGTCCGTACCCTCAGATACCCAACAACGTGCCCGGCCCACTCCATCAATCCCCACGTTCCACGCCGAAGCAGTACTAGTGACAACCAATCAAGTGTGCCGAATAGTCAACGTTCCACCCATGAGCAACCAGCATCAGACATTCGCTGATGTACTGGCCTCTGACCAACCGGAGTTGGTAAGAAGTGCTCCTTAGAAAGGAGGTGATCCAGCCGCACCTTCCGGTACGGCTACCTTGTTACGACTTCGTCCCAATCGCCAGTCCCACCTTCGACGATTCCCTCCCACAAGGGGTTGGGCCACCGGCTTCGGGTGTTACCGACTTTCGTGACGTGACGGGCGGTGTGTACAAGGCCCGGGAACGTATTCACCGCAGCAATGCTGATCTGCGATTACTAGCAACTCCGACTTCATGGGGTCGAGTTGCAGACCCCAATCCGAACTGAGACCGGCTTTTTGAGATTCGCTCCACCTCGCGGTATCGCAGCTCATTGTACCGGCCATTGTAGCACGTGTGCAGCCCAAGACATAAGGGGCATGATGACTTGACGTCGTCCCCACCTTCCTCCGAGTTGACCCCGGCAGTCTCCTGTGAGTCCCCATCACCCCGAAGGGCATGCTGGCAACACAGAACAAGGGTTGCGCTCGTTGCGGGACTTAACCCAACATCTCACGACACGAGCTGACGACAGCCATGCACCACCTGTACACCGACCACAAGGGGGCGCCTGTCTCCAGACGTTTCCGGTGTATGTCAAGCCTTGGTAAGGTTCTTCGCGTTGCGTCGAATTAAGCCACATGCTCCGCTGCTTGTGCGGGCCCCCGTCAATTCCTTTGAGTTTTAGCCTTGCGGCCGTACTCCCCAGGCGGGGAACTTAATGCGTTAGCTGCGGCACGGACGACGTGGAATGTCGCCCACACCTAGTTCCCAACGTTTACGGCGTGGACTACCAGGGTATCTAATCCTGTTCGCTCCCCACGCTTTCGCTCCTCAGCGTCAGTATCGGCCCAGAGATCCGCCTTCGCCACCGGTGTTCCTCCTGATATCTGCGCATTTCACCGCTACACCAGGAATTCCGATCTCCCCTACCGAACTCTAGCCTGCCCGTATCGAATGCAGACCCGGGGTTAAGCCCCGGGCTTTCACATCCGACGTGACAAGCCGCCTACGAGCTCTTTACGCCCAATAATTCCGGACAACGCTTGCGCCCTACGTATTACCGCGGCTGCTGGCACGTAGTTAGCCGGCGCTTCTTCTGCAGGTACCGTCACTCTCGCTTCTTCCCTGCTGAAAGAGGTTTACAACCCGAAGGCCGTCATCCCTCACGCGGCGTCGCTGCATCAGGCTTTCGCCCATTGTGCAATATTCCCCACTGCTGCCTCCCGTAGGAGTCTGGGCCGTGTCTCAGTCCCAGTGTGGCCGGTCGCCCTCTCAGGCCGGCTACCCGTCGTCGCCTTGGTAGGCCATCACCCCACCAACAAGCTGATAGGCCGCGGGCTCATCCTTCACCGCCGGAGCTTTCCACACACAGACCATGCGGTCGTGTGTCGTATCCGGTATTAGACCCCGTTTCCAGGGCTTGTCCCAGAGTGAAGGGCAGATTGCCCACGTGTTACTCACCCGTTCGCCACTAATCCCCTCCCGAAGGAGGTTCATCGTTCGACTTGCATGTGTTAAGCACGCCGCCAGCGTTCGTCCTGAGCCAGGATCAAACTCTCCGTGAATGTTTACCCGTAATCGGGTGAAACACACACGAGAGCGGAACGACCAGACGGAATAGGTCCGGTCGTTCACAGCGTCCTCGCTGTGTGTGCCACCCCGACCGCATGGGCCGTGGTGGACTTTCAAAGGAACCTCATCCACCGAAGTGGACGGGGTATCAACATATCTGGCGTTGACTTTTGGCACGCTGTTGAGTTCTCAAGGAACGGACGCTTCCTTTG
>NZ_JAMJFM010000011.1:0-206135 GCF_023544705.1 Streptomyces sp. MCA2
CCCGCACCACCGACGACTACGAGGCGATGTACGCCGCCGGCGTCCGGGCCGTCGTCGAGCCCTCCTTCTGGCTGGGGCAGCCCCGCACCTCGCCCGCCGCCTTCTACGACTACTTCGACTCCCTCCTCGGCTGGGAACCCTTCCGCGCCGCCCAGTACGGCATCGCTCACCACTGCACGCTGGCCCTCAACCCCAAGGAGGCCAACGACCCCCGCTGCACCCCCGTCCTCGACGCCCTGCCCCGCTACCTCGTCAAGGATGCGGTCGTCGCCGTCGGTGAGATCGGCTACGACTCCATGACCCCCGCCGAGGACACCGCTCTCGCCGCCCAGCTCCAGCTCGCGGCCGACCACGGCCTGCCGGCGCTCGTCCACACCCCCCATCGCGACAAGGCGGCCGGGCTCCGCCGCACCCTGGACGTGCTGCGCGAATCCGCCCTCGCCCCCGAGCGCGTCGTCCTCGACCACCTCAATGAGACAACCGTAGGCGCGGCCACTGACAGTGGCTGCTGGCTGGGCTTTTCCCTCTACCCCGACACCAAGATGACCCCCGACCGCATGGTGCGGATCCTGCGGCTGCACGGCACCGAACGGGTCCTGGTCAACTCCGCGGCGGACTGGGGCCGCAGCGACCCGCTCAAGACCCGAGAGGCCGGCGACGCGATGCTCGCGGCCGGCTTCAGCGAGGACGACGTCGACCAGGTGCTGTGGCGCAACCCCGCCGCCTTCTACGGACAGAGCGGCCGGCTGAACCTGAACAGCCCCCGGCCGCCCGGCGCGCTGCACGAGGGCAACTCCATCCTCCGCGGCGGGGAATGAGGAGGTCCGGCCGCCATGCGCTTCCGCCACCCCGACGGGTCCACCGTCCATCTCGCCTACTGCACCAACGTCCACCCCGCCGAGACCCTCGACGGCGTCCTCGCCCAGCTGCGCGACCACTGTGCCCCGGTCCGCAAGCGCCTGGGCCGGGACCGCCTGGGCATCGGACTCTGGCTCGCCAGGGACGCCGCCCGTGCCCTCACCGCCGACCCCGCCGCCCTGCGCCGCCTCCGCCGGCAGCTCGACACCCTCGGCCTGGAAGTCGTCACGCTCAACGGCTTCCCCTACGAAGGGTTCGGCGACCAGCGGGTCAAGTACCGCGTGTACCGGCCGGATTGGACGGAACCCGCCCGGCTCGACCACACCACCGACCTGGCGCGGCTGCTGACCGCCCTGCTCCCCGAGGACGCCGCCGAGGGCACCATCTCCACCCTCCCGCTCGCCTGGCGCACCGACTTCGACCCGGTCCGCGGGGCCGCCGACCGCCGCGACACCGCCCTGGAGGCGCTGCGCACCCTCGCCGTCCGGCTGGACGCTCTGGAGGAACTCACCGGCCGCTCGATCCGCATCGGCCTGGAGCCGGAGCCCGGCTGCCTCATCGAGACCACCGCCGATGCCATCGGCCCCGTCACCGCCCTGCGCCGGGACCCGTCGGCAGCGGGGCGCCCGTCCCGGATCGGCCTCTGCCTGGACACCTGCCACCTCGCCACCTCCTTCGAGGACCCCCGCGTCGCGCTCGCCGCGCTGCACCGCGCCGCCGTGCCGATCGTCAAGTCCCAGCTCTCCGCCGCCCTGCACGCCGAACACCCCGGGCGCACCGCCGTACGCACCGCCCTCGGTGCCTTCGCCGAGCCGCGCTTCCTCCACCAGACCCGCACCCGCGGCCCCCAGGGCGCGCTGCTGGCCACCGACGACCTCGACGAGGCGCTCGCCGCGGACAGCGGGCTGCCCACGAACCGCCCCTGGCGCGCCCATTTCCATGTGCCGCTGCACGCCCCGCCCCAGCCGCCGCTCACCTCCACCATGGCGGTCCTCCAGGACGCCCTCGCCCTCCTGGTCGGCGGACCGGCCCCGCGCACCCATCACTTGGAGGTGGAGACGTACACCTGGCAGGCCCTGCCCCCCGAACTGCGGCCGCGCACCCGCGGCCGGCTCATCGACGGGATCGCCGCCGAACTCGCCCTGGCCCGCGACCTGCTGACCGATCTGGGCCTGAAGGAGCTGCCGTGAAAGGACCGACCCACCCCACCCCGGAGCCCACCCCCGGCCGGCGCCTGCTGGTCCTCGACGTCGTCGGCCTCACCCCGCGCCTGCTGACCCATATGCCGCGGCTCTCCGCGCTCGCCGAAGCCGGGGCGTACCGCCCGCTCGGCACGGTGCTGCCCGCCGTCACCTGCACCGTCCAGTCGACCTTTCTGACGGGGACGACACCCGCGGGTCACGGCATCGTCGGCAACGGCTGGTACTTCCGCGACCTCGGCGAGGTCCACCTCTGGCGGCAGCACAACGCGCTGGTCGGCGGGGACAAGATCTGGGACGCCGCGCGCCGTGCGCGCCCCGGCTACACCGTCGCCAATGTCTGCTGGTGGTACGCGATGGGCGCGGACACCGACTGGACCGTGACGCCCCGCCCCATCTACTACGCCGACGGCCGCAAGGAACCCGACTGCTACACCCGGCCGCCCGACCTGCACGACGAACTCACCGAGCTGCTCGGCCCGTTCCCCCTCTTCACCTACTGGGGGCCGACCGCCTCGCTCGCCTCCTCCCAGTGGATCACCGACGCCACCCGCCACCTGCACCGCACCCGCCGGCCCGATCTCACCCTCGCCTACCTCCCGCACCTCGACTACGACCTCCAGCGCCACGGCCCCGACGACCCCCGCTCGCACGCCGCCGCCACCGCACTCGACGCCGTCCTCGCCCCGCTGCTGGACGATGCCCGCGCCGCCGGCACCACCGTCGTCGCGCTGTCCGAGTACGGCATCACCCGGGTGCGCCGCCCCGTCGACATCAACCGCGCGCTGCGCCGGGCCGGACTGCTGGAGGTGCACACCCAGGACGGGATGGAGTATCTCGACCCGACCGTCTCCCGTGCCTTCGCGGTCGCCGATCACCAGATCGCGCACGTCTACGTCCGGCGCCCCGAAGACCTGACCGCCACCCGCGAAGCGCTCTCCGGCCTCCCCGGGATCGGGCAACTCCTCGACGACCGGGGCAAGAAGGAGTACGGCCTCGACCATCCGCGGGCCGGTGACCTCGTCGCGCTGGCCGAGCCCGACGCCTGGTTCACGTACTACTACTGGCTCGACGACGCCCGCGCGCCCGACTTCGCCCGGCTCGTCGAGATCCACCGCAAACCCGGCTACGACCCGGCCGAACTCTTCATGGACCCACGCGACCCGTATGTGCGCCTCCGTGCCGCGGCCGCGCTCGCCCGTAAGAAGGCGGGGATGCGCTACCGGATGGCGGTCGTCCCGCTCGACCCCGAGCCGGTCCGCGGCAGCCACGGACTGCTGCCCGCCGACCCCGCCGACGGCCCGGTCCTCATCTGCTCACAGCCGGACGTCCTGCCCCCGGCCCCCGCCGCCACCGACGTGAAGCCGCTGTTGCTGCGCCTCGCCGGCCTCACCTGAGCCGCTCCGGCCCCACAAGTCCCTCCACCCCCCAGTCCTTCCCGAGGAGCCCACCACCATGACGTACGACCCCGAGCGCACCCGCGAACTCGCCCGGAAGCTCGCCCGCCGCAGATTCCTCGGCGTCGCCGCCGGCACCACCGCCGCTGCCCTGCTCGGTGCGCGGACCGCCGCCGCCCAGCCCGCTGCCGCCCCCGCGGCACACGGCCGGCGCCGGCTGCTGCCACCCGGCAGGCTCGGCATCCAGCTCTACACCCTGCGCGACCAGACCGGATCGCTCGGCTTCGCCCGGGTCTTCGAGCAACTCGCCCGCCACCACTACGACGAGGTCGAGCTCGCCGGCTACACCCAGGGCAGCGCGGGCGCCATCAGCCTCGCCCAGCTCAAGCGCCTGCTGCGGGACAACGGCCTGCGCGGCGTCGGCAGCCACGTCGGCTACTCCTCCACCGACCCGAAGGCGTATACCTTCGCCACCCAGCTCACCCAGGTCCTCGACGACGCCGAGGCGCTCGGCCTGCCGCACATCGGCACCCCCTCAAGCCCCGACCGCTACGGCAACACGGTCGATGCCTGGAAGCGCGCCGCCGAGGAGTTCAACACCTACGGTGCCGCCGCGAAGGCCCGTGGGATGCGCTTCTACCACCACAACCACGCCGACGAATTCTCCTTCGCCACCGACGACCCGCGCGTGCGCCTCTACGACGTGCTGCTCGCCGAGACCGACCCCGAACTGGTCTTCCTGGAGATGGACATCTACTGGGCGTATGTCGCGCGGTACCGCTTCTCACGACGGCCCGACGGCACCCCCGCCCCCTTCGAACCGCTCGACTACGTGCTGAAGGCCCCGCACCGCTATCCGCTCTTCCACGTCAAGGACGGTGAGCACGACACCGCCGCCCAGGACGGCTACCACATGACCGATGTCGGCGACGGCGATATCGACTACGGGCGATTTCTGGCCACCGTGTACCGCCGCAAGGGCCACGGCCACCGCGACCACCACTGGATCGTCGAGCGCGACGACGCCGTCGATCCGGCCGCCAACCCGGCCGGTTCGCTGTCCACCGCCGCCCGCTCCGCCCGCCACCTCCGTCACCTGCGCGGATAGCCGGACGTAGAACCGGGCGCAGAACCGGGCGCAGAACCTGCGTGGAGAGCCGGGCACGACGCCGGACCGCCACCCCCGCGCGGAGCTCCCGCGGACCACTCCGGCCGGCCGGGTTTCCGGATCCGGCCGGGTCAGGCTCCCCGACCCGGCCGGTCAGGCTCCCCGCTCCGGCCGGTCGGTTCCCCCTCCGGCCGGATCGCGCCCCCTCCGGTCCGATTCGCGAGACCGGCCCGGCGCCCCGTCACCGGCCGGGTAATGTGCACCCGATCAAGAATGAAGCAGCACCAGCACGACACCGCACCAGGCACCCGACCGATCACGAATGGCGAGACGCACATGAGCGAGGGGACAGCACCGGCGGCCGGCGAAGCGGCCGCCATCTCCGACCAGGCGGCCCGTGAACGGCTGAGCTATCTGCGCGGCAGCATCGACAACCTGGACGCCGCCCTGGTGCATCTGCTCGCCGAGCGCTTCAAGTGCACCCAGCAGGTCGGCGAGCTCAAGGCCCGGCACAGCCTGCCGCCCGCCGACCCGGCCCGTGAGGCCGCGCAGATCGAGCGGCTGCGCCGGCTGGCCGAGGACGCCAAGCTGGATCCGGCCTTCGCCGAGAAGTTCCTCAACTTCATCATCGGGGAGGTCGTCCGCCACCACCGGGCGATCGCCGACCGTACGCAGGAGAACGGGGAGCCCGCCGCCGGCTGAGCCCGTACGCACGACGGACGAGGGTGGGCGGTGCCATCGTGGCGCCGCCCACCCTCGTCGTGCAGTGAGCAGGGGAACTCCGCGACAGTCAGAGCACGTTGATGCCGCGCGCCGGGAGCGCCAACGGCCCGCGGGAAGCCCGCCCCACCGCGGCGGGCCACGCGGTCGCCTCACCCGGGTGGCCCCGTCGCCCCCACCGAGTGACACTCGCCATACCTGACGCCGGACCGTCCCGCAGTGCCCCCATGCCCCACTACCGTCCAGTAACACGGTTCCTCCGGGAGCCGCCCGAGCGCCACCACCCTGCCCCTCCGGCCGTGCACCGAGAGCGGAGACAACCGATGGCCCCCACCGCCGAATCCAGCTCGAATCCCTCGTGGAACGCGCGCACCACACCCGCACCGCCGCTCCTCCTCAAGCCCGGAACGTCCTGGCAGGACGCCTGGCAGCGCAGCCTTGCCGCGGCCCCCGAAGCCTTCCGCGACGACCAGGCCCTCAACCTCTGGGCCGCTGCCTGGCACCCGGACGGCGACCCGCTGCCCGCCACCAGCCCCGTCGACGGCACCCCCATCGCCGGCCCGCCCCGCCTCGACGCGGACGCCGCGCTGCACGCCGTACGGGCCTCCCTCGACCAGCACCGGGCCTGGCGCCATGTCCCGTTGACCGAACGCAAGGCCCGGATCTCCGCCACCCTCGACGCGCTGACCGAACACCGCGAACTGCTCGCGCTGCTGCTCGTCTGGGAGATCGGCAAGCCCTGGAAGCTCGCGCAGGCCGACGTCGACCGTGCCATCGACGGCGTCCGCTGGTACGTCTCCGAGATCGACCGGATGCTCGCCGACCGCACCCCGCTGCCCGGCCCGGTCAGCAACATCGCCAGCTGGAACTACCCGATGTCGGTGCTGATCCACGCGATGCTCGTCCAGGCGCTGGCCGGCAACGCGGTGATCGCCAAGACCCCCACCGACGGCGGTCTGGTCTGTCTCACCCTCGCCTGCGCCCTCGCCGCCCGTGAGGGGGTCCCGGCCACCCTCGTCAGCGGCAGCGGCAAAGAGCTCTCGCCCTCCCTCGTGCGCTCGCCGGAGATCGGCTGTGTCTCCTTCGTCGGCGGCCGGGACACCGGCGCCCGCGTCGCCACCGCCGTCGCCGACCTCGGCAAACGCCACATCCTCGAACAAGAGGGCCTCAACACCTGGGGCATCTGGAATTACACCGACTGGCAGTCCCTGACGCCCCTGGTGCGCAAGACCTTCGACTACGCCAAGCAGCGCTGCACCGCCTACCCCCGCTTCGTGGTGCAGCGCGAAGCCTTCGCCGACTTCCTCGCCGCGTACCTCCCGGCCGTCCGCAGCGTCCGGTTCGGCCACCCCCTGGCCGTCGCCGACCCCGCCGACCCGCTCCCCGAACTCGACTTCGGCCCGCTGATCAACGCCGCCAAGGCCAAGGAACTCGCCGACCTCACCACCGAGGCGATCTCCCGCGGCGCCGTCCCGCTGCACCGCGGCAGCCTCGCCGACGGCCGCTTCCTGCCCTCCCAGGACACCTCGGCGTATCTTCCGCCGACCACCCTCCTGGCCCCGCCCTCCTCTTCCCCGCTCCACCACGCCGAGCCGTTCGGCCCCATCGACACCCTCGTCCTCGTCGACACCGAGGCCGAACTCCTCGCCGCCATGAACGCCAGCAACGGCGCCCTGGTCGCCAGCCTCTCCTGCGACGACAAGGAGAGCTACGACCGTCTCGCCCCACAGATCCGCGCGTTCAAGGTGGGCCATGGCAAGCCCCGCTCCCGCGGCGACCGCGACGAGCTCTTCGGCGGCTTCGGCAACTCCTGGAGCGGCGCGTTCGTCGGCGGCGAACTCCTCGTCCGCGCGGTGACCGAGGGCCCGGCGTCGGAGCGTCTGCCGGGCAACTTCCCCGACTACCACCTGATGCCGTAACCAAGCCCGACGCCGGCGGCCCGAGGGCCTGTCTTCAGCGTCCCGCCTGCCTTTGACGACAGGCCCTAGCCGATCCCCTGCCGGTCCGGGTGCGAGGCGAACCGCCGGTCCGCCGCGGCCGGCACCGTACGTTCCACCGCCTGCAACAGGAGCGTGCGGTGCCGCCGCAGTGGCACCTGCCGGTGCTCCGGCGCGAGCAGCAGCAGATCGTCGATCCCGGCCAGGATCCGCCGGCTCACCTGCGGGCTGTGCACCGCGGCCGCCCGGACCTCGGTCAGCCCCAGGTCCACCAGATCCGTCCAGCCCGGAACGTTCTGCACCAGCCGCACCACACCCCTTCGATCGCGGTGGAGGACCGTCCCGAGCGGCCGCCGCACGACCGCCGCCAGAATCTGCACGATCCGGTCCAGGCACTGCACGGCCGTGGTCGGATCGTTCACCGCCGGCGACAAGGCCCGCAGCGCGATGTCCGACAGCTGGCGCAGCCCGAGCCCGAGATCCTGGTGAAAGGTGCGCTCCACGCCCACCGACACGGTGTACCGCAGCGCCCACCGCGGCGGCGGTGCCCCGCCGTGCACCGCGAGCACCGGCGTTCCCGGCAGCACGAAGTCCCCGATCCGCGGAATCAGCCGCAGGACCACTCCCTGCCGCCGCGCCACCCGCACCAGCCGTGCCACATGCACGTCCAGGAGGACCCCCGCCCGCCCGGCGTGCGCCACACGGTCCGCCTCGGGCGGCAGGGAGGCCCGGTCCTCCCCGACCTCCCCACCGGTGCCCTGCCGCGCCAGCATCCGCAGCGTCTCCCGGGTGATCCGGTCGACCACCGGCCCCACCTGCATCAGCCGCAAGGTGGCCGACACATACGCGATGAACAGGATCAGGCTGAGCGCCACCAACACCATCGTCAGCAGGCTCTGCACCACCGGCACCGAGGTGACCTGCCGGGCATCGGTCTCGCTCTCGTACGAGGTGAGCACCAGCAGGGAGAAGAGGAAGGTCGCCAGGAAGACCGTGAGCGTGATCTTGCTGATCCGGCTCCGGATGAAGATCCGCACCACTCGCGGGGTGAGCTGACCGCTCGCCATCTGCACCGCGACCAGCGAGATGCTGAAGACCACACCGATGAAGGTCATCATCGCCGAGCTGATCGTTGTCACGATCGTCTTGGTGTCCTCGGCGATCGAGACCAGTTCCCCGACCGCCGCGTACGCGTGCGCCCGCTGGAGCGCCGCGATGAGCTTGAGGTCCAGCGTCGAGGCCGCCCACCACAGCAGCGCCGCGCAGGCCAGCCCCGCCGTCGGCGCGAACCAGAAGGTGTCCCGCAGATGCTCCCGCAGCGGTGAAAGCGCCCGTGGCCTGCGTGGACCACTGATATGCACGACATGTCCTGCATTGCCCATAAATTGAGGTTATGTGGGCGACGGATACGCAGGTGAAAGGCACTCCGAAACCTTGGTATTGTTGTCCATGTCGCCGCGGGGAACGCCCCGCGAAGATCACACCTAGTCCGGGTGGCGGAATGGCAGACGCGCTAGCTTGAGGTGCTAGTGCCCTTTATCGGGCGTGGGGGTTCAAGTCCCCCCTCGGACACTTTTCGCAAGTGCATGTTGAGAGGGTTGTGACTCCACGGTCACAGCCCTCTTTCTCATGTCGAGGGTCAGGGCGAGCCCGAAGCCCTCGTGCAAGGGGTGCTTGCGTTCGGGTGCAGCGGGGGGCGCCGTCTCGCACGTGCGCTGCACCGGTCACGGTTGTGGCGGACACCGCCCGGCCCTGCCCCGCCCCCGGACCTCAGGTGCCGGCCTGTGCCAGGACTTCGCCCAGCTGATCGCACATCCAGTCCAGTTGACCGGGCTCGATGATGAGTGGCGGGGCGAGTCGGAGGGTGGAGCCGTGGGTGTCCTTGGCGAGCACACCATGGTCCAGGAGCCGCAGACAGGCCTGGCGTCCGGTGGTGAGTGCGGGGTCGAGGTCGATGCCGGCCCACAAGCCGCGGGACCTGACCGCGACCACGCCGCGGCCGGTCAGATCCTCCAGCCGGCCGCGCAGCCGCTCGCCCAATGCGGCCGCCCGGGCCTGGTATTCACCGCTGCGCAGCAGCTCCACCACGGCATGACCGACGGCGGCGGCGAGCGGGTTGCCACCGAAGGTGGAGCCATGGCTGCCGGGGCGGATGACCCCGAGGACGTCGTGGCGGGAGACCACGGCGGACACCGGCACGATGCCTCCGCCAAGGGCCTTGCCGAGGATATAGACGTCAGGGGTGACACCCTCGGCGTCGCAGGCGAATGTGGTGCCGGTACGGCCGAGTCCGGACTGGATCTCGTCCGCGAGGAACAACACGTTCTTGCGGCTGCACACCTCCCGCACCGCCTGGAGGTAGCCCGGCGGAGGGATGACCACGCCGGCCTCGCCCTGGATGGGTTCGAGGAGCACGGCCACGGTGTCCTCGTCGACTGCCGCTTCCAGCGCCGCGCTGTCGCCGTAGGGGACGCTACGGAAGCCGGGCGTGAAGGGGCCGAAGCCGTCGCGGGCGACGGGGTCGGTGGAGAAGCTGACGATCGTGGTGGTGCGCCCGTGGAAATTGCCGTCGGCGACGATGATGTTGGCGCGATCCGGGGCTACGCCCTTGCGGTCGGCGCCCCATTTGCGGGCGACCTTGATCGCGGTCTCGACGGCCTCGGCACCGGTGTTCATCGGCAGTACGAGATCCATGCCGGCCAGGTCGGCGAGGTCCCGGCAGAACGGACCGAGGCGGTCGTTGTGAAACGCCCGGCTGGTCAGGGTGAGGCGGGCCAGCTGTTCCTGGGCAGCGGCCGTCAGCCGGGGGTGGGCGTGGCCGAAGTTGAGGGCCGAGTATCCGGCCAGGCAGTCCAGGTAGCGGCGGCCCTCGACATCGGTGACCCAGGCGCCCTGGCCGGAGGCCAGCACCACGGGCAGGGGGGCGTAGTTGTGGGCGGTGGCCGTCTCGGCCAGCGACACATGGTGCCGGGTCGTGGAGCCGGGGTGGGGTATGCCGTGCGTTTCGGTGGTGGCCATGAGGCGGTCCTTGTGTACGAGAAGGTGCGAAGGGTGCGAAGGCGGCGGGGAGTTCAGACCAGCGGTTCCGCGGCGGCCAGGTAGCCGGCGAGCATGGCGTGGGCGACGTCGCGGATCCGCCCGTCGGGGGGCAGGAACGTGGGCGAGTGCAGTTGTTCGGTGCCGCCGTGGGTGCCGACGAACAGCATCAGCGACGGCAGATGTGCGCAGAAGAAGGAGAAGTCGTCGGAGCCGGCGGAGCGCAGGTCGTCACCGGCGCTCAGACCGAGCGTGCCGAGCAGCGGTCTCGTGGCGGCGGTCAGCGCCGGGTCGTTGTCGAGTACGGGCTCTCCGCGGATGATGTCCACCTGCGCGGTGCAGCCATGGGTCTGTGCCACCAGTCCGGCGACCTCCGCCAGCCGGGTGTGCAGCATCTCGCGGTCGTCTTTGCCCAGCGCGCGCAGTGTGCCGCGGGCTTCGGCGGTGCCGGGGATGACGTTGGCGGCGGTGCCCGCCGCGAGGGTGCTGACCGTGAGTACGACGTGCGACATGGGGTCGGTACCGCGGCTGACCAGGCTTTGCAGGGCGACGACGATATGGGCCAGGGCGACGACGGGGTCGCGGGTGAGGTGCGGGTAGGCGGCGTGGCCGCTGCGGCCCCGGACCGTGATCGTGAACTCGTCGGCCGAGGCGTTGACGCCGCCGGGGGTGCAGGCGACGGTGCCGGGCGGCAGCAGCGGCTGCACATGCGCTCCGATCACCGCCCGGCACTGCTCCCGGTCGAGGATGCCGTCCTCGACGATGTCCCGGGCGCCGGAGGGGTAGGTCTCCTCCCTCGGTTGCAGGACGGCCAGCAGGGGGGCCGGGCCGCCGGCGCGGTCGACGGCCCGGGCGAGGGCGGTGAGCGCGGCCAGGTGTACGTCGTGGCCGCAGGCATGCATGAGGCCGGGGTGTTCGGACATCCATGCCGCGCCGCTCTTCTCCTCCACCGCCAGGGCGTCGAGTTCGGCGCGGACGGCGACGGCGGGGCCCGGTCCGCCGATCCGGAGGACGGCACCGGTGTCGGCGACCTTGGCGAGGGAGCCTGCGGGCAGTGCGGCGAGCACGAGGTCGCGGGTGGGGGCTTCGGCGCCGGACAGGCAGGGGCGGGCGTGGATGCGGTGGCGCAGTGCCGCGGCGGCCGGCAGTTCCTCGTCGAGCGCGGCGGCCAGCGCAGGCAGGTGGTGGCCGGTCATGTCCGGGCCTCCAGCCGGTAGACGCGGCGGGCGTTGTCGTGGCCGATCATGCGCACCACCTTGAGGGCTTCCTCGACGTCCCACTCCCCGCTCTCGGTCCACGCGGCGATGGTCCGGGCCATGCCGCGACGCCACAACAGGGCGCCGAGGTGATGCAGTTCCGGCGGCCCCCAGGCGTCGGAGGAGAAGAGAATCTTGGCGAACGGGGCGAGTTCCAGTGATTCGGCGATGAGGGCGTCGGAGCGCACGCCGGTGTAGTTGATGCCGAGGCCGACGTCGAAGTACACGTGCGGGAACACCTGGGCGAGGTAGCCCGCGTTGCGCTGGAAGGGGTAGCAGTGCAACAGCAGCAGGTCGGTGCCGTGCGGTTCCACGTTCTTGATGAACCGGGTGAGCAACAGCGGGTCGCAGCGGTGGAGTTCGACGTCCGGGTCGCCGTAACCGGCGTGCAGCTGGATCGGCAGACCGCGGTCGACACCGCACCACAGGGCGAAGCGCAGCAGTACCGGGTGGCTTACGCGGAGGGCGCCGGTGGCTTCGTACTCGGCGAGCCAGGCGCCTGCGGCGGCTGCCACCTCGTGGGTGTCGGGGCGTCCGGGATCGAAGTCGAAGCCGTGACGGTAGGCGATGATGCTCTTGAGGCCCACCGCGGTGACCGTACGCGCAGCCAGGGCCGCCCGGAACCGGTCAGGGAGTTCGGCGGCGGTGACCCCGTCGCGCACCACGTCCTCCAGCACGGTTTCCAGGCGCACCACCTCGTCGACAGGGCGTCCTGAGGCGGCCGCCATGCCCGGGGGGCCGAGGATGTCCTCCCCTTTGTAGCCCGTCTCCAGCAGGTAGTGGCCGATGCCGGAGGCTTCGAGCAGTCTGCGGTTGACCTCGTCGGTGCCGAGTTCGGAGCGCCTGGCCAGGTACGTCTCGGGGTCGGTGTGGGGTTCGAGGCCGAGGACCGGGGCGCACCAGCGGCGGACGGCGAAGCCGATCTGCGAGTCGAACTGGGTCATCCACGGCGGGATCGGGCGGTCGGACTCGGTGAGCATCTGCTCCAGGGCGCAGCGGTCGGCGTCGTGGCGGAGGGCGCCGTGGACGTGGTGGTCCACCAGGGGGAGCCGTGTGATCTCCGCGAGGAGTCGTTCAGTAGACATTGCGGACCTTCCGAATGCGTGCGGCGTCGTCCAGACCGTCCAGCTGGGCGAGTTCGGAGCGTTTGACCGAGAGCTGAGTCGCCAGCAGACGTGGGTCGAACCAGGAGCGGACGACGTGGTCCTTCTCCAGGGCCTCCAGGGCCTCTTCGAGGGTGGCGGGCAGCGGCGGCGCCGACGCGAGATCGGACCGGTCGGTGTCCTCGGGCCACACGGTGGGCTCGTCGTAGTCCCCGGTGAGACCGGCCAGGCCGGCCCGGACGAGGACGGCCAGGGCGAGCCAGGGGTTGGCCGTGGCGTCGGCGGCCCGGTATTCGAGGTTGAACTGGGCGGCGGGGCCGGATCCGGAGAGCTCGGTGGTGGGGCAGATGCGCAGCAGCGCCTCGCGGTTGCGCTCGGCCAGGAACGCCCCGGCGGCGCTCCAGCGGTTCGGGGTCAGGCGCAGGAAGGACACCGGGCTCGGCGCGGTCAGGGCCGTGAGCGCCGGGGCATGGGCCAGGACGCCGGCGCTGAAACGGGCGCCGAGGGCGGAGAGCCGGCCGGGGCGCTGCGGGTCGTACAGCGCGGGGCGGCCATCGGCGTCGCGCAGACTCAGATGGAGGTGAACGCCGTTGCCCACACCGTCGGCGTCCAGGAGCGGGGCGAAAGTGACGGGCAGGCCACGGCGGCGGGCCAGGTCGCGGACGAGTTCCCTGAGGAGAACGGCCCGGTCGGCCGCGACCGCGGCAGCGGCGGGGCGGAGGGTGACCTCGAACTGGCCGTCGCCGTACTCGGGAATCCATGTCTCCGGTTCGAGGCCGGTCTGCTCCAGCAGCCGTACCAGATCGGATCCGAAAGGTTCGGCCTCGCGGAAGCGCCGGAGCGAGAACGGAGCGCTCGCCGGCAGGCCTTCGAGCACGAATTCGTGCTCGAAGGCGGCGACGACCTCCAGGCCGGTGCGTTCGCGCAGCTCCGCGAGGGCATCCCGCAGGAAGGTGCGCGGGCAACAGGCCCAGGGCTGTCCGTCCGGCAGCGTCTGGTCGGCGAGGTAGAGCAGCATCCCCGGGGCGGTGCCGTCCGCCGGGATGCCGACCGCGGTGCCGGCGTCGGGGACCAGCCGCAGGTCGCCCCGGGAGCCGAAGACGTTGTCGGGGGCGATCGGGCCGAACGAGGAGATCGCAAGGTTCGCGGGAACCCAGCCGGTGCCGCTGCGCAGAACCGCGTCGTGTTCCGAAGGCGGCACGGCACGTCCCCGTACCTGACCGGCCAGATCGCAGGTGGCGACGAAGACGGTCGCGTAGTCGTCGGTGCGGGGAGTCATGAGATCACCTTCATGCTGTCGGCGGCCGGAGGCTCCGGGCTCTGCTCCTGGCGGGGGCCCTGGCCCCCGTTCAGTTCACTGGTGAGACGGGCGCCGATGCGCCCGGCGAGGGCGGGGGCGAGGAGGACCACGGCGAGTCCGGTCGCACACCAGGCGGCGGCGATCCAGGGGAAGTAGGTGTAGGGCGCGCCCTGGCCGGTGGACTGCCGGTAGAAGACGAAGCAGAGGTAGCCCAGACCGGCGAGCGGGATGACCAGTTCGCGGCGGGGGATGTTGCCGCGGCGGGAGAGGGTGAAGACGATCACGCCGGCACCGGCCACCGCGTAGACGACCAGGACGCACAGCACGCCGATGGTCGCGTACCAGTAGTAGGTGTCGAAGGCGGTGGTGCCCAGGCCGTACATGACGGCCGTGATGGTGACGGCCAGGGCCCCGCACAGCCACAGGGCCCTGGTGGGGGCGCCGGTGAGCGGCTGGGTGCGGGCGAGCCCGGCGGGACCGAAGCCGTCCCGGGCCAGCGCCGAGACCATGCGGGCCGCGGCGGCGGACGAGGACAGTGCGGCGGCGAAGGCGGAGGCGACCGCGGTGAAGGCGATGACGAGCGAGAACCAGGTGCCGAGGTAGTCGTCGGAGAGCGTCACAAGAGCCGATTCCGCCCCGGCGAACTCCTTCACCCCCTTGCCGTCGGTGCCGAACCCTATGGTCTGGACGAACATCATCAGGAGGTACAGAACGCCGGTGAGCAGCACGCTTCCCACCAGGGCGCGCGGGATATTGCGCTTGGGGTCGTCGGTCTCCTCGCCCAGTGACGCACACGCCTCGAAGCCCGCCCAGGACAGGAAGGCGAAGACGGTCGCCGTCATGACGGCGCCGAAGCCGGCTCCGCCGGGGGTGAAGACCGACAGGTCGAAGGACTGGTGGCGGGGCGCCGAACCGGTGCCGGTACGCCCGATGACGACAAGGGCGAGGACCAGCATGGCCGCGATGCCGACGCCTTCGGTGATCAGCAGGGTGCGGGCGGTGAGGCGGGTGTCACGTGAATTGAGCAGGGTGACGCCCAGGGCGGCAACGACCACGACGACCGCCCATGGGCCGGTGGAGGTCATGCCCAGAGCGTGCAGAAAGGCATGGGCGAAGACCCCGGTCGCGGCGAGCGTGCACACCAGGAAGGCGAGGTAGGTGCCGAGCAGGGCGAACCCGCCGAAGAAGCCGGCGCGGGGCCCGATGGTGGCTCCGGCGAGGGCATAGACGGAGCCGGCGTGGTGGAAGTGCTGGGTCAGCCGCCAGAAGCCGTAGCCCACGAGGCCGACGCCGAGCAGGCCGAGCAGGAAGACCAGGGGCACGGCCTTGCCCACGGTGGCCGCGACGCCGGCCCCGTTGAGGCCCATCGCCAGGGTCGGCCCCATGAGACCGACGGAGAGGGCCAAGGCTTCCCACAGCCGCAGCTTGCGTGAGGGATGAGGATGATCGGGCACAACACACTCCCGAGCAGAAGGGGGCCGCAGGGGGTGCGGCCCGAGACACCCTCATGAAATATTTGTTTCAAGCGGAGCGTCAAGGGGTGTGTTGAAATGAATTTTTCAGTAGGCTCCGACTTCTCCGCTCCACTCCTCCTCCGCGGCCCGCATCCGCTCGTCGGCCGCCGGTCCCAGGCGCGCATGCACGGCGGCAACCAGGGTGTCGACGAGTGCCAGGGGGGCGACGATGCTGTCGAACGGACTCGGTGCCTCGACGCGCGCGGGGAGCACCACATCGGCGAACTCGGCCACCGGTGAGAGCCATGGGTCGGTGAACAGCACGACCTTGGCCCCGCGTTCGTGTGCGTGCCGGGCGAGTTGCACGGTGTCGTCCTGGTAGCGGCGGAAGTCGAAGACCACGCACACGTCCCGTCGGTTCAGATCGAGGCGGAATCCCGCATCGCGCCCCGGCGCCGCGGTGTGCAGGAGGGTCCCCGGCCGCAGCAGCCGCAGATGCAGGTCGAGGTACTCGGCCAGGAGCTGCGAAAAACGCCCGCCGAAGCATGCGATCCGCTTGGCGGGGTCACAGATCAGACCGACCGCCTGCTCGAACTCCCGCTCGGGGAGGGCTGCGAACGTCTGGCCCAGCGTCGCACTGCTCACCTGCTGCGCGGCCTCGACCAGTTCGGAGGTGGGGGAGTCCGCGCCGATCACCGGCGCCAGGGTCAGCGGCGAGGCGTGACGCGCCTGCACCTCCTCGCGCAGCGACTGCTGGAAGTGCCGGTAGCCGTCGAAGCCGAGCCGGGCGACGAACCGCACCACGGTGGGTGCACTGACACCGGCCTGGGAGGCGAGCCCCGAGGCGGACTCCAGCCCGGCCGCCGGGTAATTGGCCGTCAGCGCCCGCGCGATCTTCCGCTCGGCAGGAGACAGGTTCCCCTCGGCCCGCCGCACCCGCTCGGCCACGGTCGCCCCCGAGCCGGCGTCCCGTTCCGCCGGCTCCGGGTCCGTGCCGCCCTCCGTGTGGTTGCTGTGCTCTGCGGCCCGACCAGCCATGCGCGTCCCCTCTCCGGCCTGCGTGACGCCACGATCGTGACACAGCCCGGAAACCGAGGGTCCCGGTGGACGGGACCGGCCGTGCCCTCCGTGCGCGGCTTCGGCGCGGTGATCCGGCCCGGCCGGGGTCTGCTCGCCCCGCTGCGCCCAAGCTTCCGTCGCTGCGCCGGTGCATACGCACGGTTACTGGCGTGTGCGTATGGTTCGCGCCCCTCGGATCTCCGGAAAAACCCCTTCTCAGCGGGGGTTCCGCCGCTCCGGGTGACGGAAGAAAAAGTGTGAATAACCTGTTCCATCCCCTTTGTGTGGGAGTACCCTGAACGTAGGCCTACGGGGCGAGCGAGGGAGTTCGACTGGACCGGCCTCGGGGAAGGGAGCTCTGGCTCTCGCCGAGGACAAGAAGAAAAGTCGGGCTGAGAGGCCGAAAGGTCACAGGACCGGACGGCGACCCCTAGCACCTGATTCGGACAATGCCGGCGAAGGGAGCCCACCTCGTAGGCCGTGGATGTGTGAGTGGCCCCGCCCGTGGGTGGGGCTTTCGCATGGACGCAGGGGCGCCCCTACCGGGCGCCCTTGATCATGTCCGCACACTTCTCCCCGATCATCATCGTGGTGATGCAGGGGTTCACGGCCGGCAGGAACGGCATCACCGAACCGTCGGCCACCCGCAGAGCGGTCACGCCCTTGACCCGCAGCTGGGGGTCGAGCGGCGTCGTCCGGTCATCGGGGGCGCCCATCTGCACGGTGCAGGCGGGGTGGTAGACCGTGTTGTGCGTGGTGCGGATGTACTCGAACAACTCGGCGTCGGACAGGGTGGACGGGCCGGGGGCGAGTTCGGTGCCGGCCCAGTCGGCCATGGGTGCCTGGGAGATGATCTCGCGGGCGAGGCGCAGGCCGTGGGTCATGACGCGGACGTCGTGTTCATGGGTGAAGTAGCGCGGGTCGACCTCGGGCTTGTCGCGGAAGTCGCGGGTGCGCAGCCGCACCGTGCCCAGTGAGCGGGCCCGGGTGACGTTCGGGGTGAGGCAGAAGGCGTTCTCCGAGGTGGGGTAGCCGCGGCGGTAGGTGTTCATGTCGAAGGGCACGGAACCGTAGTGGAACATCAGGTCCGGGCGGTCGAGGCCGGGTTCGGTGTCGGCGAAGATGCCGATCTCCCACCACTGGGTGGACGAACTGACCATGGGCTGCTTGGCGTTCCACATGATCACGCCCTCCGGGTGGTCCTGGAGGTAGGAGCCGACGCCGGGGGAGTCGATGACCGGGTCGATACCGGTGGCACGCAGATGTCCGGCCGGGCCGATGCCGGAGAGCATGAGGAGTTTCGGGGAATCGATGGCGCCGCAGGAGACGATGGTCTCGCGGCGGGCGTTGACGGTGCGGGTGTGGATCAGGTCGGGCGCGAGACAGTCCACACCGGTGCAGCGCCGGGAGGAGTCGAAGTTCAGGCGCTTGGCCTGGAGCCCGGTGCGTACCTCGAGGTTCTTGCGGGTGCCCATGACGGGGTGGAGGTAGGACACCGAGGCGGAGGAACGGGTGCCGTCCGGGCGGCAGTTGATCTGGAACCAGTTCGCGCCCCGGACGACGGTCCGACCGGTGTTGAACGGCGTGGTCGGGATGCCGGCTGCCGCGCAGGCCTCCAGAAGGGCCACACCGCACGGGTCGTTCGGCGGGATGGTGCGCAGGGTGACCGGGCCGTTGCGGCCGTGGTGGTCGCCGGGGGCGTCGTTGGTCTCCAGCTGCTGGAAGAGCGGGAAGCAGTCCGCCGCGCCCCAGCCCGTACAGCCCATCGCGGCCCATTCGTCCAGGTCCTCGGCCGGGGTCCAGAAGGCGATACAGGAGTTGTGCGAGGAGCAGCCGCCGAGCACCTTGGCGCGGGCGTGCCGCATGAAGCTGTTGCCGTTCTCCTGCGGTTCGACCGGGTAGTCCCAGTCGTAGCCGGACTCCAGCAGGCCCATCCAGCGGTCCAGGCGCAGCACGTTTTCGTCACCGACGTCGGAGGGGCCGGCTTCCAGGAGGCAGACGGTGACGGCGGGGTCCTCGCTGAGCCGGGCGGCCACGACGGCGCCGGCCGTGCCGCCGCCGACCACGACATAGTCGAACTCGTCCACAGGGGCCTCTTGGGACATGGCGGCGTCTCCAGATCAGGGGGTGGGGGTGCTGCTGTCGCCCGGGCCGCCGCTGTCGGGGGTGACGGCGGCGTGGGTGGCCAGGACTCCCGTGTGCTTGCGCTGGACGAACCAGTAGTAGGTGAAGCCGCCGATCGCCACGACACCGATGAACAAGAAGGCGCCCCAGCGCAGATACCAGTGCTGGGGGCCGGTCGCGTTGTACACCGCGGCACGCGGCCAGGCGAGGTTGAGGGACATCCCGAAGCCCCAGAGCACGGCGAGGACGTTCACCGGAATGCCGAACCTGCCCAGCGAGAACTTCCCCTTGGCCGGTGTCCAGTTGCCGCGCAGCCGTTGGACCAGCATCGGCAGGGTGACCGCGAGATACGCCAGATAGATCATGATGATCGCGATGCTGGTGATCACCGAGAAGATCTGCGGCTGGTTGACGTTGATGAGCAGGATGGCGATCGCCACCAGGCCGATGATGACGGCCGGCAGCACCGGTGTCTGGAAGCGCGGACTGACCTTGGCGAGCAGGGAGGCGGCCGGGAGGTTGTTGTCCCGGGCCATCGCGAAGGCCAGCCGGATGCCGGCGGTGTGCACCGCCAGCTCGCACACGGTGATCGCAATGACCACACACCAGAGCACGATCTGCCCGATGGTCGAGCCGAGCGTGGAGAGCACCACATATTGCAGGCCGTCCACGGACAGTTCCTTGGAGTGCAGATCGGGCACGGAGAGCAGGGCGAAGAGGAGGATCAGACCGCCGATGAGGAAGGACGCGATCAGGGCCCGCAGGATGGCGCGGGGTGCGTTGCGGCCGGGGTCCTTGGACTCCTCACCGAGCGACGAGGCGGTGTCGAAGCCGTACATGACATACGCCGAGGCCAGTGACGCGGTCAGGAACGCGCCGAAGTAGCCGAGGTTCGTGCCGCTGCCCAGACCGAAGGTGTTGAGCACCACGCCGGGGCCGCGGGTGACGTGCGCGGCGAGCAGAATGACCAGAACGATGGCGGCGATCAGCTCGATCGCCACGCCCGCGGAGTTGATCCGCGCCATCAGCTTGACGCCGAAGGCGTTGACCAGGGTGGTGAAGGCGATCAGGATCGTGCCGAGCACCACGGCGTTCTCGGCCGCGGACTGGCCGGTCCCGTCGCCGATGAACTGGAACCACGACGAGATCTGCGGCAGCGTCACCTGGTACGCCAGCGCCACCGCGGACAGCGAGACCATGGTGGCGGTCAGCATCATCCAGCCGCCGAGCCAGCCGATGTGCGGGCCGCCGAGCTTCTTGGCCCAGTTGTAGATCGACCCGGCCACGGGGTAGCGGGCGGCCAGCTCGCAGAAGCACAGCGCCACCATCAACTGGCCGACGAAGACCATCGGCCAGGACCACCAGTAGGCCGGGCCGCCGTGGGCGATGCCGAAGTAGAACAGCTGGAAGGTGCCGGTGAGGATCGAGATGTAGCTGATGCCGGCGGCGAAGGTGTGGAAGTTGCCCAGGGTGCGCTTGAGCTCCGGCTTGTAGCCGAGCTCGGCGAGCGAATCGTCGTCGTGCGAACCGTCGGCCCGGGTGCCGGGGCGCGCGGACTCGGAGTCGGTCACTCGAACCACCTCTGCGGACGCGGCGCGGTATTGCGCCAGATGTGCTTGGCCTCCTGGTACTCGGCCAGTCCCGCGGGCCCCAGCTCGCGCCCGACGCCCGATTGCTTCATGCCGCCCCACTCCGCCTGCGGCACATACGGATGGAAGTCATTGATCCACACCGTTCCCGCGCGCAGCCGGGCGGCGACCCGGTGGGCACGTTCGCTGTCCTGCGTCCACACCGCTCCGGCCAGCCCGTACACCGTGTCGTTGGCGAGCGAGACCGCCTCCTCCTCGCTGCGGAACCGCTCGACGGTCAGCACCGGCCCGAAGCTCTCGTCGCGGACGACGGACATGTCCGGGGTGCACTCGTCCAGCACGGTCGGCAGATAGTAGAAGCCGTTCGCCAGTGACGGATCGTCGGGCCGCGCGCCGCCGCAGAGCAGTACGGCCCCCTCGTCCAGCCCGCCCGCCACATACGCCTCGATCTTCGCGCGGTGCGCTGCCGAGATCAGCGGGCCGGACCGGGCGTGTTCGTCGAACGGCCCGCCGAGCCGGATCCGCTGGGCCCGGGTGACCAGCTCGTCGACGAACGCATCGTGCAGTTCCTCCTGGACGAGCAGCCGGGCGCCCGCCGAGCAGACCTGCCCGGAGTGCAGAAAGACCGCCATCAGGGCGTAGTCGACGGCGGTGTCGAAATCGGCGTCCGCGAAGACGATGTTGGGGTTCTTGCCGCCCAGTTCCAGCGCGATCTTCTTCACCGTGGGCGCCGCCGCGGCCATGATGCGCCGGCCGGTGAGCAGACCGCCGGTGAACGACACCATGTCCACCCGTGGGTCCTCGGTCAGCGGCGCGCCCACGCTCTGGCCGGTGCCCAGCACCAGATTCGCCGCGCCGTCCGGCAGCCCGGCCTCGGCCAGCAGCCGCATGAGGTGGATGGCGGTGTGCGGGGTGAGCTCACTGGGCTTCAGGATGAAGGTGTTGCCCGTGACCAGGGCGGGAGCGACTTTCCAGGCGGTCTGCAACAGCGGGTAGTTCCACGGGGTGATGAGCGTGCAGACGCCGACCGGCTCGTGCCGCACCTGGCTGTCGATCTCCGCCGCGCCCGCGTCCACCACCCGGTCCGTGCCGCCGGCCGCGCCGAGATTGCCGAAGTAGCGGAAGCAGTTGGCGATGTCGTCCATGTCGTAGGCGCTCTCGACCAGCCGCTTGCCGGTGTCCAGCGACTCGGCCCTGGCCAGCGCGTCCTTGTCGCGCTCCAGCAGCTCGGCGACCCGCAGGACCAGCCGGCCGCGCTCGGCCGCCGGCGTCTGCGGCCACGGCCCGTCGTCGAAGGCCGCACGAGCGGCGCCGATCGCCGCCGCCACGTCCTTCGGACCGCCCTCGTCAACGGTCGCGACCAGCGTGCCGTCCGCCGGGCAACGGATCTCCCGTACCTGCCCGTCGGCCGCTGCGGTCCACTGACCTCCGATGAACAGCTCCGGCATGGTGATGCCTCCGGTCTCCGGGCTCGTACGGGGCGACTGCGGCAGGCGCGGCGCCCCGGCCGACGGCGTCAGGCCGACGGGCGGCCCGCCGTGCGGACCTCGGTGCGGGTCACTGCCCTGAGACTAAGACGGGCGGTGCGGCTCCGCACGGTACGAGGGGCCGGGGGAGAGGGGAGCGGCGCCGGGTGGGGCCGACGGAGTGAGGCGGGCGGGCGGACGGGAGAATGGGGGGATGAGCAGTGAGAGGGGCCGAGGGCACGGACGCGGACGGGAGCCGGGGCAGGATCCGGAGCCGGCGCCGGACGTCGGACCGCACCCCGTCCCCGATGCCGCGGCGTACCTTTCCGGCCGCTGGAGCATCGAGCGCACGGTGCACGACCTGCGGTCCGGCGCCGAGGGCAGCTTCCGCGGCACCGCCGAGTTCCGGCCCGACGCGGTGGGGGAGGCCCTGCTGCACGTCGAGGAGGGGCAACTGACGTGGGGCGGGACGGCGAATCCGGCGAGCCGCACCCTGCTGCTGCGGCCCCGGCCGGACGGCACCGCCGAGGTCGACTTCGCCGACGGCCGGCCCTTCCACGACCTCGACCTCAGGACCGGCAGCTGGACCGCCGTCCACCCCTGTGCCGCGGACCGGTACGAGGGAACCTTCACCGTCGTCGGGGCGGACACCTGGCAGCTGGAGTGGCGGGTCGGCGGGCCGGCGAAGGACCAGCTGCTGCGCTCGGTGTACCGGCGGCTGGGGTGAACGCGGCGTGGCCGGGCGCGGACGCGCGCCGGGCCGGTACGCGGACACACGGACGGCGCCCCCGGGGCAGAGGTCCCCGGGGGCGCCGTCCTTCGTGCGGAGAGCGAGGGCTCAGGCGGCGGGCAGCTTCCCCCGCCCGAACAGCTTGCGCTCGTCGTGCAGGGCGAACGGCGTGGTCCTGAGGTCGACGAGCTGAATGCCGAAGATCTTCAGTTGCAGCATCAGCTCGGTCTTCAGGTCGTAGCCCGCGCTCAGCGCCCACGCCGGGGCACCGCCGCCGGTGGCAGCCGCGGCCCGTCCGGTGAGGTGGACGGACAGCTCGCCCCCGACGCCCGCGGTGTCGTAGAGGAACACCTGGGCACGTGCCCCGATACGGGCCGTCGCGGAGGCCGCACCCTCGACCCGGGGAGTGGTTCCCTTGGTCTGCTGGTCCGCCTCGTGCAGCGGCTGCCACCCGTTCCCGCGGTCGTACTTCGCGCCGACGGCGAAAGAACCGGAGGTGCGCTGGTCGGCGTCGAGCACGATGCGGCCGCCGGCGGTGAAGCGGTAGGTGAAGGTGACCTCGGTGCTGACCACGACGGGGACCGGGCCCACCCAGAAGACGTGCCGTCCGGTGACCGCCGCGATCGGCACCGCGACCTGCCCGGTGTCCGCGGTCCCGCGCACCTTGCCGTGCACCTGCCAGCCATAGGCGTAGGAGCCGCCCAGGCCGACCGCCGCGCGCTGCGGCAGCAGGTTGAGCCCGCCGCGCTTCTCGTACTGGAAGATCAGCTCGGGCCGGAACATCACGTCGCCGGACAGCCGGGCGGGAGACTTGCCGGTCGCCTCCACGCCCTTGGGCAGCGGCACATTGAGGCCCAGCCGCAGGGTGGTGAGCGCCTTGCGCGCGTCGGGCGACAGCGCGCTGCCGGAGGAGGTGGGGGCGGGGCGGGGAGCGGAGGGAACGAGTTGGGTGCGGACCCCGGAGGAGCCGGACGCCGAGGGGCTCGGGGAGCCGGAGGCGGTGGCGTCAGGGCTGCCGGACGGAGGGGCCGGGTCGCCGGACGGAGTGGCCGGGCCGTCGCCGGCCGAACCGGTGCCGGCAGCGGGCTTCTGCACGGTGACACCCGAGGAGAGCGGCCTGACCGAGATCTCGCCGGGCCGCAACGCCGTGCGCTGGTCCACCTTCTGATCGCCGAGCAGTTCCGAGAGCGTGGCGGGGGCGGTGGTCACCCGGACCTTGCCGTCGCGCGAGCCGGTGACCTTGCCGACCTTGAACAGCGCACCCGAAGGGGCGTGCCGGTTGGGCGCGGCGGCGATCACATCCCCGGTCCGTACGGTCTTGCCGGCGGACGGCTTGAGTTCCGCCTGCTTGCGGTGCGCGTCGTACGACGAGAGCTGCACGGAGACCGAATTTCCGGAACGGGTCGGCGCGTCGGACGGCCTGGCGACCGCGGCAGCGCCCTCGGGGCCGGAGGCCCGGGCATCGTCCGGCACGGCACCGGGGGCTGTCGGCCCGGTGGCCGGTATGCCGGCCGCGGAGGTGCGCGGCGCGTCGGGACCCGAGAGCAGCGCATGGGTGCCGAGGGCGGCGGGGACGAGTACGCCGACCGCGGCGGCGGGCACCGCGATACGACGCCAGGAAACAGCCATGGGATTCCTTGATGGTGCGGGGGGTGATGGGGAGGAACAGCGGGGCCGGGCGCCGAACGCCGGACGGATCAGGACGGCCGGGGAAAAGTCGTCCAAGATCGAACATCTGTAGGGGTTCGGGCGGCTTCCTCGTAGCATGGCGACGAATGATCGATTTCGCCATGGGGAAAGACACCGAGTCGGGAGGGGACGGGTGGAGACTTCCACAACGGTGCCGGAGTCCGTCGCCGCACTGCACGCCGCAATCGACGCCCTTACCGACGAGGTCATCGGCGGCCTGCGGGCCCAACTCCCCTCCTACGCCGCGGCGTCGGTGGACCAGCTCCGGCCGCGGGTGCTGGCGTCCCTGCGCAACGGCCTGTCACTGGTGCAGCGCTGGTCCGAGGAGCGGCGGACACCGCAGGGCTCCGGGCGCGACGACGGCCGGGCGTACGCCATCCCGGAGACCCATCTCGACGAGGTGACGGCCCTGGCCCGCTCACTGCCCGTCGAGGACATCATCTCCGCCTACCGGATCGGAACGGACATCGTCTGGCGGCGGTTCGGCGAGGAGATGGCGGCCCGCCGCGGCACCGCCGAGGACCTGCTGCCGATCGCCGAGACGCTCCGCGCCTGGGTCGACGCCAACACCCTGCGCATCGTGCGCAGCTGCCGGGTCGGCTTCGAGGAAGACGCGATGACGGACCGTCGGCGGGCCGTGCAGGTCCGCGCCCTGCTGCTCGGCGAGGTGCGGTGGGACAAGTCGCCTTCCGGCGGCGACGCGTGGGGCGCCGGGCCTGCCGATGTCCGTCCGGCCGGCCGATACCTCGCTGACGAGGAGGCGGCGGCGGACGGCTGGTACGACCGCGGCGCGCTCCGCCGCCCTTTCCGCGCGCGCCTGCCCGACGTCGCGCCGCCCGGCGGCCCGGTCCGCACCCCCGAGCCCGGCCCCGCCCCGTATGCCACCGGCCACCCCGGCCCCGGCGACGGCGCCTTCGGCCGGATCGTCGCCCTGCTGCGCCCCTGGCTCGCCCTGGACGGGACGGGGAAACCTCTGGTCACGACCGTGGACGGGGATGTGGCGGGGCTGCTGGCCGGGCGCCCCGCCGGGTTGTGCCGCGGTCTGGTCCTGGGGCTGGGCACCCCGGCCCCCGCGTCCGGGCTCGCCGCGGAGTTCACCCGGGCCACCCAGGCGCTCCGGGCCGCCACCGGCTTTGGACTCGTCGGGGCGTTCACCCGTGAGGAGCTGGGGCTGCGGGCCACGGTCGTGGCGCTCCCTGCCGTGGGGGAGGCGCTGGTGGGCTTGCGTCTGGCGCCGCTGGCCGAACGGGGCGAGGACGGCGCCCAGTTGGAGGAGGCCGCGGCCGCCTATCTGGAGCAGGGGCTGCGGCTGGAGGCCGCCGCGCGCACCCTCTACGTGCACCCCAACACCCTGCGCAACCGGCTCCGGCGGTTCGAGGAGATCACCGGCACCAGTCTGCGTGACCCGGCGGATCTCGCGGAGATCTGGTGGGCGCTGACACACCGCAGGATCCACGGGCCGGCGAGCTGAGGGGGGCGCTGCGCCGGGCGCGGTGCCGAGGGACCCCGATGCCGTCGGGCGCCCGCGTCCGCGTCCGAGTCCGAGTCCGTGCCCGCGTCTGCCGGTGGCTCAGGCCTTCACCGCCCGCAGCGCATACAGCAGCGGAACGATCGGCTCCGACGGCGGAAGGCGCCACCAGCCGTTCTCGGACGGCACCATCGCATCGAACCGCTTCCACGGCAGCAGCTCGGTCTCCCGGACCAGTTGCACGGTCAGTCCCGCGCCGACCACGGCGGAGATGACCTCCCCGAGGCCGTGCCGCCACTCGTAACTCGTCGTGGCACCCTCGACGGGCGGTCCGTCGGTGTACGTGGACGGCGTATCGCTCCTGAGCGGGCCGCGTCCGCCCAAGTAGTCATGGTGCAGCCGGAGTTCCTGCCGGTCCGGGCTCGGCGTCGGGCCCAGGGCGTCGAGCAGCGGATGGAACTCGACCAGATAGAACGTCCCGCCGGGCCGCAGCAGCGAGCTGACGATCCCGGCCCAGGTGGCCAGATCCGGCAGGTAGCACAGCGCGCCCTTGCCCGTGTAGATCACATCGAACCGGCGCCCGTCCAGCGCCTCCACGGCCCGGTGCACATCCGACCGGACGAACTCCACATTCCGTCCGGCCTCCTCGGCGAGCCGTCGCGCCTCCGCGACCGCCGCCGCGGAGAAGTCGAGCCCGACCGTGTGCGCGGCACCCCGCTCGGCGAACGCGGCCGTCTCGGTGCCCAGATGGCATTGCAGATGCAGGACGTCCCGCCCGGCCAGATCGCCCAGATCCGTCCACTCGAACGGCGCGAACCAGTGCTCGGCGGTCCGGGAACCGTCCAGGCCGTAGAACTCGCTCGCCACATGGACGGGGGTACGGGCGTCCCAGTTCGCCTGGTTGGCGCGCACCATCTCCTCGGTGGTGGGCGCGGGCACGGGGACGGTCGACGGCTCACTCTGCTCTGTGGTCATCCCCCTCTTGTACCGGCCGGGCGGGCGAGCGGGCCAGTACGCCATGGCGCGAAGAGCACCCTTACGGCTCCCCGGCCGGCGTCGTCCACACCTCCCCGTCCAGCACATTGCGCATCCCCACCCACACCATGTTCATCAGTCGCAGGGTGATCCGCTCCGGGGGCTCGTCCGGATGGAGCGTCATCCAGTCGGTGAGCGAGTCCGCGGCCCCGACCAGGGTGTACGTCACGAAGTCGGCCTCGTCGTCGGGGCAGGCGGGCGCGGCGCCCTCCGGGCCGCCGGTCCGGACCAGCCCGGAGACCTCCGTCATCACCGCCTGCCGGGTACGGCCCAGTTCCGCCGTGATCGCCGGGCTCAGCTCCGACGCCTGGCGGTGCAGCACCACCCAGCTGTCGCGGTGTTCGGTGACGAAGGTGAAGAACGCCAGCAGTCCGGCCCGCAGCCGTAGCTCGGGAGGGTGGGCAGGGCCCGCGGCCGCCCGTAACGCGGCCACCAGACGCTCGGCCTCACGTCGCAGACAGGCGAGGAACAGCCCCTCCTTGGAGTCGAGATAGAGGTAGACCATCGGCTTGGAGATTCCGGCGAGTTCGGCGATCTCGTCGACCGAGGCGGCGTGGTAGCCGCGCTTGGCGAAGACCCGGATCGCGGCGTCGATGATCTGCTGTTCCCGGACCGGCCTGGGCATGCGTCGCCTGCGTGTGTCAGTCATTGCTGCCAGCCTACCGCAACCTTACTGGCGAGTAAGTTTACTGGAAAGTCAGATAGTTGGGGGGAGGGGGCGCGCGTCGGCGGTTCAGCTGACAGGTGTAAAGCGAGTCGATGGTGGTAGGCGTCCTCACGCAACGCTCCTTTCCGCAACGGCTGTTGCTCGGGTGTCTGCCGATGCGGAACCGGATGCGGCCCCGGCCGGGTGCGCTCCTCGGCCGGGCCGGACCGCGCGGGGGCGTGCCCGGCGTCGGGTGTCGCCGGGGGAAAAGGAACGGGCCGCCGCCTGTGAGTGGCGTGGTGGCGGCCCGTACCCCCGCGGCCCAGTCGGTGCTGCGGGCGGGATCCGCTTCGGGGGGCCGCCCATGCGGAGCGGGGATGTCTGCGCCCCCTGACGCCACCTGCGGGTCAGTGATCGCTCGCGGCCAGCGTGGAGGCGAGCCGTTCGAGCAGGCCGGCGAGCTGAGTTTGCTCCTCCCCGCTCAGCCCGGCGAGAAGCCGGCGCTGGTTGTCCAGGTGGACGGCGATGAGCTCGTCGGTGAGTTCGACGCCCTCGGCGGTGAGGGTGATGAGGCGTCCGCGGGAATCGGCCTCGGCCACGGCTCTGCTGACCAGGCCACGGGCTTCGAGCCGGTCGACCCGCTTGGTGATCGCGCCGGTGGTGACGAGGACGGTACGGCTGAGCTCGCCTGCGGACAGGGCGTGCGGCGCTGCTGAACGTCGAAGCGCCGCAAGGACGTCGAAGTCGCCGCTTCCCAGGCATGCGGCGCCGAAGGGCGGGCGCAGCCGTTGGTCCAGCGTGCCGGTGAGCCGGAAGAGCCGGCCGATGACGAGCATCGGCGTCGTGTCGAGATCGGGCCTCTCGCGTTTCCACTGTTCGACGATGGCGACGACGGGGTCTGGCTGCATGGCTTCCACTATACCTTCCATGGAAGGTAATCTAGCTTCCATGGAAGATAATGTTGCTCCGCAAGCCGCGACGGCGGTTGTCTGCTACTTCGACCCCAGCTGCCCCTTTGCCTGGGTCACCTCCCGATGGCTGCTCGAAGTCGAACGGCTTCAGCCGATCGACCTGCGCTTCCGGATCATGAGCCTCTCGGTGCTGAACGAGCACCGCGAACTGGAGCCTTGGTACCGCGAGTTCAATGACCGCGCCTGGGGCCCGGCCCGGGTGTGCGCGGCCGCCGAAGCCCGCCACGGCAATGCGGTCCTGCGCGATCTCTACACCGCGCTCGGCAGCCGCATCCACGTGGCGCGCAACAAGGATTTCGACGCGGTCGTCGCCGAGTCCCTCGACGAGCTGGGACTGCCCGCGTCCCTGGCCGAGGCCGCTCACACCGACGCCATCGACGTGACCCTGCGCGCCGGCCACCAGGAAGGACAGGAAGCGGTCGGCGAAGAGGCCGGAACACCCGTCATCACCGTGGACGGCGCCGGCTTCTTCGGCCCCGTCCTCACCTCCATACCGAAAGGCGAGGAGGCGATCCGGCTCTTCCGGGCCACTCGGACCCTGGCCGGGATGGGCGCGTTCGCCGAGCTGAAGCGGGGACGCGGTGCGCTCGACTTCGGCTGATCCCGGCGTTCGCACCCGCCGCCGCCTCATCGCCGCAAGCCTGGTCAGCTCGATCGGCGACGGCATCTACGTGCCCCTGACGATGCTGTTCATCCACTCGCTCACCAGCCTGTCGCTGACGTCGATCGGCGCGGGCCTGACCGTCGCCGGACTCTGTGCCCTGGCGTTCATGCCCGTCGCGGGCGTCCTCATCGACCGGTTCGGCGGCCGACGGGTGCTCATCGTCGCGCTCGCATTGCGGGCGGCCGGTTTCGCCGCCTACCCGTTCGCCGGCTCCTACCCCGCATTCCTGGCGATCGCCCTGGTGGTGGCGGTGGGAATGTGGGCCTCCTCGCCCAGCCAGCACGCTCTCATCGGTGAGATCGCCGAAGGCGCCGAGCGTGACCGGCTGTTGGCGTGGGACCGCAGCCTGCGCAACGCCGGCATGGGATGCGGCAGCCTCGCGGCGGCGGGCCTGCTGGCGTGGAACGGCAGTGTCGGCTTCATCGGCGCCGCGGTGGCTCTGGCCACGGTCTTCGCCCTCGGCGCGGTGCTGGTGGCCCGGATCTCGGTCGTCCACGGCGGCGACAGGCGACCGGAGGGGGCACGGGACGGGTACCGGCAGGTGCTCGCCGACCGGCCCTACCTGCTCATCACCGCCGCCAATTTCCTGATCGCCTTCGGCTACACCACCCAGGCCATCGCCTTGCCGGTCTTCCTCACCCGTGACGTCGGCCTGCCCGATGCCCTGGCCGGGGCCGTGTTCGCGGTCAACACCGTTCTGGTCGCCGCGCTCGGTGTCCCCACCGCCCGCCTCACCCTGCGCGGCAGGCGCACCCGCGCGGCCGCGCTCGGCGCCGTCATCTTCGCGCTCTCCTTCGCCGCCTTCGCGGCCCTTCCCCACCTCATCAGCGGTGCCGACGCCCTCGTCGCCGTCCTGGCGGTCGCGGTCCTCTACACCGCCGGCGAGCTCGTCCACTCCGCACCCTCGCAGGGCCTGTCGGTCCAGGCCGCCCCCGCTCACCTGCGGGGGCGGTACCTGTCGAGCTACCAGCTGTCCTGGTCGGTCTGCCGCACCACCGCGCCCCTGCTGCTGGGATTCCTGCTCGACGCCGGGCAATGGCAACTGTGGACGGTTCTGGCACTGCTGGTCCTGACCGGCGCGGCGGTCCTGCTGTACGCCGAGAGGGTGCTGCCGGCACACGTGGTCAGTACCCGCGAAGTCACCACCGCTCCTCAGGAGGCCGTGACCTGAGGGGCCGCAGGCCCGGGAATCCGCAGGCCCCGCGCTGCGGACCCCGTGCCCGGGACGCCGTGCCGCCCCGTCGCCGTACTACAGCTCCTGGATCCGGATGTTGCGGTACGAGATCACATCCGTCTCGCTGTGGACCTGAAGGCCGAGGTAGCCGGAGGCGTAGCGGCGGCCGTCCGTGCCGGGGTCGTCCGCGCGGGGCGGGGAGAAGTCCTGGCCGCCGGTGTTGTCGAACTCGTTGAGCAGGACGCCGTTGCGGTAGACGGAGTAGTGCTGGTCGACGACGCGGATCTCGTAGTCGTTCCAGGTGCCCTTGGGGGTGACGCCGGCGCCGCCGAGGCCCACGCGGTCGAAGCCGTAGACGGATCCGGTCTTGTACATGTCGCCGTCGGGGCGGTCGAGGATCTGGATCTCGTGCCCGTATTTGATGGCGACCCACTCGGGGCGGGGCTCCTCGGGATGGTCGTGGACGCCGGGGAAGCGGACGAACACGCCGCTGTTGGCGTTGCCGGTGCCGGGGGCGTCGTCGCGGAACTGGAGCTTGAGGGAGAAGTTGTCGTAGGTGCGCCGGGGGTACCAGAGCATGCCCATCCCGGGGACGGTGGAGCTGCTGGTCATGAGGCCGTCGGCGGTGCGGCTGAAGGCGCCGCCGCCGACGTGTTCCCACGCGGCGAAGGACTTCTGCGTCCCGTCGAAGAGGTCGCGGTAGCCGGTGTGCTGTCCCGGGGTGCCGATGCCGGACTGCCGGGCGGCCTTGTTGACGGCCTCGTACTCCCGGTCGTCGACGACCCCGTCCGTGCGGAGGGCGTCGGCGACGCCGCGGACGTGCTTGAGGAAGAGGGCCTGGGAGGACCAGTCCTTCTCGTCCTCGATCAGCTCGTTGATGGTGCAGCGGTTGCGGGTGATGCGGTTGGGGATGCCGGTGTTGACGGTGCCGATGATCACCGTCAGTCGCTCGTCCCATTCGGCGCAGTCGGGGGCGGGGACCCCGCCGCCCTCGGCGATGGTGAAGGAGACGGTGCGGGCCGGTGAGGTGTTGCCGGCCTTGTCGGTGGCGCGATGGGCCACGGTGTGGCGGCCGGCCCGGTCCACGACGACCGGTGCGGTGTAGGCGAGGTAGGGACCGCCGTCCAGGGCGTACTCGGTTTTCCCGACGCCCGATCCGGCGTCGGTGGCGGTGAGGGTCACCGTGGCCCGGTTGAGGTAGTCGCCGTCGGAGTTCTTCGCGCCGGTCAGCTCGGCGGAGGTCTCCGGGGGAGTGGTGTCGCCGGTGGGCGGGGCGACGACGGTGAAGTCCACGGTCTTCTCGGGGGCGGTGTTGCCGGCCTTGTCCGTCGCGCGGTAGCGGAGGTGGTGGCTGCCGGGGGCGTCGGCCAGGACCGGGGTCGTGTACGGCTGGTAGGCGGCGGCGTCGAGGGCGTACTCGATGGTGCTGACGCCGGAACCGGCGTCGGAGGCGGAAAGGGTGGCGGTGGCGCTGCCGACGTAGGCGCCGTCCGCGTTCTGTTCGCCGGTGAGCTTGGCGGAGGTGTCGGGGGGTGTGCTGTCGGAGCCGCCGCCGTCGGTGACCACGAGCACGCCCTGCATGGCCGTGTGGCCGGGGATGGTGCAGTGGTAGCGGTACCTGCCGGGGGTGAGGGTGACCTCGGCGGTGTGCTTGCCGCCCTGGGCGTCGCCGGGGTTGGCCAGGATGTTGAGAGTGACGTCCTGGTTGTACTCGGGGTCGGAGGTGTCGAAGGTCAGGGTGTGCGGCATGCCCATGGTGTTGCCGGTGGCCGTGCTGTTCTCGAAGACGAGGGTGGCCTTGCCTGCCACGGCCGTCGCGGGTGCGGAGGTGTAGCGGGTGATGTCGTCGCCCGCGGTCCAGGTGAGGGTCTGCGCGGCCTGCCGCGGGGCGGGGGCGGGCGGCTGCCCGTATGCCATCGCCGGGGCCAGGCCGAGCAGCAGGGCGAGGGCGGCCAGCAGTGCGGCCCAGGTCCTTTGGTGCGTCGTTCCGCGGGTCATCGGGCCGCCTTTCGGGCGAGCTGCTGCGGCAGCGGCGTCGGCTCGCCGCCCTGGTAGCTGATGCGCCACAGGGCGGACTTGGGGTCGGAGGTGAAGAAGCCGCGCCCGTAGTCCAGGACGTACAGCGCGCCGTCGGGCCCGAAGGTCCAGCCCATGAGGTTGCGGATACCGTCCGCGCCCACGGGGACGATCTTGTCCAGGCTCTCCGCATGGGCCGGCAGCCCGCCGCTGCCCGCGGTCTTCGGGTCCATCACGACCGCATGCCGCGGCTGGTCACCGTCGTAGAAGTCACCGACGAACCACTTGCCGTCCCAGTAGGCCGGCCATGTGTCCTTGCTCGCGCTGTCGGCGTCGAAGCGGTAGACGGGGCCGTCCATCGCGGCCTGGCCGCCGCCCTTGAGCCAGGGGAGCAGCAGCTTCTGCTCGGAGAGCTGGTAACTGGGGATGTCGTCGGCGTCCCGCGGGTAGTCGGGGCCGCCGCCCTGTGGGGAGTACCAGATGTTGTTGGCCTCGGCGGGCGGGATGGCGACCAGGCCGTCGTTGTTCGGCGACTCGTTCTTCAGGTGGTCGCAGTCGTACCAGCCCAGCGGCTTGGCGGGATCGGGCAGATTGCGGTCCCGGTAGGGCTGTTTGTTGCCCATGCAGAACGGCCAGCCACGGTTGGAGGCATGGGTGATCACGGCGAAGGTGTCGTACTTCGCCGGGCCCCAGGTGGTGCTCGGCGTAACGGCATCCGGGCCGACCCAGCCCGCGTACAGGGTGTCGGTCTTCTTGTCGACGGAGATCCGGGACGGGTTGCGTACGCCCATCACATAGATCTCGCCGCGGGTCTTGCCGCCGCCCTCGTCGGTCTCCTTGCCGGTGAAGAGATTGCCCTCCGGCAGGGTGTAGGTGCCGTCCTGCTCGGGGTGGATGCGCAGGATCTTGCCGTTGAGGTTGTGGGTGTTGCCGGCGGTGCGGCGGGCGTCGGCGAAGGAGACCCCCTTGTAGTTCGGCGCCGGGTTGTTGCCCGAGTAACCGTCGCTGAACTGGCTTGAGTTGTTGTCTCCGGTCGCGATGTAGAGGTTGTTCCGCGAGTCCCAGGCCATACCGCCGCCCGCGTGGCAGCAGCTGTGGATCTGGACCGGCCAGGCGAGGAGGACCTTCTCGGAGGAGAGGTCCAGCTTGTTCGTCTTCTGGTTCAGGGTGAAGCGGGAGACCCGGCGCTCGGCCATGTGGGCGTCGCGGTCGATGCGGGAGTGCGGGGTGTAGTGGAGGTAGATCCAGCCGTTGGAGAGGAAGCCGGGGTCGAGTTCGATGCCGAGCAACCCCTCCTCGTTCTTGACCAGTTCGTCGCCGCCGCCCTTGTTGCCGAAGACCGTCACCGAACCGGCCAGGGTCACCTTCTTGGTCTTCGGGTCCCAGATGTGGACGGTGCCCTCGCCCTTGCCGACGCCGGGATCGTTCCAGTCGGTGACCACCGGAGCGCTCGCGTCACCACCGCCGCGGCCGATGTAGAACACCCGGCCGTCCTTGGCGGTCACCAGGCCGTGGGGTTCGCCGATCTGATCGGACTGCCCCGGCTGGTTGGGTGAAGTGACCCGCTCCGCTCGGTAGTTGGCGGTGATGGTGGACTGGCAGTCGGCGCGGGCGAGCCGGGTGGTCCACAGCAGCGCGCCCCGCAGATGGGTGCGGAAGTCGGCTTCCTGGAAACTGGCGGCGGTGCCGCCCATGCCGGTGTAGAAGGAGCGTCCGCCGTCGTAGTCGCGGCACCACGACACCGGGTGGTCCCAGCCGTTGGCCCCGGCGCCCGGCTGGTAGGTGCTCTCCCGTACGCGGGCGACGGTGTGTACCGCACCACTGGGGCTGGTCTGCCAGTTGAGCCACCGGTCGGGGCGTTTCCACTGCACCGGCAGGTCCTTGGTGGCCGGGTGCGTACGGTCGCCGACCTCGACGGTCGCCCGCTGGGTGCCGGCCGGAGTGGTGGCCGTGGGCCGGGCGCCGATCAGCCCGGTGAACCAGTCCGAGTACGGTTCCGTGCGCGCCGCGTCATGGATGCCGAGAAAGCCGCCGCCGGCCTTCATATAGCTCTCCAGGCCGGCTTCCTGATCGGGGTCGAGCACATCGCCGCCGCCGGTGAGGAAGACCACGGCGTGGAAGGTGCCGAGCCGGGGCTTGGTGAAGACCGAGGCGTCATCGGTCGCCTCGATGGTGAAGTGCTCGGCCGCCGGGCCCTGTTGGCCGATCTTCTCGATGGCCGCGATTCCGGCGTCGACGGTCGGCGGCTCGGCGCCGGCCGAGGCGTGGAAGACCAGGACGCGGACCTGCTCGCCGCCCGGCGGGGACGGCAGATCGAGTCGGGGCGAGGACTCGGGGGCCGTCCCCGCCACTGCCGGAGCGCCGCCGAGCAGCGCTGCGGTGACGGCCGTGGCGGCCATCGCGGCGACCCAGCCGTAACGTGCGCCCGGTCTGCGGGACTTGGCCGGTCCGGGTCTTTCCCGCCGAGCCCGCGGCGCTCCCGTCGGCCGCCCCGGCAGTCGCTCCGCCCCTCGTCGTCCCCACCCCCGTATGCCCGAGGGTTCTTGACGCGGTGTACGTCCCATTGGCCCACCCACCCCTCTCCGGTCATCCGAACAGCCGTTGAAGCTAGACCTCTTTTGGTGGCCCGCCAAGAGCTATGACCGCGGTACAACAAACTTTGTCCTGGGCGTGGATAAACGAAGATCGTGCGGCTACCGTCCCAGACGGTTCGTTTCCCGCCACCCGATGGGAGCACGATGACCGAGGCAGTCGAGCACCCCGCCCTCCGCACCCTGCCGCGACGCCTGTTCACCCGCCGCTTCCTGGCCGGCGGCGCCGCCGCCGCGGCGCTCGGGCCGGTCACCGCGGCCGCCGGCCCCGCCACCCCGGCTGCCGCCGACGGCAGACGGGCGGTGGCCGCGGGCGAGGTGAAACATCTGAAGCTGTACGCCGAGAAGCTGGCCGACGGCAGGCGGGGATACGGGCTGGAGAAGGGCAAGGCCTCCGTCCCCGGCCCGCTTGTCGAACTCGTCGAGGGCGACACCCTGCACATCGAGTTCGAGAACACCATGGAGGTCGAGGCGAGCCTGCACGTCCACGGCCTCGACTACGACGTGGCCAGCGACGGAACCAAGATGAGCCACAGCTCCGTCGAGCCCGGCGGCACCCGCACCTACACCTGGCGCACCCACGCACCGGGCAGGCGCAAGGACGGCAGCTGGCGGCCGGGGAGCGCCGGCTACTGGCACTACCACGACCATGCGGTCGGCACCGAGCACGGCACCGGGGGCATCCGGGCCGGCATGTACGGCCCGGTCGTCGTGCGCCGGGCCGGCGACCCCCTGCCCGACCGGCAGTTCACCATCGTCTTCAACGACATGACGATCAACAACCTGCCGGCCGGGCCCGACTTCCGGGCGACCGTCGGCGAGCGGATCGAGATCATCATGATCACGCACGGGGAGTACTACCACACCTTCCATGTGCACGGTCATCGCTGGGCGGACAACCGCACCGGCCTCCTCGGAGGCCCCGATGACCCCAGCCGTGTCATCGACACCAAGATCACCGGGCCCGCCGACTCCTTCGGCTTCCAGGTCGTCGCCGGCGAAGGCGTCGGGGCCGGCGCGTGGATGTATCACTGCCATGTCCAGAGCCACTCCGACATGGGGATGGCCGGGCTGCTCCTGATCGCCAAACCTGATGGGACGATTCCCGGCCATGACGGTCATGGCGGGCACGCCGGCTCGCGATCTGGCTGATTGAACACCCTTGATTCGCACGCCTGTTGGGGTACTGATGTGTGCCCGGCGGAACAACACCCCGCACTTCCTTCAAGGGACCCTGCCGCTCGTCTGCAACAACCCCCGATCGATGGGTATGTTGGGGGCTTGCAGCGCGTGGTCACTCCTATACGGAGCGATCACCCCTGCCCCATGGCTGATGACTGTCGAAGCGACGGGAAAGTGTGGAATGAGCCAGGAATCACAACCGCAGGCAGGCGCCGTTGATATCAGCATCCCGAGTGTGGCGCGGATGTACGACTACTACCTGGGTGGCAAGGACAACTACGCGGTCGACCGCGAGGCCTGCGAAGAGTTGAGCAAGGTCGTACCGAGCACCCAGGTGCTGGCGATCAACAACCGGCGCTTTCTCCAGCGGGTGGTCCGCTGGCTGGCTCGCGAACACGGCATCCGGCAGTTCATCGACCACGGATCAGGCCTGCCGACCCAGGACAACGTCCACCAGGTCGCCCAGCAGGTCGACCCGGAATCCCGTGTGGTGTACGTCGACAACGACCCCATCGTCCTGGCCCACGGCCGCGCGCTGCTGGAGGAGAACGCCAACACCGCCGTCATCCAGGCGGACATGCGCGACACCGACGGCATCCTCGGCAGCCCCGAGGTCGAGCGGCTGATCAATTTCGATGAGCCCGTCGCCGCGCTGTTCGTCTCGGTCCTCCACTGCATAACCGATGCCGACGACCCGGCCGGGCTGATCAAGCGGGTCGCCGACCGGCTCGTGCCCGGCAGCTTCCTGGTGGTGTGTCAGCTCGTCAGCGAGGACGCCGCCACCCGCGACTTCGTCACCGAATTCATGCGGGTCAGCACCCACGGTCAGTGGGGCCGGGTGCGGCAGGCCCATGAGCTGGCGGGATTCCTGGAAGGGCTGGAGATCCAGGAGCCGGGCCTGGTCGAGGTCTCCACCTGGAAGCCGGATGCGGACATCGGCCCCAAGCAACTCACCCAGGAGTGGATCGAGTTCGGCGGCGTCGCCCGCAAGGTGTAGGGCGGGGCGCCACAGCGCGGAAGAGGGGCGGGGCGCCCACCGGGCACCCCGCCCCTCTTCTCTCCGCCGAGATGCGGCGCGTCAGTTCTCCTGCTTGAGCAGCCGCTCCAGGATCTCCCGTGACTCGCGAGGAGACTCGGACTGTGCGCTGAGCCGGTCCATCACCGCGAGGTAATGGTCGACATCATCGCGCTTGTCCAGGTAGAGCGCGCTGGTCAGCTGCTCCAGATAGACGATGTCCGGCAGATCCGGCTCCAGGAACCGCAGGATCGTGATCGGACCACCGGCCGCCGCCAGGCCGCCGAGGCTGAACGGCGCGATCTGCAACGTGACATTCGGCAGCTCGGCCATCTTCAGCAGATGTCTGAGCTGACCTGCCATCACCTCAGGGCCGCCGAGCGGACGGCGCAGTGACGCCTCGTCGATCACGGCCCACACCCGCGGCGCGTCCGGGACGGTCAGCAGCTCCTGACGCTGTACGCGCAGCTGCACCCGCCGCTCGATCTCCTCCGGGGAGGACCGCGGATGCCCGAGCTGCGCCACCGCACGGGCGTAGTCCGCTGTCTGCAACAGGCCCGGCACGAACTGGACTTCGTACGTACGGATCACCGAGGCGGCTTCTTCGAGGCCGATATGCGTCTCGAACCAGCCGGGCAGCACATCGCCGTACTGATGCCACCACCCCGGACTGCTGGTCTTGCGGGCCAGCTTGAGGAAGTCGGAGCGGATCGCATCGTCCGTGACGTTATAGAGCGTCAGCAGATCGGCGACATCCCGCTCCTTGCAGCTCACCCGGCCGAGCTCCAGGCGGCTGATCTTCGCGTGCGAACCGCGGATGGCGTCCCCGGCGGCCTCCCGGGTGATGCCCGCCCCTTCACGCAGCCGGCGAAGCTGGGTGCCCAGCACGATACGCAGGACGGTCGGGCCGCCGCGCGGATGGTCCAGGTAGCGGCGCAGGGACGGATCGCTGCTCGGCTGCGCGGCGGTCATGCTGACTCCCCTGAGTGGTCGGGCGAGCGCCCAGTGTCCCACCGCCCCGAGCGGTTCGTACAGCCGGGGCGACTATCCGAACGACATATGCGCCAATCGCGGTGCGCATCTGTCAGTGGCCGGCGATGAGGTCGTCGAAGTCGCCGTCCTTGGCTCCCTGGACGAAAGCCACCATCTCGGCGCGGGTGTAGACCAGGGCCGGACCCGCGGCGAACCGCGAGTTGCGCACCGCCACCCCGCCGTCCGAAAGAACGGCCAGTTCCACACAGTTGCCGCTGGGGTTGCTGCGGCGGCTCTTGCGCCAGACGGCACCTTCGATGCTGGTCGCCTGCATGCCGTTGGTCACCGACTCCATATCAGCTGCTCCCTTGCTGGAGGTCGCTTCTCCGACCGTTTTCGAGCCTGCGATCACCTTGGCGTGAACGAGCCCCTGGGCGACCGTCCTTACTGATGTAATTGCAGATGCACTTGCATCATGGGACGGCTGCCGAGGATATTAGCTCTCCGAGGCAGTCCGGCCCAGCCCTGAAATCGCCCTCGCGGAGATGTTGATGACCACACATCCGGCAGAGACCGTGCACGACGCCCTTAGGGAGGAACCGCACGAGGACAGCTGGTGGATGCCCGCTCCCGACGGTTTCGCCGCCTGTGCCCTCAGCGGCTCCGCGCGCACCGTGCCGGAAGCCCGCCGGTTCACCCGGGCGACTCTCGCCGGCTGGCAGTTGTGCGCCGACGTGGCCGACGACGTGGCCCTGGTCGTCTCCGAACTCGTCAGCAATGCGCTGCGCTACGGCACGGCGCCCGGGGAGGACGAGGCCCGCGAGGTGCCCGCCCCCTTCTGCAACGCCTGGCTCGCCCTGACCCGGCAGAACGCCACGGTGCTGTGCGCGGTCTCGGACGCCGGCACCGGAGCGCCCGTCGTCAGGCCCCCGGACGCCCTGTCGGAATCCGGGCGCGGACTGCACATCGTCGACCAGCTGAGCGACGCCTGGGGCTGGACACCACCGGACCGCACCGGCAAGACGGTGTGGGCGACGGTGTCGATGCGCGGCTGAGGCGGGCCCGTACGGGGGGCGGGCCCGCCTCAGCGGAACACTTCACGGACCTGCCGTGTGTGACGATTCCCGGGTTGCCGTCACCCGAGCGGAAGGTCCGAGAAGCCGATGGATCTGCTGTCCCTGCGCTACTTCCGGGAGGTCGCGCGCCGAGAGCACATCAGCCGGGCCGCAGCGGAACTACGGGTGGCCCAGCCCTCGGTGAGCCGGACGATCGCCCGGCTGGAAGCGGAGCTGGGGGTGCCGCTCTTCGACCGGCAGGGCCGCACCATCCGGCTCAACCCCTGCGGCGCCGCCTTCCTGGCCCGGGTCGAGCGTGCGCTGGACGAACTCGACGACGCCCGCAGGGAGGCGGCCGACGCCGCCGGGCTCGACGACGGCTCCGTCGCCGTCGCCGCCGAGACCCTGCTGCCCCTCACCGAGCTGCTGGCCGCATTCCGTGCCGCCCATCCCGGTGTCACCGTCCGGTGCTTCCAGTCCACGCCCGAGGTGATGCGGGATCAGCTGCGGGCGCGGGAGGTGGACTTCTGCTTCGCCTCGCAGCCGCTGTCCGGGCCCGGTCTGGGCGCGGTGCGGCTGCTGCACGAAGAGGTGCTGCTTGCCGTGCCGGCCGGTCATCCGCTGGCCGGCCGGGGCCGGCTGACGCTCGCCGAGGTCGCCGAGGAACCCTTCATCACCACCCGGGCGGGTCACTGGCAACGGGCCCTGCTGGAGCGGCTGTTCACCGCGATCGGACGCCGCCCGGTGATCTCCTGCGAGGGCGACGAGCCGGGCGCCACACACTTCCTGATCGCGGCAGGTCTCGGTATCGGGCTGATGCCCTCGCTCGCCCGTGCCGATCTTTCCCGGACGCCGCTCGCCTGGCTGCACCTCGACACCCCCGACTGCGTACGGACCCTGAGTCTGGTCCGGCGCGAGGACAGCTATCTCTCCACGGCCGCCGCGCGGTTCCGTGACATGGCCGTCGCCCACTTCGCCGAGCGGGCGCAACGCACCATCCCGGCGGGGGAGTTGGGTGCAGGGGGATAGGTCAGACGTCGCGTCGGTCCGACCGGAGTTCTTGAGCGCTGGAGCATCGGGGAGGGCCGGGGCGTGACAGGGCCGGGGCGTGCGACGGCCGGGCGGCCGGACACCGCCCGGCCGTCGGCCTAGGCCTCGCCCGCCGCCCCGTCCCCCAGGCCGAAGGCCTCCAGCAGCCGCTCGGCCGCCAGGGTCGCGGTGAGCTCGCCGTCGCGGACGGCACGTTCGACATCGGGGCCCAGCCGGCGCACCTCGGGGTGCTCCTGGAGGCGGTCGATCAGCCGCTCGCGCACCATCGACCAGGTCCAGTCGACCTGCTGGGTACGGCGCCGTTCGGCCAGCGCACCGGTGGACTCCAGAAGGGTGCGATGCTGCTCGACCCGCTCCCAGAGCCCCTTCAGACCGGTGCCCTCGCGGGCGCTACAGGTCAGCACGGGGGGTGTCCAGGCCGCGTCCGGGGTGGGGGTCCCCCCTGCTCGAGCGTCGTCGAGAGCTTGGGGGCGCAACAGCCGCAGCGCACCGGCCAGTTCACGGGCCGCGGAGCGGGCGTCGCGCTCGTGCGGGCCGTCGGCCTTGTTGACGGAGACCAGGTCCGCCAGCTCCAGCACGCCCTTCTTGATGCCCTGGAGCTGGTCGCCGGTGCGCGCCAGGGTCAGCAGCAGAAAGGTGTCGACCATGCCCGCGACGGCGGTCTCGGACTGGCCGACGCCGACCGTCTCCACCAGGACCACGTCATAGCCCGCGGCCTCCATCACCACGATGGACTCCCGGGTGGCCCGCGCCACCCCGCCCAGCGTGCCGGACGTGGGGGAGGGGCGGACGAACGCCGCCGGATCCGTCGCCAGCCGCTCCATCCGGGTCTTGTCACCCAGGATGGAGCCGCCGGTACGGCTGGAGGACGGGTCGACGGCGAGCACCGCCACCCGGTGCCCGGCGCCGGTCAGCAGGGAACCGAGGGCGTCGATGAAGGTCGACTTGCCGACGCCGGGCACCCCGCTGATGCCCACTCTGCGGGCCGAGCCGGAGTACGGCAGCAGCTCGATCAACAGCCGCTGGGCCGCCGCCCGGTGGTCGGGCCGGGTGGACTCGACCAGGGTGACGGCGCGGGCGATCCAGGCCCGGGAGCCCGCGCGGACACCTTCGGCATACCGTTCGACATCGATCCTCGCAGGCATGCTCACCCGTTCACAGCTCGTGGCCCAGGACCGATGCCAGGTCCCGCACCAGATCGTGGGCGGCCTCGGGGATGACCGTGCCGGGCAGGAAGACCGCGGCGGCGCCCATGTCGCGCAGCGGCTGCACGTCCTGCGGCGGGATCACCCCGCCCACCACGATGGTGATGTCCTCCCGCTCCTCCGCGGCCAGCGCCTCCTTGAGCGCGGGCACCAGCGTCAGATGCCCGGCCGCCAGCGAGGACACCCCGACGATGTGGACGTCCGCCTCCACCGCCTGGCGTGCCACCTCGGCCGGGGTCTGGAACAGCGGGCCGACATCGACGTCGAAGCCCAGGTCGGCGAAGGCCGTGGCGATCACCTTCTGGCCGCGGTCATGGCCGTCCTGGCCCATCTTGGCCACCAGGATGCGCGGCCGGCGCCCCTCGGCGCGCTCGAACTCGGCCACCAGCGCCCGGGTGCGCTCGACACCGGAGGAGGGGCCCGCTTCGTCTCGGTACACACCGGAGATCGTACGGATCTGGCCGGAGTGCCGCCCGTAGACCGACTCCAGGGCGTCCGAGATCTCGCCGACCGTCGCCATGGCACGGGCCGCATCCACCGCCAGCGCCAGCAGATTGCCCTCCAGACCCTCGCCGGGACCGGACTTCGCCGCCGCCGTCAGCGCCTCCAGCGCCGTCCGGCAGGCGTCCTCGTCGCGCTCGGCCCGCAGCCGCTTGAGCTTCTCGATCTGCTGGGCGCGCACCGACGAGTTGTCGACCTTGAGGACGTCGATCTCCTCATCGGTCTCCACCCGGTACTTGTTGACGCCGATCAGCGCCTGCCGCCCCGAGTCGATCCGTGCCTGAGTACGCGCCGCCGCCTCCTCGACACGCAGCTTGGGGATGCCCGCGTCGATGGCCTTGGCCATCCCGCCGGCCGCCTCGACCTCTTCGATGTGCTGCCAGGCCCGCTGCGCCAGATCGTGGGTGAGCTTCTCGACGTAGGCGCTGCCGCCCCACGGGTCGATGACCCGGCAGGTGCCCGACTCCTGCTGGAGGAAGAGCTGGGTGTTACGGGCGATCCGGGCGGAGAAGTCGGTGGGCAGGGCGAGGGCCTCGTCGAGCGCGTTCGTGTGCAGGGACTGGGTGTGGCCCTGCGTCGCCGCCATCGCCTCCACACACGTCCGCGTGACGTTGTTGAACACGTCCTGCGCGGTCAGCGACCAGCCCGAGGTCTGCGAATGGGTGCGCAGCGAGAGGGACTTGGGGTTCTTCGGGTCGAAGCGCTGGACCAGCCGCGCCCACAGCAGCCGGGCCGCCCGCAGCTTGGCGATCTCCATGAAGAAGTTCATGCCGATCGCCCAGAAGAACGACAGCCGCGGCGCGAAGGAGTCCACGTCCATGCCCGCCGCCATGCCCGCACGCAGGTACTCCACCCCGTCCGCGAGGGTGTACGCCAGCTCCAGGTCGGCCGTCGCGCCCGCCTCTTGTATGTGGTAGCCGGAGATGGAGATGGAGTTGTAGCGCGGCATCTTCTGCGAGGTGTACGCGAAGATGTCGGAGATGATCCGCATCGAGGGCTGCGGGGGATAGATGTAGGTGTTGCGGACCATGAACTCCTTGAGGATGTCGTTCTGGATGGTCCCGGCCAGCTTCTCGGGCGCTACGCCCTGTTCCTCCGCGGCCACGATGTACAGCGCCAGCACCGGAAGCACCGCGCCGTTCATCGTCATCGACACGGTCATCTTGTCCAGCGGGATGCCCTCGAAGAGCTGCCGCATGTCATAGATGGAGTCGATCGCGACGCCCGCCATGCCGACATCGCCGGTCACCCGCGGGTGGTCGCTGTCGTAGCCGCGGTGCGTGGGCAGGTCGAAGGCGACCGACAGGCCCTTCTGGCCGGCCGCGAGATTGCGCCGGTAGAAGGCGTTGGACTCCTCGGCGGTGGAGAACCCGGCGTACTGCCGGATCGTCCAGGGCTGGTTGACGTACATCGTCGGGTACGGGCCGCGCAGATACGGCGTGATCCCCGGGTACGTCCCCAGGAAGTCCAGACCGTCGAGATCCTCGTCGGTGTACAGCGGCTTGACGTCGATGCCCTCCGGCGTCTCCCACGTCAGGTCCGCCACGCCCTTGCCGGTGGACTGCGCCACGGCCGCGGCCCACTCCCCGGTGTCACCGGCGGCGTCCGCGGTGACCGGGGCGCCCAGCTCGACCGTGCTGAAGTCCGGGATGGCGCCCGCTTGCTGTGTCGTGTCGTTCATCACGCCACCTCCATGACATCCAGGGCCGAGGACAGCACCTCGACCGCGTCGCAGCCCGCGAAGACAAAGGAGTCCACACCGGCCGCTACCCATTCCTCCCGGCGCTCACCCGGCTTGCCGGCCAGATGCACCCGCAGCGCCCCCGCCGACTTCAGCGCGGCCGCCACGGCCGCCGCCTGCTCGCCGTACACCGCATCGCTCGAACACAGGCAGGCGATCCGCGCGCCACTGCGGGCGAACGCCTCGGCCACCGACTCCGCATCCACCGGCGCGGGCTCCGCGACCGTCTCGATGCCGCCCGCCTGGAACAGATTGGCGGCGAACGCCACCCGCGCGGTGTGGGCCGCCACCGGGCCCAGCGCGGCCAGAAAGACCTTCGGCCGGGCCCCGCTCGCCGCCAGGTGGTCATCGGAGCGCGACCGCAGCCGCTCGTACGCGTCGTCCCTGCGCACCCGCGGCAGCCCGCCGCCGATCGGCGTGGGTGTCGGCTCGCGGTGTACCGGCGGCTCGGCGAGATGGGGGAACTCGCTGACACCGGTGATCGGTTCACGGCGGCGGGCGAGGTCTTCGGTGCGGCGCTCCCAGGTGCGGGCCAGCCGGCCGGCGATCATGCCGGAGCGCAGCGCGGCGGCCTGGCCGCCCGCGCCCTCGATCTCCTGGAACCAGGCCCAGGCCGCACGGGCCAGTTCGTCGGTGAGGCTCTCCACGTACCAGGAGCCGCCCGCCGGGTCGATCACCTTCGACAGGTGCGACTCCTCCAGCAGCACGGACTGGGTGTTGCGGGCGATCCGGCGGGCGAACGCGTCGGGCACGCCCAGCGCGGCGTCGAACGGCAGCACCGTCACCGCATCCGCGCCGCCCACGCCCGCGGACAGCCCGGCGACCGTGGTGCGCAGCATGTTCACCCACGGGTCCCGACGGGTCATCATGACCGTGGACGTGACGGCGTGCTGGCGCTGCGCCGACGCGGCGGGCGAGGCCCCGCAGACCTCGGCGACCCGGGCCCACAGCCGGCGGGCCGCGCGCAGCTTGGCGATCGTCAGGAACTGGTCGGCGGAGGCGGCATAGCGGAACTCCAGCTGCCGGCAGGCGTCGTCGACACCGATGCCGGCTGCCGTCAGCTGCCGCAGATAGGCGACGCCGGTGGCCAGCGAGATGCCCAGCTCCTCGGCGGCCGAGCCGCCCGCCTCGTGGTACGGCAGCGCGTCGACGGCCAGCGCCCGGATGCCGGGCGCCTCGGCGGTGCAGCGGGCGGCCAGCCGGGCGGCCGACTCCAGCTGAAGGCGCAGCTTGGCGTCGTCGCCCGTACGGGCCAGCAGGCCGAGCGGGTCGGCGCCCAGGCATCCGGCCGCCTCGCTCAGCGGTGCGCCGGACGCGGTGTACAGCCGCAGCAACTCCTCGGCGGCGGGCGCGAAATCGGCGCCCGCGTCCAGTACCACCGCGGCCAGGTCCAGATAGACGCCGTCGAGCGTCTGCTCCAGACCCTCCACCGGCACCCCGCCGTCGCCGACGGTCAGCCAGACCGAGGTGACGCCGTTCTCCAGATCGGCCAGCACCGATTCATTGGCGCGCCGCGGATCGGTGTGGACATGGCGCTGGCGTACGTCCCACCCGGCGACGGAGGTGCCCTCGGGCCGGCCGGCCCGTACGAACGGCGGGAAGCCCGGATGGCCCAGGGAGGCCGTGCCGTCCTCGGCGGTGTAGAGCGGGCGGATGCGGATGCCGTCCTGGAGATCGGTGGCGAGCGCGTCCTCGGCGGCGGTGCCCGTCGCCTCGGTGACGCCCGATTTGCGCAGCACGCCTTCGACGAGGCGCTGCCACTGCTCTCGATCGGCATCGGGGAAGGCGGCGGCCAGGGGGAGTTCGGGGGACTCGGCGGTCATGGCAGCAGGCTAGGCGAACGACCGTTAGCTGGAGCAGGGGCTCCAGCTGTGACGTTGCACTCGTTGACCTCCCATGGATCTTCATATTTATGCGTCGGAAGGGGCAGGTGGGGCGGGTCGTCCGTATGGCACGGAGTCATCTTTTTCCGTACCGGACGCGCCGCCCCGGGACACGCGGCGGCGGTTCAGTACGGTGGCGCGGCACCGACCGAGGAGCGCCATGTCCAAGGGGCCGATGATCCGCACCGCGGCCGTCGCCGCCCTGCTTCTCGGCGTCGCGCCCCTGTGGGGGCTGCCGCGGGCAGCTCCCTCCGGCCGGGCCGCGGACTGCGCGGGGCGCCGGATCGCCTCCTGGTCCGTAGATTCCTGGCATACCGCGGAATTCGCTCGTTATGGCGATGACAACGCCCGTATGGACGACTGGACCGGCGGCGACGGCACCCACTCGGTGCGCCTTCCCGACGGCCGCACCCTCTGGCTCTTCTCCGACACCTTCCTCGACCGGATCCAGCCGCCGCCCAACCCGCAGGGGCAGAAGCACCGTTGGCGCACCGCCGACACCGGTGTCCCGCTGCTGCGGCACAACTCCGCCGTGGTGATGTCCCGTTCGGGCCGGCTGGAGCGCACCCTGACCGGCGGCCCCGCCGCGGGAGCACCTGGACCGTTCTTCCCCGACCCGCCCGGTGGTGGCTGGCGCTGGCCGGTCCGCGCGAGCGTGGAGCCCCGTACGCCCGGCGCACCCGAGAAGGTCGTCCGGGTGCTGCTGTGGCACCGCGCGCCCGGAACCGGACCGTGGATCTTCGGCGTGCCGCACGCCACTGAGGTCGCCACGCTGTCGCTCCCCGCGCTGCGCCTCGAAGGCATCACGGAGACCGTCGGCCCGGCCTCCGTCGCGGACCCGGGTCGACGCGTCCTCTACGGGGCGGCGGCGGTCCGCGACGGCGGCTGGACCTACGTCTTCGGCAGCGATGACCCGCCCTCGTCACCCGCCTCCAGCGCCTTTCTCGCGCGGGTCCCGGCCGGGCGGCTCGCGGACCGCGGCAGCTGGCGGTTCCGGGACGGCGCCCACTGGCGGCGGCAGGCCGGGCGGGCCGGACCGGTGCTGCGGGCCGGCGGCCGGCGCGGCGTCGGCAGCGCCTTCAGCGTCGTGCGCGACGGTCCGGCCTGGGTGCTGATCACCATGGACACCGGGGGAGACGGCGCGGCGGGGATGCGGGCGCTCACCAGCTACTGGTCCTGTTCACCGTTCGGCCCCTGGCACGGGCCGAACGGCCGCCTCACCCCGCCCCGCCCGCCGGCCCCCGACCCGCAGCATGTCGCCGTCTACAACCCCCAGATACACCCGGAATTCACGGCAAACGGGGAGTTTCTGCTCAGCTACGACGTCAATTGGCTCGGCCCGCCCGGCGTCCCGGCCGACCCCCGGGTCAACGGCGATGTGGAGCTCTACCGGCCGCGCTTCCTGCGCGTACGGATGGGGCCCGCCGGGCGGTGACGACGGCGGGGCCGGGCGCTGGGTGTGGAGCGGTGCGCCTGGTCGCCGACGGGCCGGCCCGGACCGCGTCCGCGCTTCAACTCCCGTGCTCCTGGCGCCACTTACCGGCCACCTCGTCGATGTCGAACGGTGCGAGATGCAGCGGCGGGCCTTCGAGCGGCGTACGGAGCGCCGCGTCGATCCGCTCGTTGACCGCGGTCAGGATGCGGCGCAGCGCGGCCTCGGTGGGAGCCTGGACCGCCGCCTCCAGGGCGTCCTCGGCCTCCTTGCGCAGTACGAGGCTCGGTGGCAGACAGGAGAGATTCTCCCGGCTCATCTTGTCCTTGATCCACCACATCTCGTCATATGGCTGGTCGAGATGGGGGAGCGGCTTGCCGGCACCGGAGAGGTGGGCGAATTCGCCGCGCTCCGTCGCCTCGCGGATCTGTTTGTCGATCCAGGTCTCGAAGCTGACACCGGGGGGTTTGCGCTCGGTCATCGCGTGAGTCTCCCGAGGTTTCCGGGGCTGGTCGGCCGTTCCTCTTCCGGACGCGGTGCGGGGCGGGCGGATGCCCGTCTTCACGATAACGCCGGGCGGGCCCGTGGGGGCGGCCGGTCAGCCCGTCGGGCCCGGTTCCACGTCCGTCGGGCCCGCGTCGGTCCCGCCCGTGGCGGTCCGGGTCGGGGCGGGCGAGGCGGTGCGGGTCGGGCTCGGCTCGACGACGGGGAACGCGTTGTTGCCGCCGCACACCATGGGCCCGATACGGGCGGAGTCGCCCGCGAGCGTCACCGTGACCTCTTCCGGCGGCCTGTTCCCGGGCACCTGCGCGTTGGCCGCGGTGCACACCAGCTGGTTCAGCGAGGCGGAGTCCAGCCCCTTGGCGTTGATCGGCAGGGTGATCTCGACGCTGCCCGTACGGGTGGCGGCGGTCAGCGGTCCGGGGAACTTCGACAGCACGCTGGACAGGCCGCGCATCCGCTCGGCGTGATTCGGTCCCTTCAGCAGGATCTCAAGGGCCTGCTCCGGATCGGCCGGTGTCTTCGCCCGCCGGGTCGCGGAGCGCAGCCCGGACGGTCCGTAGAAGAACAGCTGGACCTCGGCCTCGGGCTGGCCCGGCGACTTCACGCCGGTGGCGGGCTCGCCGGCGTCGATGACATCGGTCGGCGCGATACCGCAGCCGGCCAGCACACCGGCCAGGGTTCCGGTGAGGACACAGGCCAGCCCAGCGGTGAACGCCCCGGTCAGCGCCCGCCGCCGGGCCCGCGTCGCACGGAGGGCGTTCAGCGCGTTCCGGGCGTTCGTGGCGCTCATGCGTGGGTCTCCTTCCCGGCTTCGGGGAGTGCGCCGCCCCGGTCGTCGTCCGCGGTCCGCTCCCCGGCGGCCCGGTCGTCGTCCGCGGTACGGGCCCCTGCACCCCCGTCGTCGTCCGGGGTCCGTTCCCCGGCCGCCCAGACGTCGTCCGGCGGGCCGGAGTCCCCGACGGCCGTCGGCTCGCCCGCCTCCTCGTGGCGCAGCGGCAGATCCACCGTGAACACCGCGCCGCCCCCGGGGGCGTTGGCGGCGCGCATGGAGCCGCCGTGCAACCGTACGTTCTCCTGGGCGATGGCCAGCCCCAGGCCGCTGCCCTCCGAGCGGGCGCGGGCGGAGTCCGCCTTGTAGAAGCGGTCGAAGACATGCGGCAGGACCTCGGGGTCGATGCCGGGGCCGCTGTCGGAGATCTCGATCAGCAGCCGGTCCGCGCCCGGCTCGGGGGCGTGCAGCCGTACCCGGACCGGCTCGCCGCCGTGGTGCAGGGCGTTGCCGACCAGGTTGGCGACCACCACATCGAGCCGCCGTGGGTCGAGCCCGGCCCGTACGTTCGCCGGCAGGTCCGCCGACACCCGCTTCTGCCAGGCCCTGGCCTGAAGGGTCTTGCGGATGGTCTCGGCGACGTCCACCTCGTCCAGATGCAGCGCCGCGGCCCCCGCGTCGAACCGTGACACCTCCATCAGGTCCTCCACCATCCGCGCCAGCTTCCCGGTCTCCTGGCTGATCAGCCGGACCGCGGAGGCGGTGTCGGGGTCGAGGGAGTCGGCGTCCTCGTCGAGCACATCGGTGACCGCGGACATCGCCGCGAGCGGCGTCCGCAGCTCGTGGGAGACATCGGCCGCGAACCGCCGGGCGTTGGACTCCAGCCGGCGCAGCTCGGCCATGCTCTCCTCCAGCCGTGCCGCCATGTCGTTGAACGTCTGGGACAGATCAGCGAGTTCATCGGCGCCCTTGACCTCCAGCCGGGTGTCCAGCTTGCCCTCGGCTATCCGCCCGGCGGCCTGCCGCAGCCCCCGGACGGGCCGGAGCACACCGCGCGCGGCGAGCAGCGCCGGGATCACGGTCAGCACCAGCACCGGCAGCGCGCCCCGCTGGGCGGCGGTCACCAGGGCCTCGACATTGGTCTCCTCGTCGTACAGCGGGAGTTGGGCATAGACGGAGAGCGGGGAGGCATGGCCGTCGGTCTGCCGCACCGGCATCCCGATCAGCAGATAGGGGTCCCCGTCGCGCTCCACGCGTTGGAAGACCGGTACATGGCGCTTCTCCACCGACCTCTTGAGGTCGTCAGGCATCACGATATCGCTCCGCAGGCTTCCCGCGCCGCTGTCCCGCATGCCGCGGTAATGCACCGAAATGCCCCAGTCCCGAGCCTTTCCGGAGCGCTCCAGCTGGACGCGGAGGGAGTCCAGGTCGGCCTGCGACGGTGGCACCGGGAGCTCGGGTGCCAGCGAATTGACCTGCGCCCGCAGATCGTTGACGGCGGTGTCCTGGGCGCTCTGGAGGATGGCGTTACGGGCCTCCTGGTAGGTCAGCAGCGCGGTGGTCAGCGCACTGACCGCGGCCACCACCAGGAATCCCACGACGAGCCGGGCCCGCAGTCCACGCAGCAGCTGGGGGTTCCCGTGCCGGAGACGGGGGAGGTCCGCCCAGCGGCGGGGGCGCTTCACAGGGGTCCGAAGCGGTAGCCGAAGCCGCGCACGGTCTGGACGTAACGGGGGCTGCGCGGGGTGTCCTCTATCTTCGTCCGCAGCCGCATGACGCAGGCGTCGACCAGCCGCGCATCACCGTGGTAGCTGTGCTCCCACACGTGCTCCAGCAGCTGCTGGCGGCTGAAGACCTGCCCCGGGGTGGCGGACAGGAACAGCAGCAGTTTCATCTCCGAGGGGGCCAGCGCCAGGTCCTTGCCGCCCTTGCCGACGACCAGACCGGCGCGGTCTATGGCCAGTTCGCCGTAGGTCTCGACCGGGGACGGGCCCCGCTCGGCGACGGCCGGGGCGCCATCGGCCGGCGGCGCGGTACGGCGCAGCACCGCACGGATGCGTGCTTCGAGGACCTCACCGCGGGCCGGCTTGACGATGTAGTCGTCGGCCCCGGCCTCCAGTCCGAGCACCACATCGAGGTCGTCGCCACGGGCGGTGAGCATGATGATCGGCAGCTGCCGATCGGCGCGGATCAGCCGGCAGACCTCGAAGCCGTCCTTGCCCGGGAGCATCAGATCCAGCAGCACGATGTCCGGGCGGAAGCCCGGCAGGACATCGAGACCCTCCTCGCCGCTGGCCGCTGCGGCCACTTCGTGGCCGCGCCGCCGTAGGGCCAGGGACACTCCGTCCCGTACGGCGGCGTCGTCCTCGATCAGAAGTACACGTGGCATGGGTCCAGTATCAATAAGTTTCATGATGGATCGGTAACAGGAGCAGCCTGCCCGAACTCTGCTGCATCTCACGTGGTGCAAGGCGGTGCGTGGCACACACACCCACCGCCGTCGGTACGCACACGAGCACGGTATGAGGGACGGGATCGGGATGGCACGGCGCTTCGGCATGCAGAGCGGCATCATCGGGGTGGCTGCGGCGGCAGTGGTCTCACTCGCGGTTGCGGGGACGCTCGCGTTCGGCAACTTCGGATCGGCCTCCCAGGCCGAGGCGGAAGGCGTCGGGGCCAAGGCCAAGCGGGCGGCCCCCGTCGCACCGGTCGATTCCTCCATCGTGCACGCCTCGGACCGCCCCGGCCGCAGCCTGAACATCACCATCGACGACGGCCCGGACCCGGTCTGGACCCCGAAGGTGCTCGACGTGCTGAAGAAGTACAACGTCAAAGCGGTCTTCTGCATGATCGGCCCGCAGGCCGAGGCGCACCCGGACCTGGTCAAGAAGGTGGTGGCCGCCGGGCACAAGCTCTGTGACCACACCATCAGCCACAACACCGGCATGGATCACCAGCCGGAGAGCTACCAGTCGCAGCAGATACTCGACGCGCAGAAGATGATCGAGGACGCGGCGGGCGGCGCGCAGGTCGAGTACTACCGCGCCCCTGGCGGCGCCTTCACGCCCTACAGCCGGCAGCTGGCCGCGAAGCAGGGTATGCGCCCGCTGGGCTGGAACGTCGACAGCAAGGACTTCGAGGGCGGCACCGTCGAGCGCATCAAGGCAACGGTGCGCGGCGAACTCCCCAAAGGGCCCACGATCCTGTTCCACGACGGCGGGGGTGACCGCTCCCGGACCGTCGATGCGCTGGACGGGCTGCTGCCGTGGTTGCAGCAGCAGGGTTACGGGTTCGGGTTCCCGAAGCGCTGAGGGATGACCGGGAAGCCCCGCCGTCCGCCTGCTCGACCGCGGGCGGGGCGGGGCTTTCCGGTTTTCGCGGGCTTGGCCGGGCCGTGTCGGACACCCCGGGGACGACGGTCTCCTCCCCCCGGCCCTACGCCGTGAACACCTCGCCCTGCTCCATGGCGTGCCCCACGCTCGGCCTCCCGCCGTGTCCCATGCCGTGCCTCATGCTCCGCCTCACGCCGCGCCGAACAGCTCCGCGAGGCCGCGCTCCATGCCGAGGTGCGCCAGCTCGCCGCCCGCGGGCACGGCCTCGTAGGAACGGGCGAGGAACAGCCGGACATCCGCGGTCTTCAACTGGACCATGGCGATGCCCTCCTCGGCGTGGAACTCCATCACCGTGCGGTCCGGGCCGGACGGACGCACCCGCACATCGCCCCGCCCAGCAGGCGCCCGCAGCCCCTCGTCGAGCAGCTCGCGGGCGAACGCCCAGTCCACGGCGGAGCCGTCCAGCGAGATCTCCGGTGGGAAGAACATCCGTACCGCCAGCGGATCGGCGGGCTGATAGTGCAGCACCGCCGGCACTGCATGCGGGCCGAAGGTGGTGGCGATGAGGCGGACCTGGACGGCTTGGTCGATGACTGGGTTCATCGCGCTGCTCCCTCACGGCTGCCGGGTCATGGGCAATGGCTCGTCCAGTAGGACGGTGTGCCCGCGCTCGCCGTGCACGCGACATGTGTGTGATGTATCTCATGTTGCCGCGGCGTTGTCCGGCGGTCCGCCGCACGCCGTGAGCGGGGCGTCCCCACCGGAACGGTTGTCAGCCGGCCAACAGTAAGGACGCATCCCTCACGTGCAGTTCCCCCGCCGCTACGGCAGTCGCTGCTCCGGCAGATGTGCCGATGTCCCGGGGTGCGTCAGGAACTCCTCCAGGATCCCCGGGGCCGCCGCCGCGGCGAAGCGCGGGGCCTCGGCGGCCGCGAGGTCAGGGAGGCGATAGCCGTCCTCGCCCGCCGCGACCGCCGCGGTGAGCGTGACCAGACCGGCCCGGCGGCTGAACGGCGAAGTGGAGAACGTCCAGGCCGCGATGGCCTCGCGCTGGAGGGCGAGGGTGTCGCGGCTGAAGGTGCCCGAGCGGGCGACCAGATACGGGCCGTCCACGCCGTGCCCCAGATTGCGGTACGCGTCCCGGGCCAGCCACAGCACGACCGCCGTGCTGACCACCGCGTAGATCCAGGCGCAGTGCAGCAGTACGGGGGTGAACGCGGCGCCGAGAGCGGCGAGGACGGCGGTGCCGGGCAGCACCGCCCACAGCAGCCCGCGCACCCGGCGCCGGCGAAGGGCGACGCGGGGGTGCGCTGCCAGCGCTGCCGGCGACGTGCTTCCCGGGAAGGGTGACCGCAGGGCGCCGCCCGCCACCCGCAGCGCCTCCGGACGGGGCGCCGGCGGCAGCAGCCCGCTGCGCTTGCGGTTCTCCTCGTGGTTGCCCAGGCCTCCCGCTACGGCCCGTACCAGGGCCCCGCCACCGGCTCGCAGCAGCAGCGGTTCGCGCAGCAACACTCCGCGCAGCCGGGCCCGTTCGATGGTGACCGAGCGGGTGGTGAACAGGCCGCGGCGCACCCGCAGAGTGCGCGCGTCGGTCCACTCCAGGCAGTAGTTCCACCAGTTCTCGATGTACAGGGCGAGGGCGCCGACCGAGCCGAGGGCGAGGACGACGAGCAGCGCGACCGGAACCGTCAGCCAGAGCGCGCTCGCACCGAATTCGGTGAACGCCCGCTGGACGAAGCCGAGTTTCCAGGCCTCGATGCCGATGCCGTCCAGGACCCGGTAGGCCGAACCGGCCACCACGAACACCCCGCCGACGACCCAGAAGGTGAGCGGCGCATACCGCAGCCAGCGCCAGCTGATACGGGCCACCACGGGGTCGTTCGCGACCGCCTCGGCATCCGCGTACGCGAGCAGTTCCGCACGCAGCCGTTCCGCCTCCGGAACGGCGAGCGCCTCCAGCGACAGCTCGCTGCGGCCGTCCCCCGAGCCCGCCGTACCGGCCCGCAGCACGGTGACACCCAGCAGCCGGTGCAGCGGTGACGCCGTCAGATCGACGGTGCGGATGCGGTGCAGCGGCACACTGCGCAGCCGCCGGGTCAGCAGCCCGCTGCGTACGTCGAGGGTGAGGGCCGGGTGTCCGTGGCTTCCGTCGACGGAACCCTCTCCCGTGCCGTCCGCACTCCGGGGGAGGGCGACACGGAACTCCGTACGGGCCCAGCGGATCAGGCCGATCGTGGTGACGACGGCGAACGAGGCGGCGATGGCGGCGAGCGTGAACCAGGCCCCGGTGGTGATCCGGCCCCCGGTGGCCAGCGCCGTCAGCGCCAGCGAACCGAGCGGTGCGGCCATCCAGCCGCAGTGCACCAGAAGGGTGCGCGGATCCAGCCGCCGCCACTGGGCCGTGACGGAGGGGGTGGCGGGGTGTGTGCTGGGTGTGGCGGATGCGTCGGGGTGCGCGCTGGGCGTCCCGGGGGTATCGGGGTGTGCGCCGGGTATGCCGGATACCTCCGGAAGTGGGCCGGGTATGCCGGGGTGTGTGCCGCGTACGGTGCGGTCCACTCCGGGTGCGTCGTGGGCCGTGCCCGGGACCTCGGGTTCCAGGGGCGCGCTCATGCGGCATCACCCGGTACGTCCTGCGCCGCCTCGCCGATCCGCCGGGACAGTTCCTCGGCGTCCGCGTCGGACAGCCCCGCGATCTTGATGTCGCCCGCGGTCGAGGCGGTGGTGACGGTCACCGTCGCGAGCCCGTACCGCCGTTGAAGCGGGCCGCGCACCGTGTCCACCGTCTGCACCCGGGTCAGCGGTGCGATCCGCCGCTTCTGCCAGAACCAGCCGCCGGCCGCGTAGACCGCCCGCTCGCCCAGCTCCCAGGCGTGCACCGCGTACCGCCACCGCGGCATGACCGCGAGGTAGCCCACGGCCGGCAGGACGAGCACGACCAGCAGGAGCGGGCCCAGCCACGGCAGTGCGCCCGGGAAGAAGAGGAGGGACAGGACCGCCATGGTCAGTGCGGTGAGCAGCATCGGACCGCTGAGCGTCAGCAGTGCCTGGACCGTCCACCAGCGACGGGCCCGGGGATCGACACGGTGGCGGGGCGGGCGCAGCAGTGGGGCGGCAGGCTCGGGCATGAGGGGTCACCGGTTTCCAAGTCAAGCGTATTGAGTGGCGATACGTTATAACGGTACAAGCGACTTGTAAAAGCGGGCCGGGTCTCCCGAGCCGGAGCCACGTGCGAGGGACCGCGCACTGTATGAGGGAGGTCATCCGTGCCCAAGAAGGTGGACCACGAAGCCAGGCGCCAGGAGATCTCCGAGGCGCTGTGGCGGATCGCGAGTACCCGCGGGCTGGACGGCGCGAGCCTGCGCGATGTCGCCGCGGAGGCCGGTATCTCGCTCGGGCGGCTCCAGCACTACTTCCGCACCAAGGACGAGATGCTCGTCTTCGCCCTCCAGCACATCAACCGGCTCGCCGCGGACCGGATTCGCGCCCGCATCGAGTCGCTGACCGAGGAGCCGACGCCCCGCCAGGTGCTGCGGGCCTGTCTGTCGGGCATGCTGCCGCTGGACGACAAGAGTCGCATCGGGCTGCTGGTCGGTGCCGCCTACTTCGCCCGCGCCATCCATGACGAGGCCCTGCGCGCCGAGGCCGAGAGCGGCATCCCTCAGCTCCGTGCCTTCTTCGCCGACCAACTGCGGCTGGCCGCGGACCGCGGTGAGCTGCCACCGGAACGCGCCACCGAGGACGAGGCGATGCTGCTGATCAGCACGGCCGACGGCCTCGCCACCTACGTCCTGCTGGGTGTGCACGACCCCAGCACCGCGCTACGGCTGCTGGATCTGCATCTGGCGAACCTCTTCGGGGCGGAGCGGGCCGCGGAAGGGCCGACGTCCTCCGGCCGCGGGGTGGATGCGGCACCTGCGTCCGGAGGGGGCGGGGTGCCGCGTTCGTCCGGAGGGGGCGGAGTGCCGCGTTCGTCCGGAGAAGGGGAGGTGTCGCCCTCGTCGGGAGGAGGGGAGGCGCCGTCTTCATCCGCCGGGGATCGCCCGGTATCGGCGGCGGAGCGGGCTTGAGGGGAGTGCGCGCCGAACTCGTATGTGCGACGGCCTCGATGGAGCGCCTCTTCGCCGCCGGCGCCCGCATCTTCGCTTTCGCCTGCGCCTGCGCCTTCGCTTTCGACTCCGCCTTTGTCTTTGCCTTCAGGGGCGAGTCCTACGCCTCGCGCAACAGGGCGACGAGATCGGCCTCGACATCCAGGTGTCCCGCCTCGTCGCCCTTGGCGACGAGTTGGTAGGACCGGGTCAGGAAGGCCCGCAGCTCGTGTACGTCGAACTGCACCACCGCCATGCCGCTGACGGCGTGGAACTCCACCACCACGTCATCGGAGTCGTACGGCCAGATCTGCACATCGCCCGCCCCGGCCGGCTCGCTCAGGCCCTCCTCCAGCAGGTCCCGCCCGAACGTCCACGTCACCTCCGCGCCGTCCAGCGACGCGGCGGGCGGAAAGACCAAATGCACCGCGAACGGATCGGCGCGGTCGTAACGCAGGCTCGCCGGAATCACCTGTGACCGGGGAGCGGTCGCGATGAGACGGGCCTGAACGGCTTGATCGATGACGCTGGACATCGCCGGCTCCCTTGCATTCGGTGCGGATCGTTGGGTCTTTGACCACTAGGACGCGTAGGGCATCCCACCAGGTGCATTGGATTCCTGCGTGACCTGCGTCACGGACCTTTGAATGTACGCATATGCCCTCTTTGCTGTGCGCCCGGAGCGGGTGACCGGGCCTCAAGGGCGTGAAGTGATGGACCGTCAGGTGCTTCGGGGCCGTCAGGCGCGTCGGCGCGGGGGCGTGTGGGCGCGTCGGTGGCGTGTCGGCGGGGCCTTGACAGCGCGTTGGTGGTGCGTTGGCGGTGCGCCGTAATCGCGACCCCGTCGGCTGCCGGTGGCTCGGGCTGTTGCCGCGGGCGGGGACGGTCGGCTGGGGGCGGCTGCGCTCGACCGCGAGCGAGGGGCGGTCTGGACGGCGCGGGCGGGCTGGGCTAGCTTCCAGCCCAAAACCAGAGCGGGGTGGGGCGAATGCGGCGCACGGGACGCTTGTTGTGGGAGAGCTCGGACAGGGACACGAGGCGGGCGCGGCGCACACGGAAAGCCCGGCGCTGGGCGGCCGTAACGGCCGGCGCGGCGGCGCTCGCCACGATGGCATCCGGCCCGGCGTCCGCCGCCCGGCCGACGGACACCGACACGTACGGACCCACATACGCGAGTGCGCACGGAACCACGTACGGGAATCCGCCGGAAACCACGTACGAGAATCCGCATGGAACCGGGGACGCGGGTTCGTACGGAAGCAGGTATGTGCGGTCGTACGGAACCAGGGAGGCGCGTTCGTACGCGGCGGCACCGGCTTCGGCCGGCGAGCCGGTCTCGGCGGCGTCGCTCACCACCCCGCACGCCGGCTGGCGGCTCAAGGACAGCGGCAGCACCGCCCGTTTCCGGGGTCTGGCGGCCGTCAGCCGCACGACGGCCTGGGTCGCCGGCACGGCGGGCACCGTGCTGCGCACCCACGACGGCGGCAAGCACTGGAGGGACATCTCCCCGCCCGGCGCCGGGGAGCTGGAGTTCCGCGACATCGAAGCGCTTGATGCACGCCGCGCGGTCGTCCTCGCGATCGGCGAGGGCGAGGCCTCACGCGTCTTCCGCACCGACGATGCCGGTGCCACCTGGACCGAAAGCTTCCGCAACACCGACCCTCGTGCGTTCTACGACTGCCTGACGTTCTTCGACCGGCGGCACGGCATCGCACTCAGCGATCCCGTCGACGGCAGGTACCGCATCCTGTCCACCGCGGACGGGGGCCGCAGTTGGCGCGTACTGCCGTCGGACGGCATGCCGTCGGCCCAGAAGGGCGAAGCCGCGTTCGCCGCCAGCGGTCAGTGTCTGGTGTCGGCGGGCAGCCGTGATGCCTGGATCGCGACCGGCGGGGCGGCCACCGCCCGCGTCCTGCACACCGCCGACCGCGGCCGTACCTGGTCGGTCACCGACACCCCCATCCCGGCGGGCGACCCGGCCCGTGGCGTCTTCGCGCTCGCCTTCCGCGACCGCACCCACGCCCTCGCGGTCGGCGGCGATTTCCGCCCCGACCAGCCCTCGCCCCATGCCGCCGCGGTCAGCAATGACGCCGGCGCCACCTGGACACCGGCCGCCGAACCCCCGAAGGCCTATCGCTCCGGCGCCGCCTGGCTCCCGCATTCCCGGCGCCTCGCCGTGGCGGTCGGCCCGTCCGGCAGCGATCTGACACTCGACGCGGGCCGCACCTGGCACACCTTCGACAACGGTTCGTACGACACCGTCGACTGCGCCCCTGACCTGGGATGTTGGGCCGCCGGCGAGCGGGGCCGGATCGCACGACTGGAGCCGTGACGGCGAGCCTGACGCGGAACGGGCGCGCCGACTCGGCGCGGCGGACGGGCTGAGGAGGGGCTGAGGAAGGGGGGGCGAGGGTCCGGTCGGCCGGGTCGGGGTGGCCGGCCCGGGTGGCGGACGGGGCGAGGGTCCGGCCGGTCGTACCGGGGTGGCCGACCGGGTGGCGGACGGGGCGCGGGCCCCGGGCGTCTGACGGTCTGCTGGCTGCCCGTCGGCCGCCGCGGCCCCGACCCCACCCCGGGTCCATCCTCACCAGGGCAACCCTCGCCACCCCGGTTCGCCGCCCCTAGTCGGTTTCGCCCTCTGGCGAGGTTGCCTCTTGGCCAGGTGGGCCTCTTGGCCAGGTCGAGCCCCGCCGGGTTCGCCGCCGCCCCGTTGGGGCCTTGGCCCCACTACGCCTACTGGGGGCACCTGGGGCACCTGGGGCGCCCGGGGGGCACCGCCCACCCACGGGCGCCTTCCTCACTCCATCAGGCTGCCGAGCCGTCCCTCCAGCACCACCAGCAACTCGCCTAGCGCCTCGGAGAGTTCCTCCTGCCGCTGATCGCCGATGCCGTCGAGCAGCGCCGCCTCGTACCGCAGCTGTTCGGGCAGCAGCTGGTCGATGGTCTCGCGTCCTTCGTCGGTGAGCGAGAGATGCGCGACGCGGCGGTCCCGGTCGTCGGGGCGGCGGGAGATCAGCCCACGCTCTTCCAGCTGCCGTACGCGTTTGGTCACCGCGGCACCGGACGCAAAGGTCTCGCGCGCCACCCGCCCGGGGGTCAGCTCGCGGTCCATCCGGCGCAAGGTGCCGAGGATGTCGAACTCGGGACGGGTGAGCCCGGCCTTCCGCAGCGGCGCATCGGCCGCCTGCTGAAGCAGCGCGGAACAGCGGTTGAGCCGCCCGATCACCGCCATCGGGCCGGTGTCCAGCCCGGGGTGCACCTGCTGCCACTGGCGCAGCACCCCCGCGACGATGTCCTCGGTCACCCGCACACTCCTCTCGGCCATGCCGTATGCCCTAGCCGTACGCCCCTAATTGTGCCTGCCGCAGGCCGCCTGACCCGCGCCGGGCGGGCGTACGGGTCAGGCGGCCGGTACCGGTGCCGAGCGCCGCCGTACGAGACCGGCCAATGCCCGGTGGCCCTGCTGCTCGGCATCGGCGATCCGCTCCTCCGGAAGGGCGCGCTGCCACCACTCGCCGGCTGCCACGTCCACCGCCTCGCGAAGCTCGACCAGGCCACCGGCCAGCCGGTCACGGGCCCAGCCGGCCTCCCGGGCGTCGTCCGCCCCGGGCGTGGGCCCCGTCGTGAGGAGCCGCGACGCGGCGGACTCCGCAGCCGTGACCCGCTCCAGGGCCACCTCGATACGGTCGGCGGCCCGCCGGTTGGTGACGAGCACGCAGCAGGCCAGGCCCACCGCCGCGCCCACCACGGTGTCGATCCAGCGGTCCGCGATCAGCGTCCTCGCCGGCAGCCGACTGCCGAATTCGGTCAGCAGCAGTGCCATCGGCGTGACCCACACCGAGCCGAGCCAGTAGTTACGGGTGATGCAGGCCTCCGCGCCGAGCTGGCAGGCCAGCGCCAGCACGATCATCGCGAGCTGCCCGGCGTGCAGCAGGGGCAGCAGTGCGGTGTAGAGCAGCAGACCGAGCAGGTTGCCGAGCGTGCGTTGCAGCGCCCGCTGCCAGGAGAGCGTGGTGTTGGCCTGGTAGATCGAGGCCGCGGTGACCACGGCCCAGTACGGATGGCCGACGCCGACGGCCATCGATGCCCAGCCCGCCAGCACACCCCCGGCGGCAACCCGTGCGCCTATGGGCAGCAGTGGTGACCCGGGCGCGAGCCGGGCGAGCACCCCGGGGCGACCGGGCGCGGGCCGCCGTGGTTCCCGCGCCTCGTCGGCGACGCCCACCAGCTCCTCGGTCTCCGCGGCCGAGAGCGCGATCTCAGGCAACGGCCGCCCGCTGCGCAGCTCACGCGCCCAGCCGGTGAGCCGCTCGGCTTCCGCCGCCGCGGACCGGGGTTCGTGCCCGAGCGCCGACTCGGCACGCACCAGCAGTCGTTCGAGCCCGGCTCGCGCCGCGGCCTGCGCCGGTGTGTGCGCCGGGACCAGGAACAGCGTGTGCCAGGCGGCGTTCACGGCGGCCGCCGCGGCATGCCGGGCCTGTGCCACACCGGCCGGTTCCACGCCGCCGGGGTCAGGTTCCGTACGCAGCAACCCCGCAGCGGCCTCCAGTGCGCGGGCGGTGGCGATCCGTTCCGGCCCCCGCGGCCGCATCAGCGCCGGCGCCATGCAGACCAGCCAGGCGAGCCCCCCGGCGCCGAGCGCGAGCACAAGGTGCAGGGGCACCTGGCCGAGGTGCTGCGGCACGAAGAATGCCGACGCGGCGATGAACGTCAGGATGAGGTTTCCCGGCGGGCCGATGCGCGTGGCGTCACAGACCATTTTGTGGACCGCGGCCACCAGCGAGGCCAAGACGACGAGCAGCGCGGTCGAGGTGGTCAGCGAGGCGGCGGTCAGCGCGACGCCGAGGCCGGCGACCATGCCGAGCACCACCCACAGCAGCGTGCGGGCGCGTGCTGCGTACGGCAGACCGTGCGCGTAGAGGGCGCACATCGCCCCGGCCGAGGTGTACAGGATCAGATCCAGCCGGCCCAGGGCGAACAACGCGAAGTCGGGGATCGCCAGCGCCGCCACCGCGCTGAGTGCCGGTTTGTGCCAGATGTCGACGGGGCGGCGCAGCCGCACGGCGCTCCTGATCGGCAACGGCCGGACGCGCACCGCGCTCCCCGGCGCCGTGCGCGCGCTCTTCCCGGCCGGTCTGGCGTGCTTCCCCATACGAGAAGGTTAGCAGGTGTTTTACTAGTGAAATACCCACCTCTCGCGTCCGGCCGTACCGATAGGCGCCACGCACGCAACCGGAACCAGGTGCCCTGTAAGGAACGGCACCCAGGCGCTATGTAAGGAGACGACGAACGGGAGCGGCAAGAGGGAGGCGGTGAGGGGAGGGGAGGGGAGAGTCGGCGCGGGGCAGTGGGGGCAGTGGCGGCAGGGATGGCAGTGGGGACAGCAGGGGGATCGGGGACAGTGCGGGGAGCGGGGGAGATGAGTGGCAGCGCGAGGCCGCGGCCACGGCAGCGCAGATGACAGAGGGGGGCGACAGAGGGGGACGGCGGCGAGGGACGGAAGCGAGGTGCGGCAGGCAGGGACGGAAGCAAGGGACGGCGGGGAGGAACGACAGAGCAAGACGGCGGGGAGCAACGACAGAGCGGGACGGCGGAGTGGGGCGACGGAGTGGGACGACAGAGCGGGACGCCGGAGCGGGACAACAGAGAGGGGGCAGGCGGGGCGACAATGGCCAGGTGCCAGCCGCCAAGAAGAAGACGACGACCGCGAACGCGTCACCGGAGCGCCGCCGCGAACTGCTCAACACCGCGGCGGAGGTTTTCGCCGCACACGGCTACAACGCCACCACCGTCCGCCGTATCGCGGACGAGGCCGGGATGCTCGCGGGCAGCCTCTACTACCACTTCGATTCCAAGGAATCGATGCTGGACGAGATCCTGTCCAGCTTTCTGACCGAGCTGTGGGAGGGCTATGACGCCGTACTCGCCGCCGGACTCGGGCCCCGAGAGACCATCGAAGCCCTGGTCACCGAGTCCTTCCGGGAGATCGACCGGCATCGCGCGGCCGTCGCCATCTACCAGAAGGAGTCCAGGCACCTCGCCGCCCAGCCCCGTTTCGGCTACCTCTCCGACTCCCAGCAGAAGTTCGAAAAGGCCTGGCTGGGCACCCTGGAACGGGGCGTGGCCGACGGAGTCTTCCGCGCCGACCTCGATATCCGGCTCACCTACCGCTTCGTCCGCGACACCGTCTGGGTCGCGGCGAGCTGGTACCGGCCGGGGGGACAGCACAGTCCCGAGGAGATCGCCCGCCAGTACCTCTCCATGGTGCTGGACGGCATCGCCGCACGCGTCTGACCCGCGCCGGCGGGAGGCCGCGGTCTCCGCACCCTCGAGCAGCGGTCTCCGCACCATCGAGGTGCGGTGCCCTACCGGCGGCGGTCGCTCAGCAGGGAGTGTTCTTCACGTACAGGGCTCGCGGCGCCCAGGTCGTGCCGTAGCGGACGTCCTTTGTCACACCCTTGGGCAGTCTGCCGTGGGGGTCGCGCTGATGCGGGACGACGATGGTGAAGCATGCGGTCCGCCGGGAGCACAGATTCGTCAGCCGGAAGTAGCGCTGGTGGCCCTTGTTGAAGTGCTTCCGCACCACGACGCAGTGCGGCGCCCGCTCGGCGGCCGCCGCGGTCGAGGCGCTCGTCAGTGTCAGAGAGGCCCCGCACGCCACCGTTGCCAGTGCTATGGCCATGATCTTCCGCACGTGATCTCCCCCGTTGGAAACTCGGATCCCCGGCGAAGCCCACATCGGGTTCGCACGTTCATTCCCCATTGTCCATACCGGCTCAGGGAAAATCAGCCCCGGGGGCCACACAGGGACACAAGCGCGACACAAGCGCGGCCCTTTCGGAATGGGACCGGGCGGGCAAGGCGCGGGGCGGGGTGCCGGGCCCGGGCGGATCGAATCGACCCGGCTACCTACAGCTCATCGACCCGCACATAGCGCAACGCGCGACGTGCCAGCTCCGCCAGGTCCTCCGCTACGTCCTGCCGCGCCCAGCGGTGACTGCCGGTGGTCCGGTGTCGTGTGGTGGCCGATGTTTCGGCTTGCGTGGGGTGTCACTCGTCGGCAGACGGGCGTGCCGTCACCACTCTCAGTCCTCGGTCCGCGAATTCACGGCGGGTCGCCTCCTTCGCTCCGTTGTCCGTGATGAACGTGTCAAAGACATCCGCGTCGCCGACCCGGGCGAAGCAGCGCTCGCCGATCTTCGATGAGTCCGCGACAACCACGGCACGCCGGGCACGCTCGGCCATGAGGCGGTTGACCCGGGCCTCCGCTTCGTCGTGCACCGTGGCCCCCATCAGCGGGTCCATACCGTTGGCGCCGATGAAGGCGATGTCGATGGAGATCTGCTGTAGCACCAACTCGCTGAACGGTCCCACCAGTTCGAACGACCGCGAGTGTGCCACCCCGCCGGTGAGCACGATCTTGATCTGCGGCCGCACGGCCAGCTCATTGGCGATGTTGAGGGAGTTGGTGACAATCGTCAGATGCGGTTGCGGGCCGGCCTCCGCGAAGTCCGGACGGGTGGCGAGCACCCGGGCGATCGCCGTGGTCGTCGTCCCGCCACTCAGCCCGACCACATCACCCCGCTCGACCAGCTTCGCCGCGGCCCTTGCCACTGCCTCCTTCTCCTCGGAGCGGTGGGCATGCTTGTAGCGGATCGGCAGGTCGTACGCCACGGAGCTGAGCACCGCCCCGCCCCGGGTGCGGGTCAGCAACTGCTGCTCGGCCAGGGCGTCCATGTCGCGCCGCATCGTGGCGGCCGAGACCTCCAGCTCGGTTGCCGCCTCCTCGACGTCCACCCGGCCCCGGTCCCCGAGCAGCTCGAGCAGTGCGTTCATCCGTTCATGGCGCTTCATGACGCGAGCCTAATTCGTCCCAGCCGGCCATGGTGACGCGCGGTGGGCGCCCTCGTACTCCACCGTGGCGGACCATTCCGACCGCTGCGGTGAAGCGTCGCCGGGAGGGTCGACGCCCGCTGCTGTCTCACCCCCGGGCGGGCGCCTGGGCCGCGTACTGGCCCGGAACCGTCGCCGGAGTGCCCAGCACGTCCAGCAGTCTCGCCGCTTCCTCGGCCACCGCCTCCCGGGCGGGCTTGATGTACTTCCGGGAGTCGACGAGCGACGGGTCGGCGCCCAGTGTGTGCCGTATCGAGCGGGTGAAGACGGAGACCAGATGAGTAGAGATATTGATCTTCGTCATTCCGGCGGCGATGGCCCGCCGCAGCTCGTCGTCCGGCACTCCCGAGGAGCCGTGGAGCACCAGCGGCACCGGCAAAGCGGTGTGCAGCGCCGCGATGAGGTCCTTGTCCAGTACGGCCGTGCGCTCATGCATCGCATGTGAGGAGCCGACGGCCACGGCGAGGGCGTCCACACCAGTCGCACGGACAAAGGCCAGGGCCTCGTCCGGATCCGTGCGGGCCCCTGGCGCATGGACCCCGTCCTTGCCGCCGACCTCGCCGAGTTCCGCCTCGACGTAGGCGCCACGGTCATGGCACCAGGTGGTGAGTTCGGCGGTGGTGGCCACGTTCTCCTCGTAGGAAAGAGCGGAGGCATCCACCATGACGGAACCCACCCCGGCGGTGATGCCCTGGCGGACCAGCTCCGCATCGGTGATGTGGTCGAGGTGCACCGCGATCGGGGCCGTCGAGCCCTCGGCGAGGGCAAGGGTGGCGCGGGTGAGGGGCAGCAGGCTGCCGTGGTAGCGGATGCAGTTCTCGCTGATCTGGAGGATCAGCGGGATGTCCGTGCGCTCGGCGGCGGTGACGAGCGCCTCGGCGGTCTCCAGATGGATGACGTTGAAGGCCGCGGCACCGACCCGCGCCTCACGCGCGGCGTCGACGATCGATGAGGTCGGAACGAGGGGCATGGGACGCTGACTCCCTTGCGTGCAGGGCTGGTTGACGTGGAGGAGGCGGGACTCTACGAGGCGGCCGGCGCCTCGAGCATCACCGAACGGGTCAGGCTGCGGGGGTTGTCCGGGTCCAGGCCGCGGGCACGGGCCCGCTCCAGCGCCACCCGCTGGACCAGCACCAGATCGGCCAGCGGATCGCGAGCATGGCGCACGAAGCGCGCACCGGTCCGCAGTACATCGGCCTCCAGCCCCTCCGGCGCCTGACCGAACAGCCAGGTCACCCGGCCGGGTGCGGCTATCGCGATCGGACCGTGGCGGTACTCCATCGCGGGGTAGGACTCCGTCCAACTCTGCGACGCCTCACGCATCTTGAGCGCCGCCTCATTGGCCAGGCCGAATGTCCAGCCCGTGCCGAGGAAGGAGAACTGTTCGGCGTCCACCCACTCCTTCTCCACCGGCGCGGCCAGCGCCTCCTCCGCATCGGTCACCGCCCGGGAGATGTCCTCGCCCAGATGCGCGCGCAGCAGCGTCAGCGCCGTGGTGGCGAAGCGGGTCTGCACCACCGACTTCTCATCGGCGAAGGGAAGCGCGACCGTCTCGTCGGAGACCGCCACCGCCGGCGTCCCGGGGTCCCCGATGAGGGTCACTGTCGGGATGCGCCCCTTGACGGCATCGAGTACGCGCAGCACCTCGGTCGTGGTGCCGGACCGGGTGATCGCGACCACCGCGTCGTAGCCGCGGGCGCTGCCGAGGAACGCCTCGGAGGCGGCGAAGGGATCCGTCACCCCCTGTCCGGCCGCCTCGCGCAGCGCCGCATACGACTGCGCCATGAACCATGAGGTGCCGCAGCCGACGACGGCGACGCGCTGTCCGGCCTTGGGCAGCAGGCTTGTCGCCGCCCCGATCCGCGCGGCTTCCCGCCAGGTCTCCGGCTGGCTGTGCAGCTCCTGCTCCATGTACGAGATCTCGCTCATGGCCCGCCCTCCCATGCTGTGCATCATCTGATCGATCGTGCTGCGTGAAACTGCAATATGTGAGTTCGTTGCAATCGACTGTACGCAGAAAGTTGGGAGCTTTCCATCGCTCGTACGAGTGGATGCGCCAGAGGGGAGAGGTGGTGCGGTGGCCTGGTAGGGGCTCGTTCTGCCGTCTGTCCAGGGTGGATGTGAGGTCGAAGTGGGGTGGATGCGGGAGGGCGGAGACGCGGAAAGAAAGTGTTGACAGCTGCGTGAAAGTCGCCGAATACTCGCAAGATCAGTCACGCAGGTTCAGTCATGCAGCAAGGCCCGCTCCGCCGCACAAAGGACTCCCCATGTCCATTGCCACGCTCTCCGCGACGCCCCCGCCGCCGTCATCCAAGACCGCACACCGCACCGGCAGGCTGTTCGCGCTCACCGGCGCCGTCGTCGGCGTCATCTACGGCTATGACACCGGCAGCATCTCCGGTGCCCTGGTGTTCCTGAGCAAGGACTTCCATCTCACCGAGGCCGAAAAAGGCCTGGTCAACAGCATTCTGGTAGGCGGCTCCATCGTGGGCGCGATGATCGGCGGAAAGCTCGCCGACGCCCTGGGCCGCAAGGCCGCGATGCTGATCGTCGCCGGCTCGTACGCCGTCTTCGTCGCACTCTCCGCCCTCGCCCCCAACGTCGTCGTGCTGGACGTCGTGCGCTTCCTGCTCGGCATCGCCATCGGCATCTCGATCGTCGCGGCCCCGCTCTACGTCGCGGAGTCGACCCCGGCACGTATCCGCGGAGCCTCCGTCGCCGCCTACCAGGTGGCCACGGTCGCGGGCATCGTCATCACGTACTTCGTCAACTGGGGCCTGTCCGGCGGCGGCCACTGGCGCTGGATGCTCGGCCTCTCCGCGCTCCCCGCCGCACTCGTCATGATCCCGCTGCTCAGGTTGCCGGACACCCCGCGCTGGTACGTCCTCAAGGGGCAGACGGAACGAGCCGTCGAGGTCATGGCCATGACCGACCCGGACGTCGATCCGCGCACCGAGGTCGCGGCGGTGGGGGCCGCGCTCGCCGAGGAGAGCGGTGGATCGGCGCGCTCCTTGCTGCGCAAGCCGTACGCCCGGGCCGCACTCTTTGTCGTCGGCCTCGGATTCTTCTGCCAGATCACCGGCATCAACGCCGTGACGTACTACAGCCCGCAGATCTTCGAGGAGATGGGCTTCACCGGCAGCGGTCAGAACTTCCTGCTGCCCTCCTTCGTCCAGCTCGCCTCGCTGGCCGCGACGGTGCTCGCCATCCTCGTCATCGACCGGCTGGGCCGGCGGGTGGTGCTGCTCAGCGGCATCGGCACGATGGTCGTGATGCTCGCCGTCCTGACGGCGGTCTTCGGTACGGGCGAGCTGCACGGCGCCACGACCTGGGTGGGCTTCGCCGCCATCCTGCTGTTCACCGCGGCCTTCAACTTCGGCTTCGGATCACTGATCTGGGTCTATGCGAGCGAGGCGTTCCCCGCCCAGCTGCGCTCGACGGGCGCTTCGGTGATGCTCACCGCCGACCTGGTCGCCAATCTCCTGATCGCCCAGTTCTTCCCCTCCCTGATGGCCTGGGCGGGTGCCGCCCGGACCTTCGCGGGCCTCGGCGTCCTCGCGCTCGCCGCACTGGTCTTCGCCGCCGTCACCGCGCCCGAGACCAAGGGGCGGCAGTTGGAGGAGATCCAGGGCTACTGGCGCAACGAGGGGCGCTGGCCCGCGGCGCCGGCTCCGGTAAGTCCCGGCGCGCTCACTGGTTCAGCGGTGCCGCCGACCACGACTTCGTAGCCGCGGGGCAGGTGACGAACTGGCGGACGGGATGTCGAGTGCCCCGCGCGCCGGGCGTCCAGGGCGGGGCCTGCGTTGTGACACGTGCACCGAAACTGCGGCCCGGACTGCTGGATCTCCGGCGGTCCGGGCCGGAAGGGGCGGTGCCTCAGGAGGGCAGCTGTTCCCTGTACTGCTCCAGAGCCGGCGCGGTCGTCGTCGCCACGAACTCCGTGATCCGGTACTCACACACCCCGGCGACGGAGAACGGGTCCTCGGCCACGATCCGCTCGACGGTCGCACGGTCCGTCCCGGCGGCGAGGATCACGCCCCCGTCACGCGGCACCTTGCGGCCGGCGGCGATGAAGTGCCCTGCGGCGTACTCCTTCTGAAGCCACTCCACATGCTCCGGAAGGGCGGCGTCGACGCGTTCGAGGGGCGCGGTATAAGTCAGTTCCAGTACGAACATAGCTGCAATATAGACGAGGCGTCCGACAGGAGTGTGGCCTCCTCCTGGAAACGAATGCGCAGGCCAGGGTGGAGGCGCGAGGTGCCTCGCCGGTTGCCGGCGCGGTCTCCTCCGGGAGCGCCCCGAAGTCCCGGAAGCGTCGCGGGCACGGGTGCCAGGACGCATGGGTCACGCCGTGGGCAGGTCCGGGCGACGCCGCCCGTGCCGTGTCGCGCTCTCGTAGGCATGGCCGGCCTGGAGGACGGCGAGATCCGCGCGCGGGGCCCCGATGAACTGAAGTCCCACGGGCAGGCCGCCCGGCGTGAATCCCGCGGGAACCGAAAGGGCGGGCACGCCGAGGACGGAGACGAGGTAGGCGGACCGCATCCAGTCCAGATACGAGTGGGTGGGCCGGCCCGCGACCTCCCGCGGATACTCCAGCTCCGCGTCGAACGGCGTGACTTGGCTGACCGGGGCGAGGAGCAGGTCGTACCGGGAGAAGAAGTCCAGCATGCCGAGGTACAGCCGGCTGCGGGTCGCGGTGGCCGTGTGGAGATCGGCCACGGTCAGCCGGCGGCCCTCCTCGATGTTCTGGACGATGCTGGGTTTGAGGGCCTGCCGGTCGGAGTCGAGCAGACCGCCGAGCGCGAGGTCGAAGCTGTGCGCCCGCAGCGTACGGAAGGATTCGTCGGCCCCTGCGAGATCCGGGCAGGCGGCATCGACATGGCAGCCGAGCTCTTCCAGAACCCCCAACTGGGGCTCCAATACGGCCAGTACGTCCCGATCGGCCGGCGCGCGTCCCCCGAAGTCGGGTGTCCAGGCGATACGGAGCCCGCGCAGATCGCGGTCGAGCGGCACACGGAACGCCTCGCCGGGCGTCTCCAGGCTGATGGGGCAGCGTGGATCCGGACCTGCCATCGACGACAGCAACAGCGCGGTGTCGGCAACGGTCCGCCCCATGGGGCCGGGGACCGACAGGGTGTCCCAGAGGTTGCCGCCGGGGTGCCGGGGGACGCGTCCGGGGGTGGGACGCAGCCCGACCACGTTGCAGAACGACGCCGGGTTGCGCAGCGAGCCGCCCATGTCGCTGCCGTCGGCAAGGGGTTGCATCCCGGCAGCGAGCGCCGCGGCGGCACCTCCACTGCTGCCGCCGGCCGAACGCGTGGTGTCGTATGGGTTGCGCGTGGTGCCGAAAACCGGGTTGAAGGTGTGCGAACCGGCGGCGAATTCGGGGACGTTGGTCTTGCCGAGCCGGATGGCGCCGGCCCGTTGGAGCCGTTCGACCAGCAGATCGTCCTCGTCGGGGATGTGGTCGGCGAAGAGCGGTGAGCCGTGTGTGGTGCGCATCCCGCGGGTGAGGTGAGTGTCCTTGAACGCGATCGGGAGGCCGTGCAAGGGCGGGACGGCGGCGCCCCGGACGAGGCGTTCGTCGGCGCGCGCGGCGGCGGCGAGTGCGCCCTCGGGATCGAGGGTGACGAGGGCGTTGACGGCCGGATTGACCTGTTCGATGCGGTCCAGATGCGCCTGGACGACCTCCCGGGCGGAGAGGTCGCGGCGCCGCAACCGGGCGGCGAGGTCGGTGGCGTCGAGCTGGTGGAGCGCGTCGGGCATGAAGACCTCGGAAGGGTTCAGGGAGGGGGCGTCGGCGGTGAACGAGAGCCCTCTTGTCACCTGCCCGCGCCCGCCTCGGCGGCACCGCCTGGACGGGCATCGGGGTCCGGATCCAGTCCCCACCACGGTACCCAGCGCCACTGACAGCGAGCCGCGAGCCGTGAGCCGAACCGACAGCGAGCCATGAGCCGATCCGCCCGGCCGGGGCTCGTTCACCGGTTCGGTAGCGTGGCGGTCACCATGGACACTCCCGGAACGATCTCCTGCGACGACGAACTGCGGCACTGGCCGGCCGACGAAGACCAGGCACGCGCGGTCCAGGACCGGTTGCGGCCCTGTGTGCGGCTCGATGAATCCGGGCCGGAACCGGGGTTCGAGGGCACCGTGGTCGGGGTGGACGTCGCCTACGACGACGCACGCGATGTCGTCGCCGCTGCCGCCGTCGCACTGGACGCCCGTACGCGCGCCGTCGTCGACGAGGCCACCGCCGTCGGGCAGATCTCCTTCCCGTACGTCCCCGGACTGCTCGCCTTCCGCGAGATTCCCACCGTGCTCGACGCACTCGCCCGTCTCACCCGCACCCCTGACCTCGTGGTCTGCGACGGATACGGGTTGGCGCACCCGCGCCGCTTCGGCCTCGCCAGCCATCTGGGGGTGCTGACCGGGCTGCCCACCATCGGCGTCGCCAAGAACCCCTTCACCTTCCGGTACGAACCTCCCGGGCCGGACCGCGGCGCCACCTCGCCTCTACTGGACGGCGCCGAGGAGGTGGGACGTGCGCTGCGGACCCAGAAGGGCGTCAAGCCGGTCTTCGTTTCTGTCGGACACCGTATCGACCTCGACCGGGCCTGTGCGCATACGCTCCACCTGGCGGCGAACTACCGGCTTCCGGAGACGACCCGGGCCGCGGACTCGCTGTGCCGGAGGGCGCTCGCGAGCGCCTGACGGCAAGACGGGGGTACACGGCGGCCGGCGCGAGGAGCCGGGGCTACCCCTGGACGACGCGGAACGTGATGCCCGCATCCTGGAGGCGGGCCGTCAGCGCGTCCCCCATGGCGACCGCGGTCGTCACCTGGCCGGCGGTCTCCGGCAGGTCGTCGAAGGCCAGGCTGAGCGCCGACTCGGCGAGCATCTTCGCCGTCTCGTCGTAGCCGGGGTCACCGCCCGAGACCTCGGTGATCACACGTTCGCCGCCGCCGGAGGCGACGAAGCGCACCTTGAACCAGCTGCGCGCACGCCGCTCGGGGCTCGGCCCGTCGCCCGGCTCCAGCCGTCGCGACAACCAGCGCCGCGCGGACGGCACCTGGGCGATTACGGACAGGGCCCCGGCCCCCAGCGCCCCGCCGATGGCGATCGGCAGCCGCCGGACGCCCGCGTAGTGGCGATAGCGGAAGTCGGGCCCGTAGCGGTCCAGCGCGGCGGCCGAGCGGGCGATGATCTGCGGGTCGAGGGTCGGCAACGGCACACCCCAGGTACGTGTTTCGCCGCTCCGGAGAGGCGGGCCGAACGGCGCCCGCACCGTACGGCCGGCCGGTCGCGGTTCGGTCCGCTGCCGCTCGCGGGCCGCCCGCACCATGGCGACCGGGCGCGAGGCGACGGTCAGTGCGGAGGCCAGGGTGCCGCCGGAGAACGCCGCATTGGTCCGTACGAAACCGTCGATGCGTACGGGGGCGCTTTCGGGGAGGAGCCCCACCGTGAAGAGCACTCCCAGGTCGTGCGGGACGGAGTCGAATCCGGCGGCGTGTACGAGGCGCGCACCGGTCGCGCGGGCCGTCGCGTCGTGGCGCACATACATCCGGTCGATGAACTCCGACTCACCGGTCAGGTCGACATAGTCAGTGCCGGCCGCGGCGCAGGCGGCGACCAGCGGCTCCCCATGGATCAGGTACGGGCCGACGGTCGTCACCAGCACCCGGGTATCGGCGGCGAGGGCGCGCAGCGAGTCGGGGTCGCCGCTGTCCGCCCGCAGCAGCGGCAGGTCGGCGCAGGCCGGGTGGTCCTTCGTCAGCCGGTCGCGCAACTCCTCCAGTTTGGCGATGTTGCGCCCGGCCAGCGCCCAGCGGCAGCCCTGGGGGACGTGCGCGGCCAGATAGGCGGCGGTGAGTGCGCCCGCGAAACCGGTCGCACCGTAAAGGACGAGGTCATAGGACCGTTTGGAGGTGTCCTGCCGTCGCATTGCGCGTCCTCTCGACCGCCCACCGGGCATGGAGTCAGGACCTTAGGCAGTCACTGTCGTGCCGTCAACGTCCGGTCCTGGCGGTTCCCCTGGCCGTCCCCCGTGGGGGACGGGGAGCGTGCAGGCAGTCTTGACAGGGCGCCGCAGCCGGTCCAGATTCACCGTTGGCACCGATGACATAGGACGTCCCATGTCTGGAACGCCCCGGCCGCCTCCCGCGGCCGCCCCTCGACGACGCCGCGAACCGAACCGTCCGCCGACTGCTGGAGGAGGCCGGGTAGCCGTGACCACGCGTCCCGCGGGCACCCCTGACCGGACACGGAACTGGTGGCAGGAAGTCACCCCGGGCCAGTGGAAGGCGATGTTCGCCGCCTGGATCGGCTATCTCCTCGACGGCTTCGACTTTGTCCTGATCACGCTCGTGCTGACCGAAATCGCCGAAGACTTCCAGCTGAGCACCGCCACCGCCGCTTCGCTGATCTCCGGCGCCTTCATCACCCGCTGGCTGGGCGGTGCCGTCCTGGGGGCCATGGGTGACCGCTACGGCCGCAGGACCGCCATGATCACCAGCATCCTGCTCTACTCGCTCGGTACCTTCGCCTGTGGTTTCGCCTGGGGCTACACCAGTCTGTTCGTCGCCCGGCTGGTGATCGGTCTGGGGATGGCGGGGGAGTACAGCGCCAGTGTGACGTATGTGCTGGAGAGCTGGCCCACCCGATGGCGCAACCGTGCCTCCGGGTTCCTGATCTCCGGTTACGCGGGCGGCACCGTCCTCGCGGCCGAGCTCTACCAGTGGGTGGTGCCCCACTGGGGCTGGCGCTGGATGTTCTGGATCGGTGTCCTGCCCGTTCTGGTCGCCCTCTGGGTGCGCAGATCGCTGCCCGAGGCCGGCGACTGGCAGCAGCAGATCGGCGCCGTCACCCGTGAGGAAGGGGACCGGCCCAACCCTTTCCGGCCGTTGTTCACCGGCCGCATACGGGCCTGGGCCAACGTGGCCCTGGCGGCGGTCGCCTCGACCGCCCTGTTCTGCGTCTTCACGCCCGTGGGGGCGGGATCCGTGCCATGGCTGTCCGTCGTCGCGGCGCTGTGTCTGATCGCGTTCGCCGCGCAGCTCGGCGGCCGTCGCGGATGGCTGTTGTACGTGTCCCTGATGGCGACGGTGTTCTGTGCCTTCCTCTACAGCTGGCCGATCCAGGCCCTGCTGCCCACCTACCTCAAGACCGACCTCGGGTATGCCCCGGGGCAGGTCACCGACGTGATGTTCTATGCGGGCTTCGGCACCATGGCGGGCTGTTGGCTGGCGGGCTTCGTCGGCGACCGGCTCGGTACCCGCCGGGCCTATGCCTGCACCCTGCTGGCCTCGCTCGCCTTCGTCTTCCCGGTCTTCGCGGTGCGGGACAGCCTGCCGGCCCTCGGCGTGCTGGTCTTCGGGCTGCTCGCGCTCAGCCAGGGCATCTCCGGCATCCTGCCGAAGTACCTTGCCGGCCACTTCCCGACCGCCACCCGTGCCGCCTCACTGGGCTTTGTCTACAACGTCGGGGCCCTGGGCGGGGCGGTCGCGCCCGTCCTCGGAGCGCATCTGGCCGAAGGCATGTCCCTGGGGCGGGCGCTGGCCGTGCTCACCTTCGGGCTGACGCTCGTGGTCGTCATCCTGGTGGGCGGCAATGTCCCCCAGCGGCTCGGCCGGCTTGTGGACCGTCAGGCGCCGGACGACCACCTCGTGCCGGAGGCCGGGGGAGCGGGGGGCCTGCCCGCGGAGACGCCGCCTGGCTCCCTTACCGGGGAGGTGCCGCCGGGCTCGGCGTAGCGGGGCTTCACCGGGCGGCCGGGTATCGGGCGGTTAGGGGCTCCGGGCTGGGCCGTGACATATCCGGCCCCTCGGGACGGCACGGGTGGCCGTGGGCCGTCCGGACGGCGCGAAAGCCGTTCGCACACGGCGCGAAAGCGGTTCGTACACGGTGCGGCAGCCGTTCGCACACGGCGGGGCAGCCGCTCTCACTCCGTACTGTCGTCGTGCCGCCCGAGGGCCACCCCGCGCACCCCTGTCAGCTCGGACAGCGTCTCGACCAGAGGGTGTGCGGCCGCGGCCCCCTCCAGACGGAGCAATACCTCGGCCGGATCCCCTGCCCTGTCCGTGCCGGTCTCCACCTGGACCTCGGTCACCCGGAAGCCGCTGCCGGTGCATATCTCCAATATCCGCCCGAGCAAGCCCTGTTGTGCGTGGTAGCTGATGCGCAGTTCTATACGGGCGTAGGACGGCCGCGAGGCAATCAGGTCCGACACCTTCGAGAAGCCGCGGACGACGAGGAAGTGCACCGCCGTCGCGCCGAGGGCCAGCAGGGGCAGTCCACCGCCGCAGGCCATGCCGATGGCGCAGGTCAGCCAGATGGTGGCGGCCGTCGTCAGCCCCCGGACCGCGTCCTTCCTGACGAATATCAGGCCGCCGCCGATGAAGCCGATGCCCGAGACGACCTGTGCGGCGACCCGGGACGGGTCGAGCGCCACGCCGTCCGTGCCCAGCAACGAGTTGAAGCCGTGGACCGACACCTCCATGAACAGCGCGCTGCCCACGCCGACGAGTGTGTGCGTGCGCAGGCCGGCACTCTTCTGCCGCGCCTCGCGTTCCAGGCCGATCAGTGAGGACAGCAGCAGCGCCATCGCCAGCTCGGCGAACTGGCGCAGCCCCTGCCCGCTGTGGAAGTCGAACAGTGCGGCGGCGAGTTGCGGGGCGGACATGCCGGCCATTGTCCCTCGGTCGGCCTGCCGTCCGGCGCTCCGCGGGCCGTTGTCAGTGGTCGCCGTTAGCGTGGAATGCGTCGGGCGGCCTGCGCGGGACGAGCGTGGCGCCGGGCGGCATCGCGGGCGGTGCCGCAGGGGGACGGACGTGGAGGAGCGCATGGCGAAGGTGGCGGATCCGACGGCGGTGCGGGAGCAGGTGCGTGCGTTCGCGCTGGGGCTTCCCGGGGCCGTGGAGGAGTTCCCCTGGGGCGAGAGCGTCATCAAGGTCAACAAGAAGGTCTTCGTCTTCCTCGGCGTCGACAACGGCAGCCATCCGCCCGGGGTCACGCTGAAACTGAAGGACCCCGAGGCGCATGCCCATGCGCTGACCTCGCCCGGCGCCGAGCCCGCGGGCTACGGCCTGGGGAAGTCCGGATGGGTGCGGGTCCCCCTGGCGGAGCAAGGCGCTCCGCCGGCCGAGCTGCTCTGCGACTGGGCGGAGGAGTCCTATCGCGTCATAGCCCCCAAGAAGCTCATCGCCGAGCTCGACGGGGGATAGCGGCGCAGCGGCAGCAGGCGCGCAAAGGCCCGTGACGGCGATGACAGTTGAGCATCGCCGACGCGGGCTTTTTCCGCTGCTGCCACTTGGCACGGGGGGCTTGTGGAAAATGGAACACGTTCTTAACATCGCGAGTGTTACATCAGAAGTGTCACAGTGCGGAGAGGCATGGGGCGCGATGACGGAGTCAGGGAACGGCCCGCTGAGCGGGGTGCGGGTGGTCGAACTCGCGGGCATCGGCCCCGGCCCGTTCGCCGCCATGCTCCTGGCCGACCTCGGCGCCGATGTCGTCCGGGTCGACCGGCCCGGAGGCCCGGGGCTGGGCATCGATCCGGCCTGCGACATCACCAACCGCAACAAACGCTCCGTGCTGGTGGACCTGAAGATCCCCGACGGGGTGGCGCAGGTGCTCGACCTGGTCGAGCGCGCCGATGTGCTGGTGGAGGGGTACCGCCCCGGTGTGGCCGAGCGGCTGGGGGTGGGGCCCGAGGAGTGCCTGGCGCGCAACCCCCGGCTGGTCTACGGCCGGATGACGGGCTGGGGGCAGCAGGGCCCGCTCGCCGACACCGCCGGACACGACATCGGCTATATCGCCGTCACGGGCGCCCTCGGCATGATCGGCTCGCCCGACGGCCCGCCCGCCATCCCCGCCAATCTCCTCGGTGACTACGCCGGCGGCTCCCTCTACCTCGTCATCGGCGTCCTCGCCGCCCTCCAGCACGCCCGCACCGAGGGCGGAGCGGGCCAGGTCGTGGACGCCGCCATCGTCGACGGCACGGCTCATCTGACGGCGATGATCCACGGCATGCTGGCGGCCGGCGGCTGGCAGGACCGGCGCAGTGCCAATCTGTTCGACGGCGGGGCACCGTTCTACGGCGCCTACGAGACCGCCGATGGCGGCTATATGGCGGTCGGCGCGCTGGAGCAGCGGTTCTACGGCGAATTCAGCCGTCTGCTGGGCCTCGGGCAGGAGGCCCCGAGCCGTGACGACCTCGCCTCCTGGGGCGAGCTGCGCACCACCATCGCCGCCCGCTTCAAAACCCGTACCCGCGAGGAGTGGACGGCGGTCTTCGAGGAGTCCGACGCCTGTGTGGCGCCCGTGCTCTCCCTGCGCGAGGCCCCGCAGCACCCGCATCTCGCCGCCCGCGGCACCTTCGTCGAGCACGGCGGGCTCACCCAGCCCGCGCCCGCACCGCGCTTTTCGCGCACTCCGGGCGCGGTGCGCAGACCCCCCGCGCAGCCCGGCGCGGACACCGCGGAGATCGCCCGCGACTGGCAGGTCCCCGGCCTCCTCGCCCCACCGCCGGCCGACTCCGACGAGGCCCCGGGCCGCACGGCGCGGAAGGACGCAGCCGGCTGATGGAAGTCGCCACCACGCTCCCGTACGCAGCCGGCCCGCGCCAGGCCGGGAAACAGGCCGCCGCCTTCCGCCCGGAGCGGGGCGGCACGGTGCGGGGCGGCCCGCTCCCCGGGGCTCCGCCCGGCACGGTCCGGCGCTCGCCCACCCGGTGGCGCCGGAGCCCGCCGAGCTCACCGAGAACGTCAAGAACCGGCTCCGAGGAGGGCCCCCAGAGATGACCGCGCAGATGAAGCGCCAGATCTTCACCGAGGACCACGAGGCCTTCCGCAAGGTCGTGAAGACCTTCCTCGCCAAGGAAGTGACACCGCATTACGAGCAGTGGGAGCAGGACGGCATCGTCAGCCGGGACGCCTGGCGGGCGGCCGGCAAGCAGGGGCTGCTGGGGCTCGCGGTCCCCGAGGAGTACGGCGGGGGAGGGCAGCACGACTTCCGCTACAGCGCGGTGCTGGCCGAGGAATTCACCCGGGCGGGCGCGGCCGGACTGGCCGTGGGTCTGCACAACGACATCATCGGCCCCTATCTGACGACCCTCGGCACCGAGGAGCAGAAGCGCCGCTGGCTGCCCGGCTTCTGTAGCGGCGAGATCATCACCGCCATCGCGATGACCGAGCCCGGGGCCGGCTCCGACCTCCAGGGCATCCGCACCCACGCCGAGGATGCGGGCGACCACTGGATCCTCAACGGCTCCAAGACCTTCATCTCCAACGGCATCCTCGCCGACCTGGTCATCGTGGTGGCCAGGACGACGCCGGAAGGCGGGTCGCACGGCCTGAGCCTGCTGGTCGTCGAGCGCGGTATGCCGGGCTTCGAACGAGGCCGCAATCTCGACAAGATCGGCCAGAAGTCGCAGGACACCGCCGAGCTGTTCTTCCAGGACGTACGGGTCCCCAAGGAGAATCTGCTCGGCGAGCGGAACGGCGCCTTCATCCATCTGATGACCCATCTCGCACAGGAGCGGATGGGCATCGCCGTCGCCGCCATCGCCGGCGCCGAACACCTGCTGGAGATCACCAGCGAGTACGTCAAGGAGCGCGAGGCGTTCGGACGGCCGCTGGCCAAGCTCCAGCACATCCGCTTCGAGATAGCCGAGATGGCCACCGAGTGCGCCGTCACCCGGGCGTTCCTCGACCGCTGTATCGCCGACCACTCCGCCGGCGAACTGGACGCGGTGCATGCCTCGATGGCCAAGTGGTGGGCCACCGAACTGCAAAAGCGCGTCGCCGACCGCTGTCTGCAACTCCATGGCGGCTACGGCTATATGGCGGAATACCGCGTGGCCAAGGCCTTCACCGACGGCCGGATTCAGACGATCTACGGAGGGACCACCGAGATCATGAAGGAGATCATCGGACGCTCCCTGCTCGGCTGACCCCGGACCGGCCCCGGTCCCCCCTCGCTGCCCCTGCCTCCACCCTCATGCGAAAGGCTTGTTGACTTGAGTACCGAAGCGTACGTATACGACGCGATCCGCACTCCGCGCGGCCGCGGCAAGGCCACCGGCGCACTGCACGGCACCAAGCCGATCGACCTGGTCGTCGGCCTGATCCACGAAGTGCGCCGCCGCTTCCCCGGCCTCGACCCGGCCGCCGTCGACGACATCGTGCTCGGTGTCGTCGGACCCGTCGGCGACCAGGGCTCGGACATCGCCCGGATCGCGGCGATCGCCGCGGGGCTCCCCGACACCGTGGCCGGCGTACAGGAGAACCGCTTCTGTGCCTCGGGCCTGGAGGCCGTCAACATGGCCGCCGCCAAGGTGCGTTCGGGCTGGGAGGACCTCGTCCTGGCGGGCGGCGTCGAATCCATGTCGCGGGTCCCGATGGCCTCCGACGGCGGCGCCTGGTTCGCCGACCCGATGACCAACTTCGACACCGGCTTCGTCCCGCAGGGCATCGGGGCCGACCTGATCGCCACGATCGAGGGCTACACCCGCCAGGATGTCGACGAATTCGCCGCGCTCTCCCAGGAGCGCGCCGCCGAGGCATGGAAGGACGGCCGCTTCGACCGTTCCGTCGTCCCGGTGCGGGACCGCAACGGCCTGGTCGTCCTCGACCACGACGAGCACATGCGCCCCGGCACCACCGCCGACTCCCTCGCCGGCCTCAAGCCGTCCTTCGCCACCATCGGCGACGCGGGCGGCTTTGACGCGGTCGCCCTCCAGAAGTACCACTGGGTCGAGAAGATCGACCACGTCCACCACGCCGGCAACTCCTCCGGCATCGTGGACGGCGCGGCACTGGTCGCCATCGGCTCGAAGGAGGTCGGCGAGCGCTACGGCCTGACCCCGCGCGCCCGGATCCTCTCCGCCGCGGTCTCCGGATCCGAGCCGACGATCATGCTCACCGGGCCCGCGCCCGCCAGCCGTAAGGCCCTCGCCAAGGCCGGGCTGACCATCGACGACATCGACCTGGTCGAGATCAACGAGGCCTTCGCCGCCGTCGTGCTGCGCTTCGTCAAGGACATGGGCCTGAGCCTGGACAAGGTCAATGTCAACGGCGGCGCCATCGCGCTGGGCCACCCCCTCGGCGCCACCGGCGCGATGATCCTCGGCACCCTGATCGACGAGCTGGAGCGGCAGGACAAGCGCTACGGCCTGGCCACCCTCTGTGTCGGCGGCGGTATGGGCATCGCCACCGTCATCGAGCGCCTCTGACCCTCGTCCCACCCACCACGGAGTACGCACCATGAGTGAATCCGCTGCTTTGTCGACCATCCGCTGGGAACAGGACGAGACCGGCATCGTCACCCTGGTCCTCGACGACCCCGACCAGTCCGCCAACACCATGAACAACGCCTTCAAGACCTCCCTCAGCGCGGTCGCCGACCGCCTGGAGGCCGAGAAGGACAGCATCCGCGGCATCATCTTCACCTCCGCGAAGAAGACCTTCTTCGCCGGCGGCGACCTGCGCGACCTGATCGCCGTCACCCCCGAGAACGCCCAGCAGGCCTTCGAGTCGGGCAACGGCATCAAGCGCGACCTGCGCCGCATCGAGACCCTCGGCAAGCCCGTCGTCGCCGCGATCAACGGCGCGGCGCTGGGCGGCGGTTACGAGATCGCGCTGGCCTGCCACCACCGCATCGCCCTCGACACCCCCGGCACCAAGATCGGCCTGCCCGAGGTCACCCTCGGCCTGCTGCCCGCCGCCGGCGGCGTCACCCGTACGGTCCGGCTGCTCGGCATCGCCGACGCACTGCTGAAGGTGCTGCTCCAGGGCACCCAGTACAACGCCACCCGCGCCAAGGACGCCGGGCTGATCCACGAGGTCGCCGCCACTCCCGAGGAACTGCTCGCCAAGGCCCGCGCCTTCGTCGAGGAGCACCCCGAGTCCCAGCAGCCCTGGGACGTCAAGGGCTACCGCATCCCCGGCGGCACCCCCGCCCAGCCGAAGTTCGCGGCCAACCTCCCGGCGTTCCCCGCCAACCTCAAGAAGCAGCTCAACGGCGCCCCGTACCCCGCCCCGCGCAACATCCTCGCCGCGGCGGTGGAGGGCTCCCAGGTCGACTTCGAGAACGCGCAGACCATCGAGGCGCGCTACTTCGTCGAGCTGGTGACCGGCCAGATCTCCAAGAACATGATCCAGGCGTTCTTCTTCGACCTCCAGGCCGTCAACTCCGGCGCCAACCGGCCCAAGGGCATCGAGCCCCGCAAGGTCGAGAAGGTCGCGGTCCTGGGCGCCGGCATGATGGGCGCCGGCATCGCCTACTCCTGTGCCAGGGCCGGCATGCAGGTCGTCCTCAAGGACATCACCGTGGACGCGGCGCAGAAGGGCAAGGCGTACGCGGAGGGGCTGCTCGCCAAGGCGCTCTCCGGGGGCCGCACGACCGAGCAGCAGCGCGATGAGCTGCTGGCGCGCATCACGCCCACCGCCGAGCCCGCGGACCTCGCGGGCTGTGACGCCGTCATCGAGGCGGTCTTCGAGGACGTCGCCCTCAAGCACAAGGTGTTCAAGGAGATCCAGCACATCGTCGGGCCCGACGCGCTGCTGTGCTCCAACACCTCCACCCTGCCCATCACGCTGCTGGCCGAAGGCGTCGAGCGCGACCAGGACTTCATCGGACTGCACTTCTTCTCGCCGGTCGACAAGATGCCGCTGGTGGAGATCATCAAGGGGGAGCGGACCGGCGACGAGGCGCTGGCCCGCGCCTTCGACCTGGTACGCCAGATCAAGAAGACCCCGATCGTCGTCAACGACTCGCGCGGCTTCTTCACCTCCCGCGTCATCGGCCACTTCATCAACGAAGGCGTGGCGATGATCGGCGAGGGCCTCGACCCGGTCTCCGTCGAGCAGGCCGCGGCCCAGGCCGGCTACCCGGCCAAGGTGCTGTCCCTGATGGACGAGCTGACCCTCACCCTGCCGCGCAAGATCCGGGAGGAGACCAAGCGGGCGGTCGTGGAGTCCGGCGGCAGCTGGCAGCCGCACCCGGCCGACGCCGTGATCGACCAGATGGTCGACGAGTTCGGCCGCCCCGGCCGCAGCGGCGGCGCCGGCTTCTACGAGTACGGCGAGGACGGCCGGCGTGCCGGTCTGTGGCCGGGCCTGCGCGAGCACTTCACCAAGAAGAACGCCGCCATCCCGTTCCTCGACATGCAGGAGCGGATGCTCTTCTCCGAGGCACTGGACACCGTCCGCTGCTTCGAGGAGGGCGTGCTCACCTCCGTCGCCGACGCCAACATCGGCTCCATCTTCGGCATCGGCTTCCCCGGCTGGACCGGCGGCGTGATCCAGTACATCAACGGCTACCAGGGCGGGCCGGGCCGGGAGGAACTCGTCGGGCTGCCCGGATTCGTGGCCCGCGCCCGCGAGCTCCAGGCGGCCTACGGAGACCGGTTCGCGCCGTCCGCGCTGCTGGTCGAGAAGGCCGAGAAGGGCGAGAAGTTCAGCGACTGACCGGTCAGGGGGCGGGCCCCGGCGGCCCGCCCCCGTCACCCCTGGTCCCCCTGGTCACCCTGGTCACCCTGGTTCCTGTCGCCCTCCTTGCCGAACGACTCCCGCAGCTCCTGCTTCATCGAACGTTGGAAGGCGGTGACCAGTGCCTGCACCACCATCGGCTGCATATGGGCCGAGAGCGACTTCATCCGCGCCATCTCCTCCTCGTCCGGCCCGCCGTCCCGGTAGGGATCCCATACCTCGTCCTTGAAGAGCCGGCTGAGCTCCCGGGCCGCCGAGCGGGTGTGCTCGATGACGACGGTGCGCGCCGCGAGGATGGTCTCCAGCGCGATCGGGACGTCCAGCAGCCGGGTGCCCAGGTGCAGCAGCCCCGGGTCGACCCGGAAGACCTGCGGGTCATCGGTGCGTACGAGCACGCTCATGGCCGCCAGCCGGTCCAGATCCTCCTCGGTCAGCGCCCGGCCGACCCGCCGCTCCAGCTGGTCGCGGGTGGCGTCCTCCGCCTTGTCCGGAATCCAACTCGCCACCAGCGCCCGGTGGATGGCCAGATCCTGGGCGCTCAGATCCGGCGGCAGCTGCTCCAGATAGCGTTCGATCGCGGAGAGCGTCAGCCCCTGGTGCTGGAGCTCCTCGATAAGGGCGAGCCGCGAGAGGTGGTCCGGTCCGTAGCGGCCGACCCGGCGCGGACCGATCTCCGGCGGCGGCAGCAGGCCGCGTGTGCTGTAGAAGCGGATGGTGCGGACGGTGACGCCGGCGCGGGCGGCCAGTTCGTCGACCGTCAGGTCGGTGGCGGACTCCATCATGTTCAACAGTATTGCTGTCTCACCACTCCTGTGAAACCTTCTGAACCGTTCTGCCCCTTCTCGACCGCCGGACAGGGGCCCGGGGAGCCGCAGCTCGACGCCCGGCCGACTCTGGTCGCACCCCCGGTCCCGGCCGCGGAACTTTCCCCCGTCTGGACAACGCGACACGGCTCTGGGCCGCGCGGCACGGCTCCGAGGGGACATTGCGGGAGCTTGCGGGGCACCTGGAGGGACGGGCGGGGGCGAGCAGGTTGTCGCGGTGGCCAACACATGGGCCAACGCACACCTCAAACGAATCGAACAGGTCAAGAAATTTTGCCTGCCGGGTGAGAAATGGGGTCCGGAATCGGATGAACTGACGCTCTCCTGGAAACTATGTCGCCGGGAAATTCATCTCAAATACGGACAAATCTTGGATGGCCTGTACACGCTGTGATCTTGCCCACAGACGGGGGAGCACTCTTCAGGGAAGGTGTGCCGTCGGCCGTCCGCGCGATCCGCGGAATCGGCAGTCGCTCAAGCGCCTCCCCGAAAGCGAGATGCACCACCAGTGAGCACAGAAACCGTCTCCGAGACAGCCCACAGGTCACCTGACGGGGGAAGCGGCGCGCAGCAGGATGCGGGCGACGCGGGCTACAGCAAGGGCCTCAAGGGCCGGCACGTCAACATGATCGCCATCGGCGGCGCGATCGGCACCGGCCTGTTCCTGGGCGCCGGTGGCCGGCTGCACTCCGCCGGACCCGCGCTGGCCATTGCCTACGCGGTCTGCGGTCTCTTCGCCTTCTTCGTCGTGCGGGCCCTCGGTGAGCTGGTGCTGCACCGCCCCTCGTCCGGTTCGTTCGTGTCCTACGCCCGCGAGTTCCTGGGGGAGAAGGGCGCCTACGTCGCCGGCTGGATGTACGTCGTCAACTGGTCGACGACCGGTATCGCCGACATCACCGCGATCGCCCTCTACACCCACTACTGGAGTCTGTTCACCGACATCCCGCAGTGGGTCATGGCGCTGATCGCGCTGGCGGTCGTGCTGACGGTGAACCTGATCTCGGTGAAGATCTTCGGTGAGCTGGAGTTCTGGTTCGCGATCATCAAGGTCGCGGCGCTGGTCGTCTTCATGTTCATCGGCATCTTCCTGCTGGCCACCCAGCACCCGGTCGGCGGGCACTCACCGGGCCTGGATCTGCTCACCGACCACGGCGGGCTCTTCCCGACCGGTCTGCTGCCCGTGGTGATCGTGCTCCAGGGCGTGGTCTTCGCCTACTCCGCGGTCGAGCTGGTCGGTGTGACCGCAGGTGAGACCGGTAATCCGGAGAAGGTCGTGCCGAAGGCCGTCAACTCCATCATGTGGCGGGTGGGCGTCTTCTACGTCGGCTCGGTGATCCTGCTCGCGATGCTGCTGCCGTGGAACAAGTACGTCGACGGCGAGAGCCCCTTCGTCACGGTGCTGTCCAACGTCGGTGTGCCGGCGGCGGGCGACGTCATGAACCTCGTGGTGCTGACCGCGGCGATGTCCAGCCTGAACTCGGGGCTCTACTCGACCGGCCGCATTCTGCGCTCCATGTCGATGGCGGGCTCCGCGCCCAAGTTCGCCGGCTTGATGAACCGGCACCAGGTTCCGTACGGCGGCATCATGCTCACCTCCGCGGTGTGTGTGCTGGGTGTCGGGCTCAACTACGTCATGCCGGGCGAGGCATTCGAGATCGTGCTGAACATCGCGGCGCTGGGCATCATCAGCACCTGGTGCACGATCATGGTCTGCCACATGGTGTTCGTGCGCCGGTCGAAGGAAGGCGTGGTCCAGCGGCCGCGCTTCCGGCTTCCCGGTACGCCGGTCACCGACATCGCCACCATCGCCTTCCTGCTCGGCGTCATCGTGCTGATGTGGTTCGACGACGGCGTCGGCCGGCAGACCGTCATGCTGATCCCGGTCCTCGCCGTCGCGCTGGTCGTCGGCTGGTTCGCGGTCCGCGGCCGGGTGAGCCGGATCGCCGAGGAACGCAAGCTGTCGAAGTAGTCGCGCAGTAGCGAACGCCTGCGGAAGCAAGGGCGGTCGCGGAGGCCGGAAGGCGTCCGCGACCGCCCTTTCGCATCGGTGCCCGGCAGAGCCGCCGATAGCCGAGCGGCTCACCCGGCGCGGGCAGACCCGTGCGGTCTACGACCACGGAGCCGCCGACCCCGGAGCCGCCGACCGCCGACCGCCGCCCCCCGACCCGCGGGGAGGCCCCCCCGCACTGCCCCCGTGGCTCAGCCGCCGACCAGCGGATAGTGATCGGAGAGATTGGTGTAGGTGTACTCCTTGCCCCAGCTGGAGACCGTCCAGGGGGCCGACTCCTCCTTGATCACGGTGTTCTGCCATCCGGCGGGCCGGGCGTGCCCGTTGCGGTGCAGGACGTAGTCCAGGTCCTCGCGGGGGTCGTCCGGGTAGCGGTACTTCGCGATGGAGTTCTCCTGGGTGTCGAAGGAGTAGGGGTGGCCCGTGCGGCTGTCGGCGGGCGCCAGGTCGCCGTTGCTGAGCAGCGCGTCGTACTCCGCGCTGTGGGAGTCGACGTTCAGATCGCCGGCGACCATCACCTCCTCGTCCGCCGGGATGTTCTTGGCGTCCAGGAAGGCGTCCATCTCCTTGAGCTGCTCGGCGCGGTCCGCGGCCGCCTCACCCGCCTTGCAGCCCGAATCGGTGGACTGCATGTGGGTGCCGACCACATGCACCCGGGTGCCGTTGACGTCCAACACCGCATAGACGAAGCCCTTGTTGGAGAAGTAGTCCGCACCGCAGGCGTCCTTGTAGACGTACTGCTCCTTGCGCAGGACCGGCCACTTGCTCAGCAGTGTCACCCCGCCGTCCTCCGGGGTGGTGGCGGAGTAGGCGCCGCCGGTGGCGTCCCAGCCGCTCCTGCTGCGGCCCATCACCGGAGTCTGGTACGGATACTGCGCCGCGGCCCGGGACTTCAGCGCCTCGGAGGAGGAGTTGTCGAATGCTTCCTGGAGGACGACGACATCGTTGCCCCGGAAGAAGTCCGCGTCCGCGATGGCCTGGGCGCGGTGGTCCTGGCCCCAGTTGGGGTAGAGGTTCTTGCTCATGAGGAAGACGTTGTAGCTGAGCACCTTGAGACGGGGGCTGTCTGCGGCCGACGCGGACGGGGTGACGGTCACGGTGACAGCGGCGAGGGCCGTGGCGAGGACGGCGATCCGGGACGTGCGCAGCGCTGAGTGCGGCACTGAATCTCCCTATGGGGGTCGGGACTTGATCCGGTGCCGCTTATCCAACCAGCTGGGGTTACTTCCAGGTAACCTCCCGGAGGGTACGGGATGTACAGACCGAAGCTCTGGCCGATGATGTCGTGCCGGAAATCCTCCCCGGCTCCGGCGGACGGTCACTGAGGGACCGTGAGGACCGTGCCGCAGGCGGTGTGCACGGCGGCCAGGGAGGTCACGGCGCTCTGGGTCCACGACAGCATCGTGCGCTCCCGCACGGCCGGATCGTCGCAGGCCGAGCGGCCGAAGGCACCGCAGGAGCTCTGCTGCGCGAGGAGAAACGCGACCGCGTCGCGGGTGATGCGGTGCTGCGCCCGCCCGGCGCGAGCCGAGTCCCGGACGAGGGCGGCGATGTGCCCCAGGCGATAGTTCTTCCAGGCCTCGGGCAAGTCGGCTGCGGCCGTCCCCGGCGCCGCATGCGGCGCGCCGGCTCCCGCATCCCTCAGCGCGGCCGCGCGCCGGGGGGAGAGCAGCCCCAGACCGACGAGGCGTTGGACGTTGTGGGCCGCTTGCGGCGGAACCGTCTCCATCAGTTCGACGGCGGCAGCGGTGGACTTGAGGAACATGTCGAGGGACGAGCAGGTGATCCCGTGAGCCCGCAGTCCGCTCGCGAACTCACCCACGACCTCCATCCCGTGTCCCTGCCACACCCCGACGTCCGCGTCCGCGAGACGTGCGGAGAAGTCGAGGAGCAGGGGACGGGCGAGCTCGGGTTCTTCCAGCGCCGCGGCGGCGTACGCGACGGCCGCCGCGGCCGGCAGGCAGGTGGCGGGGTCGTGGCGCAGGCTCGTGCCGGCCAGCCACTGCACTGCCCGCCGCAGCGGCTGCTCCACGTCCGGGCGGGCCTTGGGTGCGGACGGCCGAGGCCTGCGCACCACCCTGGGGCTGCGGTCCAGGAGCGCGGCCAGGGCCGCGACGATGGTGGTGTGGTACCCGGTGGCCCAGTGCCGGTACGCGTCGTCGCCGTCGGCGAGTCCGGGGTGCACCACACCGGGCGGCCCGTTGACCCGCCCGTCGGCCTCTTGTACGGCCGTGAGGAACTGCCAAGCCCGGCGGGCTTCCTCGGAGTCCCGCACCCCGAGGCACAGCAGGCAGCACAGAAGCTCCCCCACCAGGTCGGCGTTCTCCTGGCCGAGGGTGAGAACGAGGAGCGCTTCGAGCAGCTCCACCGCCGCGCCCGGATCGAAGTCCCGTGGCCAGCGGGGCTCGCGGAGGCCGAAGTCCGTGGCATAGAAGATCGTGTGGGTGAGGGCGTAGATGTCGCGGTCGGCGAGCTTGACGACATTCGGGCTGTTGCAGAGCAGGGTGAAGGGCAGGACGTCGTCCATGGCCGGCAGCGTGTGCGGGACGCCGCACAGCTCCAGGGTGTGCAGCAGATCGAGCTGCCGGTACGGAATCCGCTCGAAGACCGCCGCATAACCTCCGGCCGCTGCCTGCGTGATGACGTGCCGGAACTCGGGGTCCTCGCGGCCGCAGAGCCGGAGTGCCGCATAGGTCCCCGCGTACAGCAGGAGGGCGGCTTCGTCCCGGGCGATCAGCTCACGGTAGGAGGGGCGGGCCGTGATGTCCTCGACCTGGTCGAGGAGTGTCGTGTAGTCGCCGTCCAGCGGTTGCGGGTCGAGGCGCGCCCGCAGCCCCACGAGGAATGCGGTTTCGATGAGGGCCTTACGGGCGAACAGCACGCGGTCCGTGGCCGCTTCGGCCGGATCGATCAGATGTCGGCGCGCAGCGAGCCAGGCGACTGCCCGGGTCTCCACCGCGCGCCTTTGTGACGATCCGCCACCGGGTTGCGTCGTGTCCATCGGATGCCTCCCGGCGATCGGCTCGGTCAGTGACGTCAGTTGCCCGCAGTGCAGTCGTCGGACTCCGCTACCTGGTTGGCGACCACGAGGACGTAGCGTTCCCAGGCGAGTACGTAGCCGGCCACGTCGTCGATCTGGCTGACCTGGTCGACGACGCGCTCCAGCGGAACGCTGAGGTCGACGAGTCCGCTCGTCCTCAGGAAGTCGAGAGCTTTGCGGGCGTCAACCGGCGGGGGAGGACAGGACATGAGTTGCTCCTTTTGGGTGGTTCGGACAGATAGCGCGAGTGTCGCGTTCCGTGACGCCCGTGTCACCATCTGCGACCGCCATGGAAAAAAGGCCATGCCATCCGCCCAGCTCAGGGGGTTTATCTCCGCGCAAAATCACCCTTACGGGCTAATATCATCATGGTGGTGAAGTGGCGGGGAGGCTTCGGGCGGCGCGCGGCGGGTGTCGCGCGGAGGTGTATATTCCGCCGGCTCCTCGGTGGGCCGAGGGGCAACTTTCCTGCCCGCAGGGCCCTTTGGGTGCCTGGCCGGGAGCGCCCCCCGCTCTCACCGGCCGCGAGAGTCCGCCGTATCATGATTAATGACATGAATACGGTAAAAAATGACCCAAACCCCCCGGCGGCCGGAGGTGTGCTCTGGTCGATGGCCGGGGACATCCGCATGCTGCTGACCCTGCCGGCCGCGCTGACCATGCAGGTCGCGCACCCGGCGGTGGGCGCAGGCGTGGACGATCACTCCCTCTTCCGTACGGACCCGTGGGGGCGCGGGGAGCGGTCGCTGACCTCGCTCCAGCTGTGGGTGTACGGAGGGAAGGATGCGGCCGAGGAGGGGCGTCGGCTGCGGCAGCTGCACAAGACCATCCGGGGGACCGACGCGCACGGCCGCAGGTACCACGCGCTCACTCCCGAGTACTACGCCTGGGTGCATGCCACCGGCTACCCCGTCTTCCGGTATGCCCAGCACTATCTCGGCCGCCCCTTCACCGAGGCGCAGGAGCGGCAGTTGTACGCGGAGTGGCTCCAGGTCGGCCGGATCCTGGGCATCCACGACCGCGATATGCCGCAGACCATCGAGGAGTTCTGGCCCTACTACCAGAAGGTTCTCGACAACGATCTCGAAAAGACCCTCGTGGTACGGGAGTTGGTGGCGACGAACCCGCCGCTGCCGGTCCCCGACCGCGGTCCGCGGTGGCTGCGGCTGCTCCTCCGGCTGAGCTGGCCGTGGCTGCGCCCGCGGTTCGCCCGCTTCCGGCGCTTCCTCACGATCGGGCTGATGCCCCCGGACGCCCGGCAGGCCATCGGCCTGGAATGGACGGGTGCGCAGGAGCGCCGGCTGCGCCGCTTCGGGTGGGTCGTCCGCGCCGTGGTCCCGGTGCTTCCGGAGCGGCTGCGCTTCATGCCGATCGCGCGCCGGGCCCGCCGCGCGGCGCGGGGAGGAACGGAACGGCGCCGGCCGGAGCCGGGGTGATCACCCCGGCTCCGGCCGGACGGTTGCCGGGCACCTTGAGCGGTGCCCGTCTGCCGGATCAGTGCCCGTGCACCTCGTGCGTGGCCGCGATCTGCTTCCACGACTTGGGTTCGGCGACCGGCGCCTGGTGCGCGCCGAGCGCCTGCTTCGTCTCACCGACCGCCGGCTTGGACGGCTGGAACAGCCAGGTGTCGAAGAACCCGGCCAGCTGCTTGCCGGACTTCTTCTCCGCGAACTTCACGAAGTCGGTGACCGACGCGTTGCCGTACCTGTTCTCCGTCGGCCAGGACTTGAGGAGGCCGAAGAAGACCTTGTCGCCGACCTTGTTGCGGAGCGCCTGGAGGGCCAGCGCACCACGGTCGTAGACGGCGTCGTCGAACTGGTTCTCCGCGCCCGGGTTGCCCGGCTTGACCTTCCAGAACGGGTCATCGGAGGGGTGCTGGGCGTAGACATAGTCCGCCAGCTCCTGAGCGGTGCCCTCGCCCTCCTTCTCCGACCACAGCCACTGGCTGTAGGCAGCGAAGCCCTCGTTGATCCAGATGTCCTTCCAGTCCTTGAGCGAGACGCTGTCGCCGTACCACTGGTGCGCCAGCTCGTGCACCACGACGGACACGTTCGTGCCGCGGTCGAAGGCCTTCTTGCCGTAGAACGGGCGGGTCTGGGTCTCCAGGGCGTACCCGGCCGGCACGTTCGGCACATAGCCGCCCACCGCATTGAACGGGTAGGCGCCGAAGACGCTTTCCAGCCACTCGGTGATCTCGGTGGTGCGCTCGATGCTCGCCTTCGCCGAGCCCTCGTTCGCGCCGAGGTCCTTGCTGATGGCGTTGATCACCGGCAGGCCGTTCGCGGTCTTGTCGGTGGTGAGGTCGAACTTGCCCACGGCCAGCGTCGTCAGATACGTCGCCTGCGGCTTGTCCGAGCGCCAGTTGTAGCGTGTCCAGCCCAGCTTGGAGGACTGCGAGGCCAGTACGCCGTTGCTCAGCGCCTGGGTGCCGTCCGGGACCGCCACCGAAATGTCGTACGTCGCCTTGTCGGTGGGGTGGTCGTTGCTCGGGAACCACCACACGGCGGCGTCCGGCTCCTGGGCCACCACACCGCCGTCGGGCGTACGGGCCCAGGCGCTGTAGCCGTCTATCTTCAGCTCGGAGGGCTTGCCCGCATAGCGCACGACGACGCTGATCTGCTTGCCCTTCTCCAGCGGCGCGGCGGGGGTGACCTCCAGTTCGTGCTTGCCGGACCTGGCGAAGGAGGCCTTCTTGCCGTTGATCCGGATCTCACTGACCTTGAGGCCGAAGTCCAGGTTGAAGCGGGAGAGATCCTGGGTGGTCTTGGCGAGCAGCGTCGCCGTGCCCTCCAACAGGTCCGTCTTCGGCTGGTACTTGAGCCGCAGGTCGTAGTGGGAAACGTCGTATCCGCCGTTTCCGCTCTCGGGGTAGTAGGTGTCGCCCACACCCGGAGCGCCCGGTGTGAAGTCGGCCGCGGAGGCCGGGATCGCCAGCAGCAGGCTGAGTGCGGCCGCACCCGGGACCAGGAGTCTGTGACGCACGAGTCCTCCAACTCGTAGGGGGATGGCTCTCTTCCGACCCTATGTACTGCGGCGGGGCGGCGTCATGTACATGGCCTCATCTGACACATGACCGACATGAAGCACCAGCCGGCTTCATTGACGGTTCGTATGGGTCCGGTGCGGCGTCCCGGCTTCCCGTATGCGGTCCCTCGTGCCGCGCTTGCGGGGCGCCGCCACCGCCGGGCCGGCCCACGGTCGCCGGGTCCCGGTACGGGCTCTTACGCACGGGAGTTGAGCCGCGCTACGGTCCGCCCGTGACGAATCCTGCGCGGATCCCCCGCACCCCCTTCACCGTGCTCGTGATGGCGGCCGTCGCCGCTCTGCTGTCCGTCCTGATCGGGCCGGCCGCCGCGCAGGCGGCGCCCGGCGAGAGCAGACCCGTCTACTCCTACGACCACGCGATACGCGAATCGGTCTGGGTGGACACACGGGTCGACGGCGACGCGGACGGGAGGACCGACCGCGTCGCCGTCGACATCGTGCGGCCCGCCGAACCCGCACAGCAGGGCCGCCGGATCCCCGTGATCATGGACGCCAGCCCGTACTACTCCTGCTGCGGACGCGGCAACGAGAGCCAGAAGAAGACCTACGACGACCGGGGCCGGCCCGTCCAGTTCCCGCTCTACTACGACAACTACTTCGTGCCGCGCGGCTATGCGACGGTCCTCGTCGACCTCGCGGGCACCAACCGCTCGGACGGCTGCATCGACATCGGCGGCCGCTCCGACATCGGGTCGGCCAAGGCCGTCGTCGACTGGCTCGGCGGCAGAGGCCGCGCCTACACCGCCCGTACGGGAGGCACACCCGTCGCCGCCGACTGGTCCAACGGCAGCACCGGCATGATCGGCAAGAGCTGGGACGCCACCATCGCCAACGGCGTGGCGGCCACCGGCGTCAAGGGGCTGAAGACCATCGTCCCGATCGCCGGCATCTCCTCCTGGTACGACTACTACTTCGCCAAGGGCGCCCCGCTCTACGACTCGGGCCCCGACTCCCTTGCGGACCGGGTCGAGAGCCCCGACGCGCAGAAGCACTGCGCCGCGGTCCAGAAGAAGCTCGCCGACGGTGCGCCGCGCACCGGCGACTGGACCGGTCTGTGGACCGAGCGCGACTATGTCCGGCACGCGGACAAGGTCCGGGCCAGCGTCTTCATGGTCCACGGAATGCAGGACCTCAATGTCCGCACCCGGCACGCCGGGCAGTGGTGGGACGCGCTCGCCCGGCACGGCGTCGAGCGCAAGATCTGGCTCTCCCAGACCGGGCATGTCGACCCCTTCGACTTCCGCCGCGGGGACTGGGTCACGACCCTGCACCACTGGTTCGACCACTATCTGATGGGCTACGACAACGGCATCGACCGCGCCCCGATGGCCGATGTCGAGCGTGCTCCCGGCACCTGGTCCACCGACCGGCAGTGGCCCGCTCCCGGCACCCGGGCCACCACCCTGCGGCCGCGCGCCGGCACCGTACCCGGCGTCGGCGTGCTGGGTACCGCCAAGGCTCCGCACGGCGCCACCGCGACCTTCACCGACGACCCCGAGCTGAGCGAGGCCGACTGGGCGGCCCGGATCGATGAACGGACGCCCGCCAAGGCCGGGTTCCGCACCGCCCCGCTCCGCGCCCCGCTGCGGCTGTCCGGTTCCGGCAAGGTGACGGTGACCGTCACCCCGAGCACCTCGACCGCCCATCTCTCCGCCGTCCTGGTGGACCTCGGGCCCGACACCATCCGCAACTACGCGGCCGACGGCGAGGGCATCAGCACCCTCGACAAGCGCACCTGCTGGGGTGCCGGAACCCCGGGCGACACCGGCTGTTTCCAGGAGACCGCCGCCGACACCCAGAAGGTCGGATACACCGTCTTCAGCCGCGGCTGGGCCGACCTGGGCAACTACGCCGACCCCCGCAAGGGCCGCCCGCTCACCCCGGGCAAGCCCTACACGATCACCTTGGACCTGGCCGCGAGCGATCATGTCGTGCCCGCCGGACACCGGCTCGCCCTCCTCGTGGCCGGGACGGACGCCGGTCTGATCGACCCGCCCGCGTCCACCCCGAAGCTCACCCTCGACCTGTCCCGCACCTCCGCCCAACTGCCGCTGACCGGCGGTGCCCCGGCCCTCGCACGGGCCACCACGGGCGCACCCCGGTATACCGCCCCCGCCACGCCACTGGACGGCATCGCTCCGCCGCGTTCGCTCAGCAGGATGCCGGCCGCGGGATGACCGGCCGGGGCCGCCCCACCCACGGGCGGCCCCGCCCCGGCCCCCACTCCACCCGCACCGCTCACCCAAGGGAGGCACCCCCTCGTGAAGTCCCGCTTCTGCCGCCTCGCCCTAGGGGCGCTGGCCATCGGACTGACGGCCACCCTCGGCGCGGCCCCGCCGGCCTCTCCCGCCGGTGCGGCCGGAACCCGCGCACCCCGTACGGGATTCGAGATCAGCCATGGTGCCCGCTGGACGAGCGGGGCCGAGGAGCAGACGTTCCTCACCGCCGTCGACCGCGCCTCGGCCCGCGTGCGGATCGACCGGATCGGCACCACGGCACAGGACCGCCCGGTGCAGCTCGTACGGATCGGTGCCCCGGCTCCCGAGCGCCCGGCGGACGTCCGCCGCGGCAACTCCGTGCTGCTGGTCTGCTCCCAGCACGGCGACGAACCTTCCGGGCGCGAGGCATGTCTGACCACCGTCCGCGACCTCGCCTACGCCAAGGACCGGGCGACCCGGCGCTTCCTGGAACACACCGGCGTGCTGGTCGTACCGACCGCCAATCCCGACGGCCGGGCCGCGGACACCCGTGGCAACGCCGACGGTGTGGACATCAACCGCGACCACCTCGCCCTCAAGACCGCCGAGGCCCGCGCGATCGCCGCCGTCATCCGCGACTACCGCCCCGACACCCTCTACGACCTGCACGAGTACGGCCCCACGGTCCCGTACTACATGAAGGACCTGCTGTCGCTGTGGCCCCGCAACCTCAACACCGCGGGCGGGGTGCACCGTGAAGCCGTCGCGCTCTCCCGGGACTTCGTCGAACCCGCCGCCCACCGGGCCGGATTCTCCACCGGTGTCTACGGCATCTGGACCGACCCGGAGACCGGCGACCCCGTCAAGCAGGTCGCGGGCGACGGCCAGGAACGGATCCTGCGCAACACCGCGGGGGTGAAGGGCTCGGTCGGGCTGCTCGTCGAGACCCGGGTCGACCCTCTGCCCGCCGCCGGCCGGAAGAACGCCCGTCCCGCCGCGCTCGCGGACGCCGAGAAGCCCGACCCGGCGCGCAACAACCGGCGCCGGGTGGACTCCCAGCTGGCCGCGCTGGACGGCGCCTTCACCTTCTTCGACCGCCATCGCCCAGGCATCGAGGCGGCCACCACCGCCGCCCGGCTCGCCGGATACGCCGACCACGGCCCTGTCTACCTCGGCGGCGCGGACAACGAACCCGCCACCGACGGGCAGATCCTGTCCGACCCGCCCTGCGCCTACCGCCTCGACGCGGCACAGTTTGCGCAGGTCAAGGACGAACTGGCGCTGCATGGAGTGCTCTGGAAGCGGGACGGGGACGGCGCCGTCGTACCGCTGCGGCAGCCCCTGCGGAAGCTCGTGCCGCTGTTGTTGGACCAGCGGGCCGGATATCACCTTACGGTTGCGACACCTGTAAACGTCTGCGGCGTGTGGTAAGGGGTAACGGATAAGAAAAATATGATCCATTGGAAGGTGACACGTGTCGGACAGAGTGAATGAAACGGGAGACGGGGGTGGCACGTCCCCGGTGACGGATCTTCCCGAAGACCCGCAGCGGACCGGGCCACCACAGACCGACCGTGTGGTCTTCGGTGTGACGGCATTGCTCACCCTCGCCTTCATCGCCTGGGGAGCGTCCTCCACCGAATCACTGAAGAACGCGTCGACATCCATGCTGAACTGGGTGATCGACAACCTCGGCTGGGCGTTCGTGCTCTCCGCCTCCGGCTTTGTGATCTTCGCGATCTGGCTGGCGGTCAGCAAGTACGGCCGGATCACGCTCGGCACGGAGGGCGAGGAGCCCGAATTCCGCACCGTGTCGTGGATCGCGATGATGTTCAGCGCGGGCATGGGCATCGGCCTGATGTTCTACGGCGTCAGTGAACCGCTGGGGCACTTCTCCACGCCGCCGCCGGGCACCGATCCGCAGGACGCGGCCCAGGCGATGGACACCGCGATGGCCACCACGCTGTTCCACTGGACGCTGCATCCATGGGCCATCTATGCGGTCGTGGGTCTGGCCATCGCGTACAGCTGCTTCCGGCGGGGGAGGCGGCAGACGATGAGCGCGGTGTTCACACCCCTGATCGGCCGGCGGCGGGCGAACGGCTGGGGCGGCCGGGTCATCGACATCCTGGCCATCTTCGCCACCCTCTTCGGCTCCGCGGCCTCGCTCGGCCTCGGTGCGCTCCAGATCGGCAGCGGCATCAAGGTGCTCGGCTGGATGGACAGTGTCAGCACCACCCTGCTGGTCGGCATCATCACCGTGCTGACCATTGCGTTCATCCTGTCCGCGGTCTCCGGCATCGCCAAGGGCGTCCAGATGCTGTCCAACATCAATATGGTGCTGGCGCTGATCCTGGCGGTCTTCGTGTTCGTGGTCGGGCCGACGATCCTCATCCTCAACCTGGTGCCGACCTCCCTCGGTTCGTTCATCGGCGAGCTGCCGCAGCTGGCCGGCCGTACGGAGGCCAGCAGCGGCGACGACGTGGCCGGCTGGCTGCGCAGCTGGACGGTCTTCTACTGGGCCTGGTGGATCTCCTGGACGCCCTTCGTGGGCATGTTCATCGCCCGGATCAGCCGTGGCCGGACGATCCGCCAGTTCATCGGCGGCGTCATCCTCGTGCCGAGCGTGGTCAGCCTGGTGTGGTTCGCGGTGTTCGGCGGGACGGCCATGGAGCTTCAGGCCTCCAAGAAGCTCAGCGGGGCGGGCACGCCCGAGGGCCAGCTCTTCGATGTGCTGCACCAGTACCCGCTCGCCACGATCACGAGCCTCCTGGTCATGGTCCTGGTCGGCATCTTCTTCGTCTCCGGTGCCGATGCCGCGTCCATCGTGATGGGCACCCTCTCGCAGAAGGGCACCTTCGAGCCGACCCGGCTCGTGGTGATTTTCTGGGGGGTGGTGACCGGCGCGGTCGCCGCGATCATGCTGCTGATCGGCGGCGGCTCGGGCGACGCGCTGACCGGATTGCAGAATCTGACGATCCTGGTCGCGGTGCCGTTCATGGTCGTGATGATCGTCATGTGCTGGGCGCTGATGCGCGATCTGCGCAGCGATCCGCTGATCGTGCGCGGCCAGAAGGGCGAGGAAGCCGTCGAGATGGCCGTGATCGCGGGCCATGAACAGTACGACGGTGACTTCGAGTTCCAGATCGGGCCGGGCGGCAACGGCAGCGGCAGCAGTGACGGTGACGGCGACGGGGAGGACGACGGCGCCGGGGCCGGAGTGAAGGCCGGAAAGTGAACTCTGCGGTTCGGAATGCCGCCGCGGAGATGACGCCCTGAGGGGCGCGCAAAGAGGGCCCTCCCCGGAGACTCCGGGGAGGGCCCTCCTGCGCTGGGACATGGGGTCCGAGAGCCTCGCCACGGCGTGGTTCCCGCACCCGGCCGGTGATCGTTCCGGGGTGCGGAGGCGGATTTGCCCCGGGCCGGGGGCGGTATGTCACAGTGGGCCGTCCCGGTCGGCCGGGCGCGCGTATGCGCAGCCGCCGCCGGGCTCCCCCTGTACCCAGATGGACGGATTCCGGTCGCGCGCGTGCGCGTGCCCGGGCTGTTCGCCTCCCCTTGACTTCTCAGAGAGCGATGCAGGCAACGACTCTTCTCCCCCGGACCGCAGACCTGTTCGACCAGGGCCTGGAGCGGCAGGCCGGCGCCGCGCTGCTGCGCTTCGGCGCCGCGCGGCAGCGCCCGGCCGACCGGATCAGCTGGTCGGGCCAGGGTGCCGCCGCCTGGCTCGACGATGCCCGCGGGCATCTGTGGTGCGTCGGCGAACCGGATCCCGCAGCCGGGCTCGTGCTGCGCGCCGCGCAGGGCCGGCCCGAGCAGGTGCGGGAGTTCACCGGGCCGCGCGGCACCGTCGGCCAGGTCAGGCGGCATCTGCCGGTGACCGATGTCGTGGAGTGGGTCTTCCGCTGGACGCTGGAGGCACCGCCCCGGCACCCGGTGGAGGAGCGGGTGATCGTCCTCGGCGCTTCCCACCACGGGGAATTGCTCGACTTCCTCAACGAGCACAGCCCGGCCCACTCCACCGGACCCGGCTCCAGCGACGTCATCCTGTGGGCCGGGATCCGCGGCACGGACGGGCAGCTGGTGGCCTGTGGCGCGCTGAGCAGTCTGCGGGACAGCGGCGCTCCGCTGATGGCGTCGGTCGCGACGGACGCCCGCCAGCGCGGTCAGGGGCTCGGCGCGGCCCTGACCTCGTGGCTGACGCGGTACGCCGTACGCCGGTACGGCTTCTGCACGCTGTGGCAGCTCGCGGACAACACTCCCGCCGAACGGCTCTACGACCGCCTCGGCTACCGCAACGAGGACCCCTGCGTGTCGGCGCGCCTCGCCATGCGCTGACCGGCGGTGCGACGACGGCGGTGACGGCGGTGACGGCGAAGGCGACGCCATGACGAAGGGGCCTGCCCGCGGCCGGACGGCTGCGTGCAGGCCCCTCGTGTGTCCCGGTCGGACTACTTCTTGAAGCCGTAGTCCATCAGCTTCTTCGCGTCCGCGGTGCGGTTGGCCACCGAGGAGGAGGCCAGGACCGTGCCGATGACCGTCTTGCTGCCCCGGGTGGCGGCGAAGACCAGGCAGTACTTGGCCTCCGGACCCGAGCCGGTCTTGACGCCGATGGTGCCCGAGTAGCTGCCGAGCAGGGCGTTGGTGTTCTCCCACGACATGTTGCGGTATCCGCCGCTCTTCGTCGTGACCTTCTGCTTGGTCGACTTCGTCTTCACGACCGTACGGAAGGTGGAGTACTTCATCGCGCTGCCGGCGAGCTTGGTCAGGTCGCGCGGTGTCGAGTAGTTCGCGCCCTTCCCGATGCCGTCGAACGAGTCGAAGTGCGTGTTCTTCAGGCCGAGGGACTTGGCGGTGGAGTTCATCTTGCCGATGAACGACTTCACGCGCGCGGCCCGGGTGGAGCCGCTGCCGAACTTGTCGGCCAGCGCGTACGCCGCGTCGCAGCCGGACGGGAGCATCAGCCCGTACAGCAGCTGGCGGACGGTGACCTTGTCGCCGACGATCAGCTTGGCCGAGGAGGCCCAGTTGTTGTCGACGATGTAGTCGCTGTACGCCTTCTGGACCGTGACCTTGGCATCCAGGTTGAGGTTCGCCTGCGCCAGCACCACCCGTGCCGTCATGATCTTGGTGGTGGAGCCGGTGGACCTACGGGTGTCCGCGGCCTTGGTGAAGAGGGTCTTGCCCGTGCCGTTGTTCATCACGAAGCCGCCCTGGGCGACGATCGTGGGGGTCTTGGGCGCGGCGGCCTGTGCCGGAGCAGCGAACACTCCGGCCGTCAGGACGGCTCCCGCGGTGACGGCGACCGCGGATACGCGGCGAATGCCCCTTTTGCTGATTTTGCCGTTTTTCAAAATGTATACTCCAAATGCCCCTGCTGTGCGGCCATATGGGAATGCCGCTTGCCCATGAGACGCACGAGACCGGTGAAAGGATGTGCGCCTTCAGGCGGCAACTTCATCTCGTTCGCCGTCGATTCACAAGTGCCGGACGGACGGGCGGAAGACATCGGTCCGGTCAGGCCCGCGCCCGCCGCCCGCCCGTGCGGGGGCTCCGGTCATCCGCCGCGCGGTCCGTCTCCCTCCCGGAGCGTCCGCACCTTCCGCAGCACCTCGTCCGCGCAGCCCCATGCCACGGTCACCCCCGCACCTCCGTGCCCGTAGTTGTGGACGCACGGCACGCCGCCGGGCAGCCGCTCCACCGCCAGCCGCACCGCCGGGCGGGCCGGTCGCAGCCCCACCTTGTGCGCCAGCACCCGGGCCCGCGCCAGCTCCGGGAAGCGCCGCGCGGCGCGCGCCACGATCGCCTCCGCCACCGCCGGATCGGGCTCCCGCGACCAGGCGTTCTCCCGCGCCGTCCCGCCCAGCACCACGCCGTACGGCTGCGGCAGCACATAGGTCGTCTGTGCCGCACCCGCCCCGGCGGACACGTACCACTCCTCGATACCGGGGTTCTCCACGATCACCACCTGCCCCTGGACCGGATGGACGTCCGGATCGGGTACGAGCTCGCGCGCGCCCAGTCCCGAGCAGTTCACGACCACGTCCGCGGCCCGGCCGGCCTCCGGCAGCGATGTGATCTCGCGCCGCTCCACGGTCCCGCCTGCGGCCGTCAACCGCTGCTCCAGGTAACGGAGATGGGCCGGCATGTCCACCAGGGGAGTGCGGGCCCGCCACCCCGACGCGGACCCCGCGGGGAGTTCCTCCGCGCTCGCCCGCCGCAACCCCGGCACCGCGTCGTGCCAGGCGGCCAGATCGTCCTCGGCGCCGTCGCCCGGATCGTGCCCGGCGCCCCGGCCGCCGGCCGTCGCCTCCGCCATCGTGCCCGTCACCATCCGGGCGCCCGTCTCCTCCGGCCGCTGCGCGAGTGCGGCGAGCACATGGAAGGACCGTACGGACCACTGCACCGCCCGGTCGTAAGGCTGAATGCGGTACGGCCAGCACAGCCCGCCGGCCACCGCCGACGTCGTGTCGCCCGCCGCGTCCCGGCTGAACACCCGCACCCGGTGCCCGTCCTCCGCCAGCGCGACCGCCGACGTCAGCCCGATCACGCCGCCGCCGACCACGCACATGTCCACGTCACCTGTGTCGATCGTCATGACGGGACGCTAACGGGTGGGACGGGAGTTGACGAAGGCGGGAGGGGTGGCGGGAAGTGGGGCGGGGAAGCGGCGGCCGGAAAAGGGGAGGACGCGGTGGGCGCGGCGGCCTAGCATGAGGCGGCCGTGCCCGGACCGGGGACGGTTTCGCAGAAGGACCCGGACCGGTGGACGGTCCGGACGACGAGGGCCCGGGCGCGCCGCCAAGCGCCGTAAACGATGCTGAGAGTGCCGCAGATCTTCACTGCCACCACGAGGTTCCGGAGGGCCGCCTCCGCCGGGCGATGACCGGCCGAGCGCGACGCACGGGGTCCGCTCCCGTTCCGCCGGCCGCGCCCGCCATCCGTACGCGCACCCGTGGCGAACTCCGCCGCTCCCGGCGGCCACGCGCCCACTCGTGCTGGGACCACCTCTACGCCGCCCCGCTGTGGCCGCTGCACGGCGCCAACCTCGGCACCCTGCTGCGTACCTGTGACGCGGTCGGCGCCTGTCTGACCGTGCCACGGTTCCCCTGGGTGCCCGAGGCGCTGGAGCGTGGCAATACGCTCCGCAGACCCGCCTGTGTGCACTGGACCGGTGATCCGCTGGGCTGGCTGGAGCGGCAGCGCGAGCGGGGGCTGCGGGTGGTGGGGGCGGAACTCGCCGACGAGGCGGTACGGCTGGCGGATCTGCCGGCGGCCAGGGAGCCGACGGTGCTGGTCCTGGGGCATGAGCAGCACGGGATTCCGCCCGAGGCGCTCGACCTGCTGGACGAGGTGGTGGAGATCCCGATGGTCGGGACCGGCGCCAGCCTCAATGTGGCGGTGGCGGGGTCGCTGGTGTTGTACCGGCTTGCGGGGCTGCTGTGAGCCGGGTGCCGGGTGCCGGGTGCCAGCAGGTCGGGTGCCGGTGCCGGGAGGCCGGGTGCCTGGAGGCGGGTGCGTACCCACGGGCCCACGGGCGTACGGGCCGGCGCCGCCTCCCCGCCATGCGTTCGTGATCTTGCGGTAACCCCGTGGCAGCGGTGCGGACCAGCCCGGACCTTAGGCTGGTAGCAGCACCGTTGGCCGATGCCGCCCCTCGGATCCGCTTTCCGCCGTCCGTATGCCGTTGTCTGAGGAGGCCCATGCTCCGCCTGCCGCGCGCCGTCCCCGCCTGGCTGGCCCACCCCTTCCGCTGGCAGCGACTGCCCGTGCCCTGGGCGGCCGTGGCCCGCGGTGCGCTGTGCGCCGGGCCGCTGCTGGGTGCGGGCATCGCGACCGGTCACCCGGCGGCCGGTGTCCTGACCGGTCTCGGCTCGATGCTGGCGGGGGTCAACGACCGCCCCGGCACCCGGCGCACCGGCATCGTCCATATCGGTCTCCCCGCCCTCGCGACGGCACTCGGCATGCTGATCGGCGCCACGCTCCAGGCGGCCGACGCGGAGTGGTGGATCGTTCCGGCCCTGTTCGCCGTCGGCTTCGTCTCGGGCGCGGGCAGCGTGGCCGGGCCGGTGCGCTCCAACGCCGGGATGCAGATGCTGGCCGCCACCATCCTGGGCGCCGGGATGCCGCTGCCCGGGGCGCCGTGGGAGAAGGCCCTCTATGTCCTCGCCGGCTGCCTGTGGCTGCTCCTGCTGCGGCTCGTACTGCGCTCGCCGCGGCCCGCGGGCGGTGCGCTCAGCGGCGAGCGAGCGGCGGTCGCCACGGTCTTCGACGCGCTTGCCGACGCCCTGGGCGCGGCGGGCGGGCCCGGTGCCGAGCCCGCCAGGCGCCGGCTGACCGCCGCGCTCGACCGCGCCGACGAGGCCCTGCGGCTGCGGCGGCTCACCAGCCGGCTGCTGCACCGTCCCGCCCGTACGGAAGAACTCCTGCTCACCGAGCGGTTCGCCGCGGCCACCGCACTGTGCGAGGCCAGCGTGGCGCTGCTGTGGGAGGCCCGCCCGCTGCCGTCCCACGTGGCGGAGAGCCCGCGGCGGTTCGCCGAAGCCCTGCGCACCGGGCGGTCCCCGGGCCGGCTGTCCGCCCCGGAGACGAGTACGGCCGCGCGCGGCGCCTTCGACCAGGCGTTGCTGGACGCCGTGGTCGCGTTCGCCCGCCAGGAGCCGCTGCCCGCGGCGCAGGAGCTGCCGGTACCGGCAGCTTCCGGCCGCCCGGCCTGGTCGGCCGTGCCCCGGTCCGTGGTGCGTGCGGCGCTCGCTGCCCTCGGCGGGCGGACGCGGCGCGGGCGCAGCCTGTTCGGGCCCGCCGGGCGGGACTACGGCCTGCGGGTCGCCGTCTGCATCGCGGCCAGCGCCGCCGTGGCCCTGCTGCTGCGCCCGGAACACTGGTACTGGCTCCCGGCGACCACCACCTTCCTCGTCAAGCCGGACCTGGGCCCGCTCTTCTCCCGTACGGTCAACCGCTTCGCGGGGACCGTCGCCGGTGTGCTGGTCTTCGCCGGGGCGGGCCTGCTGCTGACGGGTTCGTGGTGGCCCGCGCTGGTGGCGGGCGCGGGCGGCGCGCTGCTGCCGTTCGCCACCCGCCACTTCGCGCTCCAGACCGTCGCGATCACCCTCATGGTGCTCTCGTTCGTGCACGTCAGCGGCGACCCGGGGGCCGCCGCCGAGCGGATCGTCGACACCTCCATCGCCTGCGGCATCGTGCTCGTCGTCGGACATCTGCCCCGGCTCGCCGACCCGCGCCGCAGGGTCGGCCATCGGGTCACCTCGGCGCTGCGCAGCACCGAGGACTTCCTCCGGCACGTCCTGGAGCCGGAACCGGGCACCGACCCCACCCGGCGGCTGGCGCTGCGCCGCGCCGCCTACCGGGCGCTGGGGGAGGCCAGGGCGGCAGCGGAGACCGCCGCCGCCGAATTCCTCGCCGCCCGCGACCGCAACCCCGACTGGCTGACCGTCGTCACCGCGGCCGAACGCATCGTCGATGCCGCGACCGCCTGCGCGGTACGCCTCGACCACGGCGCCCACCGCCCGAGCGTGGCCGAGGCCGAGCGGCTGTGCCAGGCACTGTCCGCGATGGCCGACGCCCTGGAGGACCCGGTCCGCCGGCCCGACGCCGGTCTGCCGGGCCCCGATCTGCTGCCGGTTCCGGACTGCGCCACGCTCACGGACGTCGCGACGGAACTGGAGCGCATCCGTGGCTATGCGGGGGCGTCCTGAGCCGAGGGCGCGCCGTGCCGCACCGTCCGGCGCCGCGCCCCGTGGGCCACACCCGCGAGGACGAGCGCGAGGGCCGTCAGCAGGGCGCTCACCCACAGCGGCGAGCGGAAACCGAGCCCGGCCGTGAGCGCGGCGCCACCGCACCAGGGGCCGATCGCCGCGCCCACGTTGAGCGCCGCCGTGGCGAACCCGCCGCCCAGGGTCGGCGCCCCGGCCGCCGCATAGAGCACCTGTGAGACGAGGGCGGAGCCGACGGCGAACGACAGGGCTCCCTGGACGAAGACCAGCACCACGGCGGCCACCGGGTTCCCGGCGGTGAGCGCGAGGACGGTCCAGCCGAGGAGCAGGGCCGCTCCGCCGCCCACCAGGAGGGGGACCGGACGGGTGTCGGCGAGGCGGCCGCCGAGGCCGACCCCGACGAACGAACCCAGGCCGAAGACGGCCAGCACCGCGGGCACCCAACCGGCCCCGACGCCGGTGACGTCGGTGACCAGCGGCGCGAGATAGGTGAAGGCGCAGAACGTCGCCCCGTTCACCAGGGCGCCCAGCAGCAGCGTCACCACGAGCCGGGGGCTGCGCAGGGCGCGCAGCTCGCCGCGTGTGCCGGGGCCGGGGCCGGCGTCGTCGGACTGCCCGGCACCGTCGGCCGGTACGGACCGCAGGATCCCGAGAACGGCAGGCAGCGACATCAGCGCCACCGCCCAGAAGGCCGAGCGCCAGCCCCACAGTTGACCGAGCAGCGCACCGGCGGGCACACCCGCGACACACGCCAGGGTGGTGCCGCCGAGCAGGACGGACGTGGCACGTCCCTTGGCGTCGGGCGCGACCATGGCGGTCGCGGTCGCCAGGGCCACCGCCAGAAACCCGGCGTTGGCCAGCGCCGCGACGAACCGGGTGGCCAGCAGGACCCCGTAGTGGGTGGTGACCGCTCCGAGGACATGGACGAGCAGGAACGCGACCAGGAAGGCCAGCAGCGCGCGACGCCGTGACCAGCGCATGCTCAGCATCGCCAGCAGCGGCGCGCCGATGACCATGCCCACGGCGAAGACCGAGGTCAGCGAGCCCGCCGCCGAGAGCGAAATATGCAGATCACGGGCGATGTCCGGGAGGAGACCGGACAGCATGAACTCGGAGGTGCCTTGGGCGAACACCGCGAGTCCGAGCAGATGGAGAACGAATGGCACAGCACAACTCCGCAACCACAGGGGAACCGTAAAGGTGCGGCGGCAGGCGCAGCGGTACCCGTGACGAGGCGGAGAGAAGGACCGTCCGGCCGGGCACGCGCGGCCACCGCGCGAGACGACCTGGGGCATCGCCGGGGCGACGCGCACAACAGGTCGGAACTGGCCCGTACTACGGCGATCCGGTGGCAGGGAGGGCACGGCCGAGCGAGGACGCGGCACCGGGGTGGCGCGAGCGCGGGGCGGGGTGCGGAGCCACCGGAAGACCGGTGGCTAGCGTCTTGAGGCCTCGGGGCTGGACATAGGGGCAGGGTAGGCGAGCCGTGCGGACCCCGTCCAAGGAATTCGGCGACGGCGGAGCGGGACCGGCCGCCCGATGGCACCCGATGGCACCCGATGGCAGCTGCGTCCCCGGAGGCATGAGGGGCACGAGGTGCACGACGGCAGTCGCGGACGACGTGCGGCGCAGGCCGAGCCGGGTGTGTCCCCGGTCGGCCTGCGCCGTATCGCTCACTTCAGCGGCGGCGGGGTCCGGCTCGCTGCCGCCCGCCGCTGCCGTGGTCCGTCAGCGGCCGCCGCGCTCCTTGCCCAGGAGCCCGGCCCGCCGCAGGGCGTCCGCCATCGCGTCGTTGGCCGGCCCGGCGTCGCGGCGGCCCTGGCGGTCACCGCCGCGCTGCCCGCCGCCGCCCTGCCGCTGCCGCGGCGCACCGCCCCGGCCGCCCTCACGCGGCCCACGGCCGCCACCGGCACCGCTGCCGCTCGCACCGCCACGGCGCTCACCGCCGCCACCGGCACCGCTGCCGCTCGCACCGCCACGGCGCTCACCGCCGCCCGTCGCAGCGCCCTTGCCGTGCTCGTCGTCAAGTCGCAGCGTCAGCGAGATCCGCTTACGCGGAATGTCGACATCGAGTACCTTGACCCGCACGATGTCGCCCGGCTTCACCACGTCCCGCGGGTCCTTGACGAAGGTCTTCGACATCGCCGAGACGTGTACCAGACCGTCCTGATGGACCCCCACGTCCACGAACGCCCCGAAGGCGGCGACATTGGTCACCACGCCCTCCAGGAGCATCCCCGGTGCCAGATCGCCGATCTTCTCCACGCCCTCCTTGAAGGTCGCGGTCTTGAAGACCGGGCGCGGGTCGCGGCCCGGCTTCTCCAGCTCCTGGAGGATGTCGCCGACCGTCGGCAGACCGAAGGAGGCGTCGACGAAGTCCGCGGCCTTCAGGGTGCGCAGCACCGTCGGGTTGCCGATCAGCGAACCGACCTCGGTGTCCGCGGACTTCACCATCCGGCGCACCACCGGGTAGGCCTCCGGATGCACGCTGGAGGCGTCCAGCGGGTCGTCCCCGCCCCGGATCCGCAGGAAGCCCGCGCACTGCTCGTACGCCTTCGGGCCGAGCCGCGCCACGTCCTTGAGGGCCTTGCGGGAGCGGAACGGGCCGTTGCCGTCCCGGTGCGCCACGATGTTCTCGGCGAGGCCGGAGCCGATGCCCGACACCCGCGAAAGCAGCGGCGCGGACGCGGTGTTGACGTCCACACCGACACCGTTCACACAGTCCTCGACCACCGCGTCCAGCGAGCGCGACAGCTTCACCTCGGACAGGTCGTGCTGGTACTGCCCGACGCCGATCGACTTCGGGTCGATCTTGACCAGTTCGGCCAGCGGGTCCTGGAGCCGGCGGGCGATGGACACCGCGCCGCGCAGCGAGACATCCAGCTCGGGCAGTTCCTGCGAGGCGAACGCGGAGGCGGAGTACACCGAGGCGCCGGCCTCGGACACCATCACCTTCGTGAGCTTCAGCTCCGGCTGGGCGGCGATCAGATCGGCCGCCAGCTTGTCGGTCTCGCGGGAGGCGGTGCCGTTGCCGATCGCGATCAGCTCGACATCGTGCTCGCGGGCCAGCTTCGCCAGCGTGGCCAGTGAGGCGTCCCACTTCTGCTGCGGTACATGGGGGTAGATGGTCTCCGTGGCGGCCACCTTGCCGGTCGCGTCGACCACGGCGACCTTCACTCCTGTACGGAAACCGGGGTCCAGGCCCATCGTGGCGCGCGTACCGGCGGGCGCCGCGAGCAGCAGGTCGCGCAGGTTCGACGCGAAGACCCGCACCGCCTCGTCCTCGGCGGCCTGCCGCAGCCGCAGCCGCAGATCGATACCGAGGTGCACCTGCACCCGGGTGCGCCAGGCCCAGCGGACGGTGTCCTGGAGCCACTTGTCGCCGGGCCGGCCCCGGTCGGTGATGTCGAAGCGGTGCGCGATGGACCGCTCGTACGCGCTGGGGCCCTCGGTGGCCGCCGACGGGTCCTCCGGCTCCAGGGCGAGATCGAGGACCTCCTCCTTCTCGCCGCGGAACATCGCCAGCACCCGGTGCGAGGGCAGTTCGGTGAACGGCTCGGCGAAGTCGAAGTAGTCGGCGAACTTCGCGCCGGCCTCCTCCTTGCCCTCGCGCACCTTCGCCGCGACCCGGCCGCGCGACCACATGCGTTCGCGCAGCTCGCCGATCAGGTCGGCGTCCTCGCTGAACCGCTCGGTCAGGATGGCCCGCGCGCCCTCCAGGGCGGCGGCCGGATCGGCGACGCCCTTGCCGTCGTCCACGAACGCCGCGGCGGCCGTGGCCGGATCCACCGACGGATCGCTCAGCAGGCCGTCGGCGAGCGGCTCCAGCCCCGCCTCCCGCGCGATCTGCGCCTTGGTGCGCCGCTTGGGCTTGAACGGGAGGTAGATGTCCTCCAGCCGCGCCTTGGACTCGGCGCCGCGGATCTGCGCCTCCAAGGCGGCGTCCAGCTTGCCCTGGGACCGTACGGACTCCAGGATCGCGGTCCGCCGCTCTTCCAGTTCCCGCAGATAGCGCAGCCGTTCCTCGAGCGAGCGCAGCTGCGCGTCGTCGAGCGTCTCGGTGGCTTCCTTGCGGTAGCGCGCGATGAACGGGACGGTCGAACCGCCGTCGAGCAGTTCGACCGCGGCCTTCACCTGCCGCTCCTTGACGCCGAGTTCCCCGGCGATCCTCGCTTCGATGGTCCCGAGGGCCCCGATGGACTCAGTGGATGCCGTCACGTTGATCCTGCCCCGCCTTCCAGCGCTTGCTTGAGCCTGCATTGTGCCGGGTGGCGGGCCGGACTGTCGCGCCGCCCAGCCGCCCGGGGTGTCCGCGAAGTCCCCGCGTCCGCCCGGAGGCCGAAAAGGGACATCGCGGCCGCCCGGCTCCGGGGCGCGGGACGGCGCGTCCGCACCCCGGGGCCCTGAGGCCTGTGGGCGCTCTACTTGCCGAACAGCACCGCGGGAAACGCCCCGGCGTCCATGGCGGTGGTGGTGAAGCCGGTGGCCAGCTCGGTGAGGCGGGCCACGCCCTCGGCGCCCACGTGCTCGTACGGGGCCCGGTCCAGCCGGTCGGTCGTGCGCTCCAGCTCCTTGCGCAGCAGGACTCCGGCCTCGGTCAGCTCGCCCTCGGCGTCCAGGAGCCCACGGGACCGCAGCCGCTCCTGTGCGGCCTGCCAGTCCTCCTCCGACCAGCCGCGGGTCGCCATGACGCCCTTGTGGCTCATCCCCCGGCCGCTGGCGGTGTGGGTGACCAGCGCCTCCAGGCCGTCCAGTTCGGCGTCCAGCAGCGCTATCAGGTGGCCGTCGCCACGGTGTTCGCGCAGCAGCGTCGCGGCGTGCCAGTAGGCCAGGTGCGGGGCGTCCGGCACCGGCAGGTCGGCGTGCGCGGCGTACAGCGGCCGGGCCCGGCGGGTGCAGGCCTCGGCGGCGCGCAGCGCCAGCTTCGCCGCCTCCGCCATCTCCGGGGACTCGACGGCCTCCGCGCCGAGCAGCCGGCGCAGCGTGGCGTCCGCGGCGCGCAGCCGGGCGTCCAGCACGTCCTGCGGCGTGGTGACGGTCCAGACCTGCGGGACGTGCTGGGCGACGAGCTCGTGCTTGAAGTTGTAGAAGGTGGCCGTGATGGTGCCGGGGCCCACGGCACCCATGGCCGCGCCCCGGCAGGCGAAGTAGCCGGCGCTGCGGTTCTCGATGCCGAGCCCGGCCATCTCCGCGGGCAGCTCCGGCGCGAAGTAGTGCGTGGAGTGGAAGGGGTTGATGACGTTGTGGCAGGTACGCCCGGCCTGCTCGGGCAGTGCGCTGGAAGAGGTCATACAGGCAGGGTACCGACCCGTCGGTATGGAGGTGGTTCCAGGGGCCCGGACGACAGTCGTACGGAGGCTGCCGCCTTCCGATGGCAGGAAAGGTGGGTTTTCCGTCATTGCCGCCATCGGCGCCGCTGACCAGGATGGACGGTATGGAACAGCGTGATGTGCTCGTCGTTCTCTTCGACGGTGTGCAGGCCCTCGACGTCTGCGGACCGGTCGACGTCTTCAACGGGGCGTCCCAAGGGGTACCGGGCGCCTACCGGATCCGCACCGCCAGTCTCGACGGTGCCCCGGTCCGCACCACCAGCGGGCTGACGCTCGTCCCCGACCTCACGCTCGCCGCCGCCGAGGCTCCGCACACCCTGCTGGTGCCCGGCGGCCAGGGCACCCGTACCCCCGACCCCCGGCTGATCGACTGGCTGCGCGGCAACGCGCACCGCGCCCGGCGGAAGGTCTCGGTGTGCAGCGGAGCGCTGCTGCTGGCCGAGGCCGGGCTGCTGGACGGCCGCCGCGCGACGACCCACTGGATGCTCTGCGGCACCCTCGCCGAGCGGTTCCCCGCGGTGCACGTGGAACCCGAGCCGATCTATGTACGGGACGGCGATCTGGCCACCTCCGCGGGCGTGACGGCCGGTATCGACCTCGCGCTGGCCCTCGTGGAGGAGGACCTCGGCCGGGACCTCGCGCTGACCATCGCCCGGCATCTGGTCGTCTTTCTGCGGCGTCCGGGCAATCAGACCCAGTTCAGCGCCCAGCTCGCCGCGCAGACCGCACAGCGCAGGCCGCTGCGTGACGTACAGCAGTGGATCACCGAGAACCCGGCGGCGGACCTCTCCGTCGACGCCCTCGCGGAGCGCGCGAGCCTCTCCCCGCGGCACTTCGCCCGCGCGTTCCGCGACGAGGTGGGCATGACACCGGGGCGCTATGTCGACCGGGTACGCCTGGAGGCCGCCCGCCGGCATCTGGAGGACACCGTCGACGGCATCGAGCAGGTGGCGCGCCGCTGCGGCTACGGCACTCCCGAGGCGATGCGCCGCGCCTTCCTCCGCGCGCTGGGCGCCTCCCCGGCCGAATACCGCCGCCGCTTCCAGCCGGCCCGGCCGCCCGTGCCCACCGCCTGAACCGCGCCGGCCGCCACGACCCCACCAGGCCGCCACGACCCACTCCGCCGGCACCGCTCACCCGCCGTGCCGGCACCACTTCCGACCGACAGGAACCGATATGCAGCTCGCGATCCTCCTCTACGACCGCTTCACCACGCTGGACGCCGTCGGCCCCTACGACACCCTCAGCCGGCTGCCGGGGGCGGAGGCGGTGTTCGTCGGCGAGCGCACCGGCCCGTACCGCAATGACCTCGGTTCGCTCGCGCTGGTCGCCGACGCCACCCTGGGCGAGGTCACCGCACCGGACATCCTCGTCGTGCCCGGCGGCCCGGGACAGACCGCACAGATGGCGGACGGCCCGGTGCACGAGTGGATCCGCGCCGTGGACGCCGGCACCACCTGGACCACCTCGGTGTGCACCGGCTCGCTGATCCTGGGCGCCGCGGGCCTCCTCAAGGGGCGCCGGGCGACCTCCCACTGGCTCGCGCTGGACCAGCTCCCCGCGCTGGGGGCCGAGCCGACCGGGGAGCGGGTGGTCATCGACGGCAAGTACGTCACGGCGGCGGGTGTCTCGTCCGGTATCGACATGGGGCTGACGCTGGCCGGCCGGATCGCCGGGGACACCGTGGCCCAGACGATCCAGCTCGGCATCGAATACGACCCGCAGCCGCCTTACGACGCGGGCTCCCCGGACAAGGCGCCGGCCGAGGTCACCGCGTCGCTGCGGGAGCGCGGCCGGTTCGTGCTGGAAGGGGAGGAGTGAGGAGCCGGCCCATGGGCTCCTGACAGGCCCCGCTGTCAGCCCGTGGGCCAGGTGAAGCGCGGCGCCCTGCGCTCCAGGAAGGCGGCGGCACCCTCCGCGGTGTCGCCGCTCGCGCGCGCCTGCGCGGCCCAGAAGGCGCCGCGCTCGTCGGCCTCGGCCGGCGGTACGTCCCAGGTCCCGTTGGCCAGCTCCTTCGCCGCGGTCTGCGTCAGCAGCGACCGGCTGGCCAGTACGGCCGAGAACTCCGTCACCCGCTTGTCCAGCTCGCCCGCGGCCAGCACCTCGTCCACCAGGCCCGTACGCAGCGCCCGCGCACAGTCGATCAACTCACCGGAGAACAACAGGTACTTGGCGGCCGACAGCCCCACCAGCCGGACCAGCCGCCGGGTGGCGGACGCCGGATAGGCGACCGCCAGCTTGGCGGGCGTCACCCCGAACAGCGCGCCCTCCTCCGCGAACCGCAGATCGCAGGCGGCCGCCAACTGGGCGCCGCCGCCCACGCAGTAGCCGCGTATCGCCGCCAGCGTCGGCCCGGGGAACGCCGCCAGCGCCTCCTCGGCCGCCACCGCCAGGCCCTGCGACTCACCCGCCGCCTCCCGCAGCGATCCGATGTCCGCGCCCGCGCAGAAGGTCCCGCCCTCGCCGGTCAGCACCAGCGACCGGACGGAGCGGTCGGCCGCCAGCCGCTCCAGCAGCGGCGGCAGATCCCGCCACATCTGCACGGTCATCGCGTTCCGCTTGCCGGTATTGCTGATGGTGACGGTGGCTGTGCCGTCGCTGACATGCGTCTTCAGACCGGGTTCCATGCTCCGGATATTAGAGCGACCGCCACGGACCGGGCCGGATACGATCGGCGGCCTGATGTCAGCAACTCTCGTCGCCAAAGACCTCGCCGCCGGCCACGGCGAGCGCGTCCTGTTCTCCGGTCTCGATCTGGTCGTCGCCCCCGGCGACGTGGTCGGCCTCGTCGGTGCCAACGGTGCGGGCAAGTCCACGCTGCTGCGCCTGCTGGCCGGCCTGGACACCCCGGAGGACGGCAAGCTCTCGCTCAGCCCGCCCACCGCCACCGTCGGCCACCTCCCGCAGGAGCCCGACCGCCGCCCGGGGGAGACCGTACGGGCCTTCTTCGCCCGCCGTACGGGCGTGACCGACGCCCAGCTCGCCCTGGACACCGCCACCCAGGCGCTGGTCGACGAGCGGCCCGGCGCGGACGACGCCTACGCCACGGCGCTGGAGCGCTGGCTCGCGCTGGGCGCGGCCGACCTGGACGAGCGCGCCGAGGAGACCGCCGAGCAGCTCGGCCTGTCCATCGGCCTCGACCAGCCGATGACGACGCTCTCCGGCGGTCAGGCGGCCCGTGCCTCGCTCGCCTCGCTGCTGCTCTCCCGTTACGACATCTTCCTGCTGGACGAGCCCACCAACGACCTCGATCTGGACGGCCTGCACCGCCTGGAGTCCTTCGTCACGGGGCTGCGCGCCGGCACTGTCCTGGTCAGCCACGACCGCGAGTTCCTGACCCGTACGGTCACCCGCGTCGTCGAACTCGACCTCGCCCAGCAGCAGGTCAACACCTACGGCGGCGGCTACACCTCCTACCTGGAGGAGCGCGAGCGGGCCCGGCGTCATGCGCGTGAGCAGTACGAGGAGTACGCCGACACCAAGGCCGGTCTGGAGACCCGGGCACACACCCAGCGCAACTGGATGGAGAAGGGCGTCAAGAACGCCCGCCGCAAGGCCCCCGACAACGACAAGATCGGCCGCAAGGCCCGCGTGGAGGCCACCGAGAAGCAGGCCGCCAAGGCCAAGCAGACCCAGCGCCTGATCGAGCGGCTCGATGTCGTCGAGGAACCGCGCAAGGAGTGGGAGCTGCGGATGGAGATCGCCGCCGCGCCACGGGCCGGCGCGGTCGTGGCCACCCTGCGCGGCGCGGAGGTCCGGCGCGGCGACTTCCGCTTCGGCCCGGTGGACCTCCAGATCGACTGGGCGGACCGGGTCGCCATCACGGGCCCCAACGGCTCCGGCAAGTCGACCCTGCTCGCCGCCCTCCTCGGCCGGCTCCCACTGGACACGGGGCATGCGGCCCTGGGCCCCGGCGTGGTCGTCGGCGAGGTCGACCAGGCACGCGGCCGGCTCTTCGGCGCCCACGGCCTGGGCGACGAACCGCTGATGGACGCGTTCCGGGCCTGTGTCCCCGATCTGCCGCCCGCCGAGGTGCGCACCCTGCTGGCGAAGTTCGGGCTGAAGGCGGCGCATGTGCTGCGCCCGGCGCGCACGCTGTCGCCGGGGGAGCGGACCCGTGCCGCGCTGGCCCTCCTCCAGGGCCGCGGGGTCAACCTCCTCGTCCTGGACGAGCCCACCAACCACCTCGATCTGCCGGCCATCGAACAGCTGGAGTCCGCACTCGCCTCGTACCCGGGCACCCTGCTGCTGGTGACGCACGACCGCCGGATGCTCGACGCGGTGCACACCACCCGCCGTATCGAGGTCGACGGCGGACGGATCACCGACCGGACGGTGTGAGAACGCCGCGGGAGCGCTGCGCGGACGCGGTGGGAGGGTGGACGGACCGCCGCCCGGCCGCCCGCGCACACCGGGGCCGGCGGGCCCGCGGCACCCGTGGTGATTATCGATTTGGTCCTGACGCGGCCGACCCGTAGTGTGGTGTTCACCGACGCGGGGTGGAGCAGCTCGGTAGCTCGCTGGGCTCATAACCCAGAGGTCGCAGGTTCAAATCCTGTCCCCGCTACTGAAGACAGCGCAGCAGGCCCGGTGCCCAGGCACCGGGCCTTTGTGCTGTGGTCCCACGTGGGCCGCCGCGATGGCGAGGATCGCGCGGCGGCCCCGGCGGGTAAGTCCGCAAACCACTGGTGAAACGAACAGACCCGGTCGCCGGTTCGGTCGAACCATTCGGAATCGGTCATCAAGCGTCGATAGGCGCTGACTTGTGTTCAGCTGGCCGGTCCGGACCAACGCATTCTCAACACTCTTCCTGTGAGGATGCCTTCAGGACCCCCTGCTGAACCCCCCGAAGAGCTGACCTCCCCGCTCGCGTACGAAGGTGTCTGGCGGTTCACCGCCCCGGCACTGGAGGCCTCGGTGCCGCAGGCACGGCACGCGGTCCGGGATCTGCTCGACGAACAGCGTGTGCCCGTGGCCGCCGAGATCATGGACGGCCTGTTGCTCATCGTCTCCGAACTCGTCACCAACGCCGTCCGGCACGCCGCCCTGCTCTCGCCCCAGATCGCCGTCCAGGTCACCATCGGGGCGAACTGGCTACGGGTCGCGGTCGAGGACAATCACCCCTACCGCCCCAAGGCACTGGAGGCGGAGCAGGGTGATGTCGGCGGCCGCGGCCTGTGGCTCGTCAAGACGCTCACCGCGGAGGCGGGCGGCAAATGCGACGTCGAGAACACGAGGAGCGGCGGCAAGGCCATCTGGGCCGAGCTGCCGCTCACCCCGCTCGCTACCAGCCCGCCGACTGTCCTGTGAGCTCGCGCACCGCCGGACGTGCCGCGTCCAGGACGGTCATGAACCACGCGGAGAACGGCGCCTCGGCATGCCGCTCGGCCAGCTCCTGCGGCGTCACGAACGCGATCTCGCCGATCTCCTCGGGATCGGGCGCCGGCTCGGCCCGCACCAGCCCGACGAACAGGTGGTTGTACTCCTGCTCCACCAGGCCGGAGGCCGGGTCGGGATGGTTGTAACGCACGGTGCCCGCCTCGGCCAGCAGGGCGGGCGCCAGGCCCAGCTCCTCGGAGGTGCGCCGGGCCGCGGCCACGAACGGCGCCTCGCCGGGATACGGGTGGCCGCAGCAGGTGTTGGACCACACACCGGGGGAGTGGTACTTCCCCAGTGCCCGGCGCTGGAGCAGCAGCCGCCCCTTCTCGTCGAAGAGGAAGACGGAGAACGCCCGGTGCAGCTGCCCGGGAGGCTGGTGGGCCGCGAGCTTCTCCGCGGTGCCGATCGTCGTACCGTCCTCGTCGACCAGCTCCAGCATGATCGGTTCGGCGGTGCCGCCCGGTGTGCTCACCGCCGGGTACCCGGCGGTCTGTCCGTTGGCAGGTGTGATCGGCATGCCCATCCTTGTCGTCGGTCTTCGACGCCAAGTCTGCCCTAGCCGGGTCCGCATCACCGGCAGAGTGGGTGCGCGGCGCCACATGCCCGCGCGCCGGTCAGGGCGTGCGCCCGGCCGTGAGATGGTCCACATCCGCTGCCGCGCCCCGGATCCGGCCTGATCCGAACGACAGGCCCTGGCCCCCGACGCGGCGGAGACCGTGCGGCCCGGTGACGGCACCGGCCGGACCGCGCTCGCCCGCGGACCCGGAATGGCACACACCACACCTGCCCCGGCACAACCCGCCCGCCCCGTGATCAGCCCTCTCATAACCGGCACCGGAGGTAACACCAGGTCCGCGGGCCAGTTGTTCATGCGCCACCTGATCCACCATGATGATCGCGGCAGGCGCAGCCGGCGGTCACTCGATCGTGCGGTGAATGCGCGGTGAACGGCCGCATCCGGCGATCCGATAGCCTCTGCCGACGTGCCACCCAGCCCTCCGGGCGCCAGGTGTGCCACGCCCGCTGCCCGGGTAGTTCGTATCGAATGTGGATCGATCGCGAACCGTCCGTGCTGCCTTGTCAGCATCCAAGGAGTGAGTTCGTCTGTCGACCGCCATCCTCACCGGTCCGCCGGTCGCCGGGTCGCCGCTCGAAGCCGACCTGCGCACGCTGGGCTTTGACGTCCGCACGGCGAACGATGCCGCAACCGCCGCCGAGCTCCTCGCCGCGGTGCCCGCGCAGGAGCGGGTCGCCGTCGTCGACCCCCGCTTCGTCGGCCATCTGCATGCCCTGCGGCTCGCGCTGACCGACCCCCGCTTCCCCGCCGCGGCCGTGCCGGGCGCGCTCACCGCGCAGCCCGGGGCCCGCGCCGCGCTGGCCCGCGCGTTCGGCAGGATCCCGGTCGGCGCCGGCACCGCCCACCTCACGGATGTCCTCACCGACACCCTCACCGAGTCCCTCGACCGCGAGGAGACCCCTCTCCACCGCGTCGAGCTGGGCAGCCTGGTCGCCACCGTCGCGCTCACCCCGGCGCAGCGCGAGGACGCCCGGGAGGCCGTCGCCGCCGTCGACGACGAGGCCGTACGGCTGCGCACCGCCGTGAAGTCCCGCGACGGGTTCTTCACGACGTACGGCATCAGCCCGTACTCCCGCTACCTCGCCCGCTGGTGCGCGCGCCGCGGGCTCACCCCGAACCAGGTCACCACCGCGTCGCTGCTCACCGCGCTGATCGCGGCCGGCTGCGCGGCCACCGGAACCCGCGGCGGCTACATCGCCGCCGGCCTCCTGCTGCTGTTCTCCTTCGTCCTGGACTGCACCGACGGGCAGCTCGCCCGCTACTCCCTCCAGTACTCGACGATGGGCGCCTGGCTCGACGCCACCTTCGACCGGGCCAAGGAGTACGCGTACTACGCGGGCCTCGCCCTGGGCGCGGCCCGTGGCGGGGATGACGTCTGGGCGCTGGCGCTCGGCGCGATGGTGCTGATGACCTGCCGCCATGTCGTCGACTTCTCCTTCAACGAGGCGAACCACGACGCCAGCGCCAACACCAGTCCCACCGCCGCCCTCTCCGGCAAGCTCGACAGCGTCGGCTGGACGGTCTGGGTGCGCCGCATGATCGTGCTGCCCATCGGTGAGCGCTGGGCCATGATCGCGGTGCTCACCGCGCTGACCACCCCGCGCATCGTCTTCTACGCCCTGCTCATCGGCTGCGCACTGGCCGCCTGCTACACCACGGCAGGACGGGTACTGCGCTCCCTGACCCGCCGGGCCCGGCGCACCGACCGCGCCGCCCGGGCACTGGCCGACCTCGCCGACTCCGGGCCGCTCGCCGAGCTGATCGCGGGCCGCGCCCGCGGCCGCGGCCGCACCGGCTCCTTCCTGGCGCCCGTCATGGCATTTCTCTCAGCCGCCGTGCTGCTGGTCTGGGTGATTTTCCAGGACGACCCCGCGTCCTGGCTCACCGTCGGCGTCGCCGTCTGCTCCGCGCTGCTGGCCGGCGCGGCCGTGGCCCGGCCGCTCAAGGGCGCCCTCGACTGGCTGGTGCCGCCCTTCTTCCGGGCCGGCGAGTACGTCACCATCCTGGTGCTGGCCGCCCGTGCGGACGTCCCCGGAGCGCTGCCCGCGGCGTACGGGCTGGTCGCGGCGGTCGCCTACCATCACTACGACACGGTCTACCGCATCCGCGGTGGCACCGGAGCCCCTCCGCGGTGGCTGGTCCGGGCGACCGGCGGACATGAGGGACGGATCATCGTGATCACCGTCCTCGCCGCCGCGCTGTCCCCCTCAGGTTTCACAATCGCGCTGACGGCCCTTGCTGTGGTCCTGGCGCTGCTGGTGCTCATCGAGAGCATCCGCTTCTGGGTGTCCTCCCAAGCACCCGCCGTACACGATGAAGGAGAACCCGCATGATCGGCCTCGTGCTGGCTGCCGGCGCCGGACGGCGTCTGCGCCCCTACACCGACACCCTGCCGAAGGCTCTGGTGCCGGTCGACGGGGACACGACCATTCTCGACCTGACCCTCGGCAACTTCGCCGAGATCGGCCTGACCGAGGTCGCGATCATCGTCGGCTACCGCAAGGAAGCCGTCTACGAGCGCAAGGAGGCCCTGGAGCAGAAGTACGGCCTCAAGCTCACCCTCATCGACAACGACAAGGCCGAGGAGTGGAACAACGCCTACTCCCTGTGGTGCGGCCGTGACTCGATCAAGCACACCGTGATCCTCGCCAACGGCGACACCGTGCACCCGGTCTCCGTCGAGAAGACCCTGCTCGCCGCCCGCGGCGACGGCAAGAAGATCATCCTCGCGCTGGACACCGTCAAGCAGCTCGCCGACGAGGAGATGAAGGTCGTCGTGGACCCCGCCAAGGGCGTCCAGAAGATCACGAAGCTGATGGACCCGGCCGAGGCGACGGGCGAGTACATCGGTGTCACCCTCATCGAGGGCGAGGCCGCCGAGGAGCTGGCCGACGCCCTGAAGACCACCTTCGAGCGGGACCCCGACCTCTACTACGAGGACGGCTACCAGGAGCTCGTCAACCGTGGCTTCAAGGTGGACGTGGCACCGATCGGCGACGTCAAGTGGGTCGAGATCGACAACCACGACGACCTGGCGAAGGGCCGTGACATCGCATGCCAGTACTGACCCGCCTCATCCCGTCCCCGGTCGTCGTCGACATCAACGCCGGCGCCCTGGACGACCTGGCGGGCCTGCTGGCCGATCAGCGCATCTCCGCGTCGGGCAAGCTCGCCATCGCGATCAGCGGCGGCTCGGGGGCACGGCTGCGTGAGCGGCTGTCCCCCGCGCTGCCCGGCGCCGAGTGGTACGAGGTCGGCGGCGGCACCCTGGACGAAGCGATCAAGCTCGCCGACGCCATGAAGAAGGGGCACTACGACGCGGTCGTGGGCCTCGGCGGCGGCAAGATCATCGACTGCGCCAAGTTCGCCGCCGCGCGGATCGGTCTGCCGCTGGTCGCCGTGGCGACGAACCTGTCGCACGACGGCCTGTGCTCGCCGGTCGCCACCCTCGACAACGACGCGGGCCGCGGCTCCTACGGTGTGCCGAACCCGATCGCCGTGGTGATCGACCTCGACATCATCCGTGAGGCCCCGGTCCGGTTCGTCCGCTCCGGTATCGGCGACGCGATCTCCAACATCTCCGCGGTCCGGGACTGGGAACTCTCGCACCGGGAGACCGGCGAGGCGATCGACGGACTGGCCGCCGCCATGGCACGCCAGGCCGGTGAGGCCGTGCTCCGCCACCCCGGCGGGGTCGGTGACGACGCCTTCCTCCAGGTGCTGGCCGAGGGCCTGGTCCTGACCGGCATCTCGATGTCGGTGGCCGGCGACAGCCGTCCGGCGTCCGGCGCCTGCCACGAGATCAACCACGCGCTCGACATCCTCTACCCCAAGCGTGCGGCGAGCCACGGCGAACAGTGCGGCCTCGCCGCGGCGTTCGCCACGCATCTGCGCGGGGACAAGGAGACCCGGGACCTGATGGTCGAGGTGCTGCGCAGGCACGGCCTGCCGGTCACGCCGGGTGAGATCGGCTTCACCGACGAGGAATTCGTCCAGGCCGTCGAGTACGCACCCAAGACCCGCCCGGGGCGCTACACCATCCTGGAGCACCTCGACCTGTCCACCGACCAGATCAGGGACGCTTACGCCGACTATGCACAAGCCATCGGTAGCTGAGCTCCGCCCGGTCGTTCACCCCCCGGGTGTGAAGGACCGGCGGAGCGGCGAGCACTGGGCCGGCCGGCTCTACATGCGCGAGCTCTCCTTGCGCATCGACCGGCACCTGGTGAACACGAAGGTCACGCCCAACCAGCTGACCTACCTGATGACCGTCTTCGGCGTCCTCGCCGCCCCGGCCCTGCTGGTGCCGGGGATCGCGGGCGCCGTGCTCGGCGTGCTGATGGTCCAGCTGTACCTGCTGCTCGACTGTGTCGACGGCGAGGTCGCCCGCTGGAAGAAGCAGTTCTCGCTCGGCGGGGTGTACCTGGACCGGGTCGGTGCCTACCTGTGCGACGCCGCGGTGCTGGTCGGCTTCGGCCTGCGCGCCGCCGATCTGTGGGGCTCCGGGCGGATCGACTGGCTGTGGGCCTTCCTCGGCACGCTCGCCGCCCTCGGCGCGATCCTGATCAAGGCCGAGACCGACCTCGTCGGTGTCGCCCGTCACCAGGGCGGGCTGCCGCCGGTCAAGGAGGCGGCGTCCGAGCCGCGCTCGTCCGGGATGGCGCTGGCCCGCAAGGCCGCCGCGGCACTGAAGTTCCACCGGCTCGTCCTCGGGGTCGAGGCGTCCCTGCTGATCCTGGCCCTGGCGGTGCTGGACACGATCAGGGGCGACCTGTTCTTCTCGCGCCTCGGCGTCGCCGTGCTCGCGGGCATCGCGATCGTGCAGACGCTGCTGCACCTCGTGTCCATCCTCGTCTCCAGCAGGCTCAAGTGACGGGGGCCGGTGTGAGCAGGAGCATGCGACTCGGTGCGGTTGTCCTGACCATGGGCAACCGCCCCGAGGAGCTGCGCGCGCTGCTGGACTCGGTCGCCAAGCAGGAGGGCGACCCGATCGAGATCGCGGTCGTGGGCAACGGTTCGCCGCTGCCCGAGCTCCCCGAGGGCGTACGGACCGTCGAGCTGCCGGAGAACGTCGGCATCCCGGCCGGCCGCAATGTCGGTATCGAGGCGTTCGGTCCCGGCGGCAGCGAGGTCGATGTGCTGCTCTTCCTCGACGACGACGGGTTGCTGGCCAGGGAGGACACCGCCGAGCTGTGCCGGGAGGCGTTCGCCGCGGACCCGAAGCTCGGCATCATCAGCTTCCGGATCGCCGACCCGGACACGGGGGAGACCCAGCGCCGCCACGTCCCGCGGCTGCGGGCCTCGGACCCGATGCGCTCGTCGCGGGTCACCACCTTCCTCGGCGGCGCGAACGCGGTCCGTACCCAGGTCTTCGAGGAGGTCGGCGGGCTGCCCGACGACTTCTTCTACGCGCACGAGGAGACCGATCTGGCCTGGCGTGCGCTGGACGCGGGCTGGCAGATCGACTACCGCTCGGACATGGTCCTCTTCCACCCGACGACGGCACCGGCCCGGCATGCGGTCTACCACCGGATGGTGGCCCGTAACCGTGTGTGGCTGGCCCGGCGCAATCTGCCCGCCCCGCTGGTTCCGGTCTATCTCGGTGTCTGGTTCCTGCTCACCCTCGCCCGTCGGCCGTCGCGACCGGCGCTGCGGGCTTGGCTGGGCGGCTTCAAGGAGGGCTGGGTGACCCCGAGCGGTCCCAGGCGCCCCATGAAGTGGGCTACCGTTTGGCGACTGACCCGACTGGGCCGCCCTCCCGTCATCTGACAAGCTCGGATCTGAGAGCATCAGGCGCGAGCCGGGGCGTGGCCCCGGCAGCGCACCTTGAGGACGAAAGTGTCAACTGTGAGCGAGACCACGCACGACGGTGCGGTCGCCATGAGTGCCCCGCCTGCTTCCGACGAAGGACTCACTCCTGCCCAGCGGGCCCAGAAGTACGGGCTCTCGCAGAGCGGGGCCCGTCCCGGCCTTCCGGAGTACGTCCGGCAGCTGTGGGACCGGCGGCACTTCATCTCCGCCTTCGCCAGTGCCAAGCTGACGGCGCAGTACAGCCAGGCCAAGCTGGGACAGGTCTGGCAGGTGGCGACGCCGCTGCTGAACGCGCTCGTGTACTACTTGATCTTCGGTCTGCTGATCGGCACGAGGAAGGGCGTCCCCGACTTCGTGCCGTTCCTGGTGACCGGTGTCTTCATCTTCACCTTCACCCAGAGCTCGGTGATGGCCGGGACGCGGTCGATCTCGGGCAACCTGGGCCTGGTGCGGGCGCTGCACTTCCCGCGCGCCTGTCTGCCCGTCTCGTTCTGTCTGATGCAGCTCCAGCAGCTGCTGTTCTCGATGGGTGTGCTGGTGGTGATCCTGCTCGGCTTCGGGCAGATCCCCACCTGGTCGTGGCTGCTGGTCATCCCGGCGCTGACGCTCCAGTTCGTCTTCAACACCGGTCTGGCGATGGTCATGGCCCGGCTGGGCAGCAAGACCCCGGACCTGGCGCAGCTGATGCCGTTCATCATGCGGACGTGGATGTATGCGTCGGGCGTGATGTTCAGCATCGACCTGATCCTCAAGGGCAAGCACGTCCCCGCCTTCGTGGAGGTGCTGCTGAACGCCAACCCGGCCGCCGTCTACATCGACCTGATGCGCTTCGCGCTGATCGACAGCTTCACGCACGAGAAGCTGCCGCCGCATGTGTGGGCGTTCGCCGGGGGCTGGGCGCTGCTGATGGGCGTCGTCGGCTTTGTGTACTTCTGGAAGGCTGAGGAGCGGTACGGACGTGGCTGAGCAGAGCAACGGCATCGAGCCGACAGAAGCCGCCGAGGCCCGCATCCCGACGGTGATCGCGGACGATCTGCACATCGTCTACCGGGTCTACGGCACCGGTACGGGCAAGGGCGGGGCCACCGCGGCGCTCAACCGCATCGTCCGGCGCAAGCCCTCCGCGGGCGTGCGCGAGGTGCACGCCGTCAAGGGCGTCTCCTTCACCGCCTACCGCGGCGAGTCCATCGGCCTGATCGGATCCAACGGCTCGGGCAAGTCGACGCTGCTCAAGGCGGTCGCCGGCCTGCTGCCCGCCGAGCGCGGCAAGGTCTACACCCACGGCCAGCCCTCGCTGCTGGGCGTGAACGCCGCGCTGATGAACGACCTGACCGGCGAGAAGAACGTCCTGCTCGGCGGCCTGGCCATGGGCATGTCCCGCGACCAGGTCCGCGAGCGCTACGACGGCATCGTCGACTTCTCCGGCATCAACGAGAAGGGCGACTTCATCTCGCTGCCGATGCGCACCTACTCCTCCGGCATGGCCGCCCGGCTGCGGTTCTCCATCGCCGCGGCCAAGGACCACGACGTGCTGATGATCGACGAGGCCCTGGCCACCGGCGACCGCAGCTTCCAAAAGCGCTCCGAGGCCCGCATCCGCGAACTGCGCAAGGAAGCCGGCACGGTCTTCCTGGTCAGCCACAACAACAAGTCCATCCGCGACACCTGCGACCGCGTCCTGTGGCTGGAACGCGGCGAACTGCTGATGGACGGCCCGACGGACGAAGTGATCAAGGCGTACGAAAAGGAGACGGGCAAATAGCCCCTCTCGCAGCCGAAGGCCTCCGTGAGTCCGCCTCGCGGGGGCCTTCGAGCGTCATGGAATGGTCAACTCCATTGGATCCGGGAACAGTTCGGGCGTAATGGACGTTGACTGGATCGTTGTCTCAAGCTTCGGGACCCCCTCGGACGCGGGCGAGATGTACGGCGTAAGCTGTACGGGTACCGAACAGCACAAGTGGTATATGTCGGGCAATGCTCACCCGAGCGGGCGATGTGGGCTCGATCGGGCGCGTCGCCTGCTGCGGCGTGTCCGAAATAGGATGTTTTAGCTTGGCGGTGTAGAACGGGAGACGTGACGGCAATGGCTACTGGTTCGCTCCGGCACCGAAATGCGCCGGGCAGCCCCCGGTGAGCCGAGACAACGAGCAGGCGCGTCGCGCCTTCCTCCGACGGGGGGCGGCGGGTGACGGGCGGGAGCAGACGCGCACCGTGCTCGATCAGGCCGCACACGAGAACTTCCCGGTCGCGCCGTTCTTTCTGCCCCGCGCGTGGCGCACCGACCTGATGGCCGTCTACGGCTTCGCCCGGCTCGTCGACGACATCGGTGACGGCGATCTCGCACCCGGCGGCGGCGATGCCGTACTCCTCGGACTCGACCGCGCGCAAGGCGACAACAGGCCCGCGCTGCTGGACGCACTGGAAGCGGACCTGCACCGCGTCTTCAGCGACCGTGCGCCCGGCCCCGGGCATCCGCTGATGCGCCGGCTCGGCCCGACCGTCCGCCGCTGTGCGCTGACCCCCGAGCCGTTCCTCGCCCTCATCGAGGCGAACCGGCAGGACCAGCGGGTGAGCCGCTACGGCACCTACGACGACCTGGCCGCCTACTGCGAGCTGTCCGCCAACCCCGTCGGCCGGCTCGTGCTCGCCATCACCGGTACCGCGAGCCCCGAACGCATCCGCCACTCGGACGCGGTCTGCACCGCCCTCCAGATCGTCGAACACGTCCAGGACGTGGCCGAGGACCTCGGGCGCGACCGTATCTACCTTCCCGCCGAGGACATGAAACGCTTTGGGGTCAACGAGGCCGATCTGGCCGCGCCGAGCGGGGGCGCATCGGTGCGTGCACTGATCGCCTACGAAGCCGAACGCGCCCGTGAGCTGCTGAATGAAGGCACCCCGCTGGTGGGTAGCGTCCACGGCAGACTCAAGCTGCTGCTGGCCGGTTTCGTCGGCGGCGGACGCGCTGCACTCCAGGCGGTCGCGGCCGCCGATCACGACGTACTCCCTGGACCGCCCAAGCCGACCAAGCTCAGCCTGCTGCGCGAGGTGGGGGCGACATTGCGAAGAGAGGGGTGAGTCGGACCGTGGAGGCAACTGCACACGCGTCCGCGCCGGTGCTCGCTGCGTACCGCTACTGCGAGGCCATCACCGGGCAGCAGGCACGCAACTTCGCCTACGGCATCCGGCTGCTGCCGACCGACAAGCGGCAGGCCATGTCGGCGCTCTACGCCTTCTCCCGCCGGGTCGACGACATCGGTGACGGCACCCTGGAGCCCGCCGCCAAGCAAGGGCGCCTGGAGGACACCCGGGCGCTGCTGGCGCGCATCAAGGACGGCCGGATCGCCGAGGACGACACCGACCCGGTGGCCGTCGCGCTGTCCGACGCCGCCCGTCGCTTCCCGCTGCCGCTGGAGGGTCTCGACGAGCTGATCGACGGCGTGCTGATGGATGTGCGCGGCGAGACCTACGAGACCTGGGACGAGCTGAGGGGCTACTGCCGCTGTGTCGCCGGCGCCATCGGCCGGCTCTCGCTGGGCGTGTTCGGCACGGTGCCGGGCGCACCGGACGCCGAGCGCGCCGCCGAGTACGCCGACACCCTCGGCCTCGCCCTGCAACTGACCAATATTCTCCGGGACGTTCGCGAGGACGCCGGCAACGGCCGTACGTACCTCCCGGCCGAGGACCTCGCCAAGTTCGGCTGCGCGGCCGGGTTCGAGCGCTCCGTACCGCCGCCCGGCTCCGACTTCACCGGCCTGGTGCACTTCGAGGTGAAGCGTGCCCGCGCGCTGTTCGCCGAGGGCTTCCGGCTGCTGCCGATGCTCGACCGGCGCAGCGGCGCCTGTGTGGCCGCGATGGCCGGCATCTACCACCGCCTGCTGACCCGGATCGCCGCCGACCCCGAGGCGGTGCTGCGCGGCCGGGTCTCGCTGCCCGGCCGGGAGAAGGCGTTCGTCGCGGTGCGCGGGCTGTCCGGGCTCGACGCGCGGGCGATCGGCCGCCGGGAGTCCGTCCGGAGGCGCGGATGATGCACCGGGCGGCGCACGACAGCGGTGACCCCGCGTCAGCGCGGCAGGCAACCTTCTCCCGGGTGGCTGCGTCCCTCACAGCAGTACGGGGGGAGAGCACATGACATCGGGAGCCAGGCGGCCCGGCCTGCGGCACGCCCTGCCGTCGGGCCGTCCCGAGGGCGCGGCCGCGGTGGTCATCGGGGGCGGTCTCGCGGGTACCACCGCGGCGCTCGCCCTGGCCGACGCGGGGCTGCGGGTCACCCTGGTCGAGGGCCGGCCGCGCCTCGGCGGGCTGGTCTTCTCCTTCCGCCGCGACTCCGGCGCCGGCGAGCTGACCGTCGACAACGGCCAGCATGTCTATCTCCGCTGCTGCACCGCCTACACCCGGCTGCTGGAGCGGATCGGCGCCGCGCAGCTGGTGCCGCTCCAGGACCGCATGGACGTACCCGTCCTGGACGCCGACCGGATGCGGCTCGGCCGGCTGCGCCGTACCGCGCTCCCCGTACCGCTGCACCTCGCCCGGAGCCTGGCCGGCTATCCGCATCTCTCGCCCGCCGAGCGCGCCGGAGTCGTCCGCGCCACCCTCGCGCTCAAGGGCCTCGACCCGGCCGACCCCGCGCTGGACCGCGTGGACTTCGGCAGCTGGCTGCGCCGGTACGGCCAGTCCGCCCGCGCCATCGAGGCGCTGTGGGACCTGGTCGGCATCGCGACGCTCAACGCCCGTGCCGACGACGTCTCGATGGGCCTGGCCGCCAAGGTCTTCAAGACCGGGCTGCTGTCCGCCCCCGGCGCCGCCGACATCGGCTGGTCCCGCGTCCCGCTCGGCGACGTCCACGACACCCTCGCCCGCACGGCCCTGGAGAAGGCCGGTGTACGCATCGCCCTGCGCACCCGCGCCGGGGCCCTCACGCGCAGCGACGACGGCTGGCAGGTCACGGTGGAGAACGGCCCGCACGGCAGCGAGCAGCTGGCCGCGGACACCGTGGTGCTCGCCGTACCGCAGCGCGAGGCCCACACCCTGCTGCCGGACGGGACGCTGGACGGCAAGGACGGGCTGCTGGACATCGCCACGGCCCCGATCCTCAACCTCCATGTCGTCTACGACCGCAGGGTGCTGCGCCGCCCCTTCTTCGCCGCGGTCGGCTCCCCGGTCCAGTGGGTCTTCGACCGCACCGACGCCTCGGGGCTGACGCACCTCGCCGGCCGTGAGCGCTGCCAGTATCTGGCGGTCTCGCAGTCCGCCGCGCAGGAGGAGATCGACCAGCCGGTCGCCAAGCTCCGTGCCCGCTACCTCCCCGAGCTGGAGCGGCTGCTGCCCGCCGCCCGCGGCGCCAGGATCCACGACTTCTTCGTCACCCGCGAGCGCACCGCGACCTTTGCGCCCGCCCCGGGCGTCGGCAGGCTCCGCCCCGCCGCCCGCACTCAAGCTCCCGGCCTGTTCCTGGCCGGTGCGTGGACCGCCACCGGGTGGCCCGCGACCATGGAAAGCGCTGTTCGCAGCGGCACTGCCGCCGCTCGCGAGGCACTCACCGAACTCGGCTTCCCCCAGGGCCAGTTGCCTCAGGAGGCGGCATGACTACGAGTACGAGCGCTCGCACGAGCACGAGCATCGGAAACAGAGGAGAAACCGTGAATCCGGCTTCCCCAGCTATCGACACCGAGAGCGTCACCGCGCTGCTGGAGCGCGGGCGGACACTCGCCACTCCCGTGCTGCGTGCCGCCGTGGACCGGCTCGCTCCTCCCATGGACACCGTCGCCGCTTACCACTTCGGCTGGATCGACGCCGCGGGCCGTCCCACCACGGGCGACAGCGGCAAGGCGGTCCGGCCCGCGCTCGCCCTGCTGTCGGCCGAGGCCGCCGGCGCGGCTCCCGAGGTCGGTATCCCCGGCGCGGTCGCCGTCGAGCTGGTGCACAACTTCTCGCTGCTGCACGACGACCTCATGGACGGCGACGAGCAGCGCAGGCACCGCGACACCGTCTGGAAGGTGCACGGGCCCGCACAGGCCATCCTCGTCGGCGATGCGCTCTTCGCCCTCGCCAACGAAATACTGCTGGAGCTCGGCACGGTCGACGCCGGCCGGGCCACCCGCAGGCTCACCCAGGCCTCCCGCAAACTGATCGACGGTCAGGCCCAGGACATCTCCTACGAGCACCGCGAGCGGGTCACCGTCGAGGAGTGCCTGGAGATGGAGGGCAACAAGACCGGCGCGCTGCTGGCCTGCGCCGTCTCCATCGGTGCCGTCCTCGGCGGCGCCGACGACCGTACCGCCGACACCCTGGAGAAGTACGGCTACCACCTGGGCCTCGCCTTCCAGGCCGTCGACGATCTGCTCGGCATCTGGGGCGACCCGGACGCCACCGGCAAGCGGCCCTGGAGCGACCTGCGCCAGCGCAAGAAGTCGCTGCCGGTCGTCGCCGCGCTGGCCGCCGGCGGCCAGGCCTCCGAGCGTCTCGCCGAGATCCTGGCGGCCGACGCGAAAAAGAGCGAGACCGAGATCGCCGACTTCACCGAGGAGGAGTTCGCCTCCCGCGCGGCTCTCATCGAGGAGGCCGGCGGCCGCGAGTGGACCTCGCAGGAGGCCCGCCGCCAGCACGCCACCGCCGTCGCGGCCCTTGACGAGATCGACATCCCGGAGAAGGTCCGTGCACAGCTCGTCGCACTCGCGGACTTCGTCGTTGTACGCGAGAGATGAGCCGCGCCGACACCGAATAGATCGCAGTCGCCGGTCGGTGCCAGCCGGGCACCGGCCGACGGAATCCCTGAGCACGCTTTTCACAGTTCACTGCCGAAGGGGAAGCCATGACAGCGACGACCGACGGAAGCACCGGGGCGCTGCCGCCCCGGGCCCCCTCGGCCAGCGATGCCACCGCTGAGACAACCGAAAAAGCCCCACCCACCAGAACCGCTGTACGACACGACACGGCGGAGGCCGCCCGGCGTGCGACCGCCCGCGCCACGGACTATCTGCTCTCCGTCCAGGATCCCGCCGGATGGTGGAAGGGCGACCTCGAGACCAACGTCACGATGGACGCCGAAGATTTGATGCTTCGTCAATTCCTCGGCATCCAGGACCCGAAGCTCACCGCAGCCGCGGCCCGCTACATCCGCGGCAAACAGGGCGCGGACGGCACCTGGCCCACCTTCCACGGCGGGCCCGGCGAACTCTCCGCCACCATCGAGGCCTATGTCGCCCTGCGCCTCGCCGGGGACGCCCCGGACGCACCGCACATGGCCACGGCCGCCGCATGGGTCCGTGAGCAGGGCGGCGTGGCCGCGGCCCGGGTCTTCACCCGCATCTGGCTGGCCCTCTTCGGCTGGTGGAAGTGGGACGACCTGCCCGAACTGCCCCCGGAGCTCCTCTACTTCCCCAAGTGGTTCCCGCTCAACATCTATGACTTCGGATGCTGGGCGCGGCAGACCATCGTGCCGCTGACCATCGTCTCGGCCAAGCGCCCGGTGCGCCCGGCGCCGTTCGGCCTCGACGAGCTGCACACCGATCCGCGCCGGCCCAATCCGCCGCGGCCGCTCGCCCCCGCCACCAGCTGGGACGGCCTCTTCCAGCGCCTCGACAAGGCGCTGCACCTCTACCACAAGGTCGCCGTCCGCAAGCTGCGCGGCGCCGCGATGCGCTCCGCCGCCCGCTGGATCATCGAGCGGCAGGAGAACGACGGCTGCTGGGGCGGCATCCAGCCTCCCGCCGTCTACTCCGTCATCGCCCTGCACCTCCTCGGCTACGACCTCGACCACCCCGTGCTGCGCACCGGCCTTGCGTCCCTGGACCGGTTCGCCGTATGGCGCGAGGACGGTGCCCGGATGATCGAGGCCTGCCAGTCCCCGGTCTGGGACACCTGCCTGGCCACCATCGCGCTCGCCGACGCCGGACTGCCCGCCGACCATCCGCAGCTGGTCAAGGCCGTCGACTGGATGCTCGCCGAGCAGATCGACCGGCCCGGCGACTGGAGCGTGAAGCGTCCCCAACTCCCGTCCGGTGGCTGGGGGTTCGAGTTCGAGAACGACAACTACCCGGACATCGACGACACCGCCGAGGTCGTGCTCGCGCTGCGCCGGGTCGAGCACCCCGACCCGCAGCGGGTGGAGGCCGCGGTGCGCCGCGCGGTGTGCTGGAACTTCGGCATGCAGTCCAAGGGCGGGGGCTGGGGCGCCTTCGACGTCGACAACACCAGCCCGTTCCCCAACCGCCTGCCGTTCTGCGACTTCGGGGAGGTCATCGACCCGCCGTCGGCCGATGTCACCGCCCATGTCGTCGAGATGCTCGCCGACGTCGGCCGTACCCACGACCCGCGCACCCGCCGCGGTATCGCCTGGCTGCTGGCCGAACAGGAGCCCAGCGGCGCCTGGTTCGGCCGCTGGGGCACCAACTACATCTACGGCACGGGTTCGGTGCTCCCCGCACTCGCCGCGGCCGGTATCCCCGCCTCGCACCCCGCGGTGCGCCGGGCGGTGCTCTGGCTGGAGCGGGTGCAGAACGACGACGGGGGCTGGGGCGAGGACCAGCGCTCCTACCAGGACAAGGAGCGGTGGGCGGGGCGCGGCGCCTCGACCGCCTCGCAGACCGCCTGGGCGCTCATGGCGTTGCTCGCGGCCGGTGAACGGGACAGCGAGGCGGTACGGCGCGGAGTGCGCTGGCTGACCGGGGCCCAGCGCGAGGACGGGTCCTGGGACGAGCCGTACTTCACCGGCACGGGCTTCCCCTGGGACTTCTCCATCAACTACCACCTCTACCGCCAGGTCTTCCCCCTGACGGCCCTGGGCCGCTACGTCAACGGCGGACCGACAGGCGTACCGGTGGGGTCCTGATGCCGGGACGGCCCCCCACGGACGCGGAACCGCCCCTGCTGGTCGCCTGTGCGCTCGGCATCGAGCGGTTCGCGCTGCGCGGCGGTGACCGCGGGGGAGCGGCGGGAGGAGCCGGCCCACGGCTGGTCACGCTCCGTACCGGCATGGGACCCCAGGCGGCCGAACGTGCCCTCACGAAAGCGCTGAGTGCGGGATCGGTGACCGAGCGTTCCCCTGTCGTCGCCAGTGGCTTCTGTGCCGGCCTCGCCCCGGGGATGCGCCCCGGGGACGTGGTCGTCGCCGAAGCCACCCGCGACCATCACGCGGACGCCCCCGAGACGCTCTGCCGCGACAACGGCCCGCTGCTGCGGGCCCTGCGGCAACGCGGCCTGACCGTGCACAGCGGTCTGCTGCGCGGCTCCGACCACGTCGTACGCGGCGCGGAGCGGGCCGAGCTGCATGCCGCCGGCGCGGTCGCCGTGGACATGGAATCCGCCGCGACCCTCCGTGCCGCCCGGCGTGCCGGAAGCCGTCCGGTTGCGGCCGTCCGGGTGGTCGTGGACGCTCCAGAACATGAACTCGTACGCATCGCCACGGTGCGCGGTGGAATATCGGCCTTCCGCGTGCTGCGCTCCGTACTTCCTGTTTTCTACGAATGGCACCGTTCTTTGCTGCTCCCCTGGAGGTGAGCCAGATGGCTATGCCGCTCCGTCAGTCCATCCGGGTCGGGACCTATCTTTTTGAACAGAAGATGATCCGCCGGCGTGAGAAGTTCCCGCTCATCGTCGAGCTGGAACCGCTCTTCGCGTGCAACCTGAAATGCGAGGGCTGCGGGAAGATCCAGCATCCGGCGGGCGTGCTCAAGCAGCGCATGCCGGTGGCGCAGGCGGTCGGCGCCGTGCTGGAGTCCGGTGCCCCGATGGTCTCCATCGCCGGTGGCGAGCCCTTGATGCACCCGCAGATCGACGAGATCGTGCGGCAGTTGGTGGCGAAGCGGAAGTATATTTTCCTGTGCACCAACGCGATGTTGCTGCGCAAGAAGCTGGATGATTTCACCCCCTCGCCGTATTTCGCGTTCGCCGTGCACATCGACGGAATGCGCGAGCGGCACGACGAATCCGTCGCGAAGGAAGGCGTATTCGACGAGGCGGTGGCGGCGATCAAGGAGGCCAAGCGGCGCGGCTTCCGGGTCACCACCAACTCCACCTTCTTCAACACCGACACCCCGCAGACCATCATCGAGGTCCTCAACTTCCTCAATGACGATCTTCAGGTCGACGAAATGATGCTGTCGCCCGCCTACGCCTACGAGAAGGCCCCCGACCAGGAGCACTTCCTCGGCGTCGAGCAGACCCGGGAGCTGTTCAAGAAGGCCTTCGCCGGCGGCAACCGGCGCCGCTGGCGGCTCAACCACAGCCCGCTGTTCCTGGACTTCCTGGAGGGCAAGGCGGATTTCCCGTGCACGGCCTGGGCGATCCCCAACTACTCGCTCTTCGGCTGGCAGCGCCCCTGCTACCTCATGAGCGACGGGTACGTCCCGACGTACCGGGAGCTCATCGAGGAGACCGACTGGGACAAGTACGGCCGCGGCAAGGACCCGCGCTGCGCCAACTGCATGGCGCACTGCGGCTACGAGCCGACCGCCGTCCTCGCCACCATGGGGTCGCTGAAGGAGTCGATCAGGGCGGCCAAGGAGGCCGTCGCAGGAAACCGCGGGTGACCGTTGATCAGTGGTGAGCCCGCGGCACCGAGGCTCACCGGCGTCCCGGTCCGGCCTGTGCTCATGCGCCGTACGCCGCGCGTGGGCCGGGCCGGGCCGGTGTCCGTCAGCTGAAGCAGCAGAGGGGGACCGAACATGACGATGCTGGAGAGCATCCGGGATCCACGCGACCTCAAGGCGCTCCCCGAGGACCGTCTGGCCGACCTCGCCGAGGAGATCCGGCACTTCCTCGTGCAGTCCGTCGCCCGCACCGGCGGCCATCTGGGGCCCAACCTGGGCGTGGTCGAGCTGACCCTCGCCCTGCACCGCGTCTTCGACTCACCCGCCGACCGCATTCTGTGGGACACCGGACATCAGGCGTACGTGCACAAGATCGTGACCGGCCGGCAGGACTTCTCCAAGCTGCGGGCCAAGGGCGGCCTGTCCGGCTATCCGTCGCGCGCCGAGTCCGCGCACGACGTCATCGAAAACAGCCATGCCTCGACGGTGCTGGGCTGGGCCGACGGCCTGGCCAAGGCGCAGCAGGTGCTGGGCAGGGACGACCATGTGGTGGCCGTCATCGGGGACGGCGCACTGACCGGCGGGATGGCCTGGGAGGCGCTCAACAACATCGCCGCCGCCAAGGACCGCCCCCTGATCATCGTCGTCAACGACAACGAGCGCTCCTACGCCCCCACCATCGGTGGCCTCGCCGACCACCTCGCCACCCTGCGCACCACCGACGGCTACGAGAAGTTCCTGGCCTGGGGCAAGGACATGCTCCAGCGCACCCCGGTCGTCGGACAGCCGCTCTACGGGTCGCTGCACGGTGCGAAGAAGGGCTTCAAGGACGCTTTCGCGCCGCAGGGCATGTTCGAGGACCTGGGCCTGAAGTACCTCGGACCGATCGACGGTCATGACATCGCGGCCGTGGAATCCACGCTGCGCCGCGCGGCGGGCTTCCACGGACCCGTGCTGGTGCACTGCCTCACCGAGAAGGGCCGCGGCTATCCGCCCGCCCTGGAGGACGAGGCGGACCACTTCCACACCGTCGGCGTGATGGACCCGCTGACCTGCGCACCCGTCACCCCGCCCGGCGCACCCTCCTGGACGTCCGTCTTCGGCGACGAGATGGTCCGCATCGGCGCCGAGCGCGAGGACGTCGTCGCCCTCACGGCGGCGATGCTGCAACCGGTCGGGCTCGGGAAGTTCGCCGCGGCGTACCCCGACCGGGTGTGGGACGTGGGCATCGCCGAACAGCATGCGACGGTGTCGGCGGCGGGGATGGCCACCGGCGGTCTGCACCCTGTCGTCGCGGTCTATGCCACCTTCCTCAACCGTGCCTTCGACCAGCTGCTGATGGACGTCGCGCTGCACAAGTGCGGAGTGACCTTCGTGCTGGACCGGGCCGGTGTCACCGGCACCGACGGGGCCTCGCACAACGGCATGTGGGACCTGTCGGTGCTCGGCGTCGTACCGGGCCTGCGGATCGCCGCACCGCGCGATGCCGACCAGCTCCGCGCCCAGCTGCGCGAAGCACTGGACGTGCACGACGCACCGACCGTCGTCCGCTTCCCCAAGGAGCCGGTGGACGACCCGGTTCCGGCCGTGGACCGGATCGGCGGCGTCGACGTCCTTCACCGGGCACCGCACCCCGACGTCCTGCTGGTCGCGGTCGGCGTGATGGCGCCGGTCTGTCTGCGGGTCGCCGAACTCCTCACGGCGCGCGGCGTCGACGCGACCGTCATCGACCCCCGGTGGGTCAAGCCGGTCGACGCCGCGCTCCCCGGACTCGCCGCGGAGCACGCCATGGTGGCCGTCGTCGAGGACAACTGCCGTACGGGAGGGGTGGGGTGGGCGGTCGGGCAGGCGCTGCGGGACGCGGGCGTGGACGTGCCGCTGCGCACCTTCGGTATCCCCGAGCAGTTTCTGGCGCACGCCAAGCGCGGTGAGCTGCTGGCCGATATCGGCCTCACCCCGGCCGAGATCGCCGGCCGGATCAGCGCCGCCCTGGCCCGTAAGGAGAGCCACTCGTGACCGGATTCGACCTGACCGCACTGCTCGCCGAGCGCGGCGGCGAGCGCTACGAACTCCACGCCCGCCATCTCAACCATCAACTCCCGCGCATGCTGCACACCATCGGCTTCGACAAGGTCTACGAGCGGGCCCAGGGCGCCTACTTCTGGGACACCGACGGCCAGGACTACCTCGACATGCTCGCGGGATTCGGGGTGATGGGCCTGGGCCGGCACCACCCCGTCGTCCGCAAGGCACTGCACGACGTCCTGGACGCCGAACTCCCCGATCTCACCCGCTTCGACTGCCAGCCGCTGCCCGGCCTGCTCGCCGAGAAGCTGCTGACCTACGCGCCCCACCTCGACCGGGTCTTCTTCGGCAACAGCGGCACCGAGGCCGTCGAGACCGCCCTGAAGTTCGCCCGCTACGCCACCGGCAGAGGGCGCATCCTCTACTGCACCCACGCCTTCCACGGCCTGACCACCGGCTCGCTCTCCGTCAACGGCGAGGACGGCTTCCGGGACGGCTTCGCCCCGCTGCTGCCGGACACCGCCCTGGAGATGGGTGATCTGGACGCGCTGGAGCGGGAGCTGAAGCGCGGCGATGTGGCGGCGTTCGTGGTCGAACCGATCCAGGGCAAGGGCGTCCACCCGACACCACCCGGTTTCCTGCGTGCCGCGCAGGAGCTGCTGCACCGGCACAAGGCCCTGCTGATCGCCGACGAGGTGCAGACCGGCCTCGGCCGTACCGGCGACTTCTTCGCCTACCAGCACGAGGACGGCGTCGAGCCGGATCTGGTGTGTGTGGCGAAGGCACTGTCCGGCGGCTATGTCCCGGTCGGGGCGACCCTCGGCAAGGACTGGATCTTCAAGAAGGTCTACTCGTCCATGGACCGGGTGCTGGTGCACTCCGCCAGTTTTGGTGCCAACGCCCAGGCGATGGCGGCCGGTCTGGCGGTGCTCTCGGTGATGGAGGACGAGCAGATCGTCGCGGGCGCCCGGCACACCGGCGAACTGCTGCGCTCCCGGCTCGCCGCGCTGGTGGACAAGTACGAGCTGCTGCATGACGTACGGGGCCGGGGCCTGATGATCGGCATCGAGTTCGGCCGCCCCACGTCTCTTGGCCTGCGCGGCCGCTGGACGATGCTCCAGGCGGCCCGCAAGGGGCTGTTCGCGCAGATGGTCGTGGTGCCGCTGCTCCAGCGGCACCGCATCCTGACCCAGGTCTCCGGCGACCATCTCGAAGTCATCAAGCTGATTCCGCCGCTGATCATCGGGGAACGGGAAGTGGACCGTTTCGTCGAGGCGTTCACGGCCGTCATGGACGACGCCCACGGGAGCGGCGGACTGATGTGGGACTTCGGGCGGACGCTGGTCAAGCAAGCGCTCCAGACCCGCTGACCGGGGGCAGGAGCGCCGCTCGGTCACCTGCCGCCGGTCGCGGACGGGCCGTCCCGTCCGCGACCGCGGAACGGAACCACGCGGACGTGAGGCGCGCGGCTCCGCGAAGGGGAGGTCAGTCGAGATCCTCCGAGTAGTCGGTCGTGGCGCAGCCCTCCACCGCACCCTCCTCGGCCGTGCGGCCCGACGGTGCCTTGAAGTCCGAGGTGCAGTTGAGGAACAGCAGCCCGGCCTTGAGGAGCTGGCGCCGCTGATCGTCGCTGCCCGGGTCGACGGCGAAATCGTCGCCGATCATGAGGTCGTCCTGTTCGTCCTCGTCCCCCTTGACGGCGGTCTGGAACGCCTCCATGTCCTCGATGGTGAGGAAGTCGGCGTCACCGTCGCCGCCCGCCGGGTCCTGGCACTCACCGCCGCCGTTGATGCCGGTCATCCCCATGGCCTCCACCCGCTGCACCTCGCGGGGCGAGGCGATGTCGATGCTCGCGCAGCTGAGCGTCGACTTGAGGAAGTCCCCGGCTTCCTGGGGCGAACCGGCGGAGGGCAGGCTGCCGCAAGCGGAAACCGATGCCAAGGCGAAGAACGTTCCGGCGATGGCAAGTATTCGGTGGAAACGCATGACGTCCTCTGTGCAGATGTGGCTTTGAGCCGAGCGCGCCGACCGGATGCGGCGGCGCCTCGGCTACGGGGGTGAAGAAAACCATCTGCTCTCCCCCGTTCCCCCGCCGTATGGAATTGACCGGGACATGGTAAGCGAAACCGCACGTCAGGGGAGGTACGGACCGGCGGGACCTGCCCGGGAGGCACGGGCCGTGGAGGCGCCGGCCGGGAAAAACTGTGGGCCCCTCTCCCGATGCGCTCTGGGGGAGGGGCCCTTTGTCTTCCCGCGGGTCAGGTGCGGGTCGCAGGGTGGGTCACGGAGCCGTGAACGGGGCGGTGCCGCATGCTCAGTCCGTCAGCAGCTGGGCGCGCAGCCGTTCCCGGGTGGCGGGCGCCAGCTTCAGGCCGTCGGTGAGGTACTTCTCCGTCGAGCCCCAGGTCTGCTCGATCGCGTCGTAGGCGGCCGCGAGGTAGTCGGTGTGCGCGCCGAACAGCGGCGAGAGCAGCTCCATGACCTCCTGCGACATCCCGACCGCGGAGTTGTCGGAGCGACGGATCTTGTAGCGGCGGTGGGGATCGTTGGACTTGAGGTAGTCCTCCTCGATGGCCTCCCGTTCCACCCCGACCGCGAGCAGGGTCACGGCGACGGACAGGCCGGCGCGGTCCTTGCCGGCCGCACAGTGCATCAGCGCCGGGACGCTGTCCTCGGCGAGCGCATGCAGCACCCTGCTGTGGTCTTCGGTGCGGGTGGTGATGATGTGGCGGTAGGTCTTGGCCATCCGGGCCGCGGCCTTGCCGTCGCCGAGCGCGGAACGCAGCTGGTCCAGCTCGCCGTCGCGCACCATCGCCCAGAATTCCGCGCCGTCGGCCGGATCGGTGAGCGGGATATTCACGTGGGCCACGCCGGGCAGCGCGACATCGGGGCCTTCCACTTTGATGTCCGAGGCATTGCGGAAATCGAAGATGGTGTGCAGCCCGAGACCGGCCAGAAATGCGGCGTCCGCCTCGGTCGCGTGGGCGAGGTGCCCGCTGCGGAACAGCCTGCCCTCCCGTACGCGACGCCCGTCCACGGTCGGCAGACCGCCCACATCGCGGAAGTTGCGGACCTCCGTGAGCTCGGGCTGGGCCTGTGGGACCTGCGGCGTCTGCTGCGTCACGGGCGCTCCTCGGGTTCGTTCGCCGGCGCCGCTCGTCGGCGAGGCGGGGCACCTTCGACGATACGACATTGATGCAATAGGCAATCAGGTCGCAACCCTCGCGCCACAAATGCGCAGCGAAGTGTCGGGGGCAGGGGGCGCTCGATCCTTATTCCAACTTGACAAGAATTTGACCTGGTGGCATTAATCACCCCTCGTCAACCCCTGGTTACGGTGGCGTAGGTCACTTCATGAGGTGAATTATGTCCTGACGTGGCAGACGATTCGAAGTACATCAGCAACGGCGCCCACGGCGCCATCGGGTCGTACGCAGCCGTCGGGGACAGCTTCACAGAGGGGGTCGGGGATCCCGGCCCTGACGGGGCGTACATCGGTTGGGCGGACCGCCTGGCGGTCCTGCTGTCGGACCAGCAGGCCGAGGGGGACTTCCGCTACGCGAACCTCGCGGTCAGGGGGCGGCTCCTGGACCAGATCGTCGAGGAGCAGGTGCCCCGGGCGAAAGAGCTCGCCCCCGCCCTTGTGACGTTCTGTGCCGGCGGCAATGACATCCTGCGGCCGGGCTCGGACCCGGACGCGGTCGCCGAGCGCTATGAGGCGGCGGTCGTCGATCTGCGGAAGGAGGTCGGCGCGGTCCTGCTCTGCACCGGCTTCGACACCCGCGGCATCCCCGTTCTCAAGCATCTGCGCGGCAAGATCGCCACGTATACGGCGCATGTCCGGGCCATCGCCGACCGGCACGACTGCCCGGTCCTCGACCTGTGGTCGCTGAAGTCGGTGCAGGACCGGCGGGCATGGAGCGCGGACCGGCTGCATCTGTCCGCCGACGGTCACACCCGGGTGGCGCTGCGCGCGGCGCAGGTGCTCGGGATGCGGGTGCCGGCCGATCCGGACCAGCCGTGGCCCCCGGAGGCGGAGCGCTCGGCCGCCGAGGCGCGGCGGGACAACATCCACTGGGCGCGGGAGCACCTCGTGCCGTGGATCGGCCGTCGGCTGCGCGGTGAGTCGTCCGGTGATCATGTCGAGCCCAAGCGGCCCGATCTGCTGCCGCTCTAGGGCGGCCCGGGTCCGTCGCCGGGCCCATGGCATGACGGAGGCCCCGATTCCGCCGATGCGGAGCGGGGCCTCAGTGCGCGAGCGAGGAGTACGGCAGATCCGCCCAGACGACCCGGCCCCGGCCGCTGTCGGCGGGCCGTGAACCCCAGCTCTCGGACAGCGCGCCGACGAGGAACAGCCCTCGTCCGCACTCCTTGTCCACGCTGCCGGGCTGGACGTGCGGCGCCGAGTCCTCCGGGCCGCCCTGGTCCGTGATCTCTATGCGGATGTGCGCCCCGAAGAGGGCGAGTTCGCAGCCGACCTTCTCGCTGTCGGTGTGCCGCACCGCGTTGGTGAACAGCTCGGAAACCACCAACTCCACGTCGTCGCGGACTTGTTGATCCGCGCCCCACTCGAGCAGCAGCGCACTGACGCGTCTGCGCGCCTCGGGAACGGACGTGCGTCGCGCCGGCAAGTGGAACGCGTCCTGCGGGTACTGGGCGACAAAGCCGCCACAGCGCCCTAACGAAGGAGCGTTGTTGGAGGAAGCCACGTCGTAACTATGTGCGATGCCGGTCACCGATGGCAAGGATCACTCTGCAATTTGCAGAATCGTAAGTGCAGTCTGTTCGTGCTGCTGACGGCATGACACACTGCTGACCACTGGAGTCAGTTGGAGGGGATCGGACGTGGCGGACCCACGGTCGGCAGGTGCACCGACCGTCCTGCGGGTGGTGCTCGGCAAGCGATTGCAGGACCTGCGCGAGAAGGCGGGGCTCTCCTTCGAGCAGGCCGCCGCGGCCCTCGATGTGACGCACGCCACGATACGGCGCATGGAAAAGGCCGAGGTCGGCCTCAAGCTCCCCTACGTCGAGAAGCTGCTGGCGACCTATGGCGTCACCGCAGAGGACGAGATCGAGGGCTTTCTCTCCCTGGCCCGCGAGGCCAACAAGCCCGGCTGGTGGCACCGGTTCCGGGACGTGCTCCCCGAGTGGTTCAGCGCCTTCGTCAGCCTGGAGAGCGAAGCCAACCTCATCCGGGCCTACCAACCCCACTACATCCCCGGACTGCTCCAGACCGAGGACTACGCCGCCGCCGTCCTGCGGGCCGGTATGCCGCACGCCTCCGCGGCGGACATCGACCGCATCGTGGCGCTGCGCATGGAGCGCCAGTCCCTCCTGACCCGCGACCACGCACCGATGCTGTGGGTGGTCATGGACGAGACGGTCCTGCGGCGGCCGATCGGCGGGGCCCAGGTGATGCGCAACCAGGTCACCCGGCTGATGGAGGCCACCGCGCTGCCGAACGTCCGGCTCCAGGTCATGCCCTTCGCCGCGGGCCCGCACCCCGCCATGTACGGCCCCTTCCACATCTTCCGCTTCCCGATCCCGGAGCTCCCGGACATCGCCTACGCGGAGAGCCTCGTCGGAGCCGTGTACTTCGACCAGCGCAACGACGTCTCGCAGTTCCTGGAGGCCCTGGACCGGATGTGTGCGCAGGCCGCGCCGGCACACACCACCGAGGCCATTCTGGGTGGCTTTCGCAAGGAGATCTGAACCATGGATCGCATACGCATCTACAACGGCATGCCCGCCAAGGAACTGGGCAACGAGGGCTGGCACAAGCCGTGGAGCGGCGGAAACGGCGGCGAGTGCGTCGAGGCCATGCGGCTGGGCGACGGCCGTATCGCGCTGCGCCAGTCGACCGACCCGGACGGCCCGGCGCTGATCTACACCCATCGCGAAATGGTGAGCTTCATCGAGGGCGCCAAGGCCGGCCACGCCGACTTCCTGCTCTCGGCGGCCCCGTGCCGGCTGACCGAACGGAGGACGGCATGAGCGAGCAGGACATATCCCAGGAGGCGCCGGACGGCGGGGTCCCGGAGATCGGACCGTACGTCCAGGGGCCTGAGCACTCGGGATTCTCGGCCGAGGAGATCGACACCAGCCGGCCGCACCCGGCCCGGATGTACGACTACTACCTCGGCGGCTGGGACAACTACGAGGTCGACCGGGTGGCCGCGGAGCGTGTCATCGAGGTGCACCCCCAGGTACGGCTCAGCGCCCGCGCCAACCGGGCCTTCATGCGGCGGGCGGTGCGCGAACTGGTCGACGGCGGCATCCGCCAGATCATCGACATCGGCACCGGCATCCCCACCTCGCCCAACACCCATGAGACGGCCCGGGAGACCGCTCCCGACACCCGCGTCGTGTACGTCGACAACGACCCGATCGTCGCCACCCACGCCGGGGCCCGGCTGACCAACACCGAACGCACCGGTTTCGTGCTCGGCGATGTCCGTGACCCCAAGGCGGTGCTGGACCACCCCACCGTCCGCGAACTGATCGACTTCGACCGGCCGGTGGCGCTGCTGCTGGTTGCCGTACTGCACTTCATCCGGGACGACGAGGACCCCGCCGGAATCGTCCGCGCCCTCGCCGACGCGCTCCCCGCGGGCAGCCATCTCGTCCTGTCGCATGCGACCGGTGAGCCCTACGAGGCCTATGCGGCGGGCCGCACGGACGAGCGGGCGCGCGACGGCGTCGTGAATGTCTACAAGAGCTCCACCGCCACCCTCAATCTGCGGTCGAAGGCCGGGATCGAGCCGCTCTTCGGACCGTTCACCCTGCTGGAGCCGGGTGTCGTACGGGTGCCGCTGTGGCGGCCCGACGGGGCCGTGCCCGGCGCGGAGGAGCTCAACAACACCATTTTCTACGGCGGAGTGGGGCGCAAGGACTGACCGGCCGGGCCCGCGGGCCCGGCCGGAGATCTACGCCCCCGCGGGGGAGACCCGGGCGTCCGGCGGAGCCGGCAGCCGCTGCCCGTCACCGGCCGGCACGGTGGCGGTGACCGGCGCCGCCGTGGTGAGGGCCGGGGCCAGGTCCGCAGGTCCGGCGACGCGGGTGTGGGTGCCCGGCGAGGTGCACGCATGGGCCCCCGCGACGGCGCCCAGCCGCACGCAGTCCTCCAGGCTCCGGCCCGCCAGCCGGCCGTAGAGGAAGCCGCTGGTGAAGGCGTCGCCCGCGCCGTTGCTGTCCACGACGGGGCCGGGCGGGACCGCGGCCGGCACCAGGCGTGGGGTGCGGTCGTCGGCGGACAGGAGGTACGCCCCGCCCGCGCCGGCCGTCGCGATCACCGCCTCGGCGCGCCCCTCGTGCAGGATCTCCCGCATGACGGACCCGATCCGTTCCCCCGCCCCGGCCGTACTGAGGAACACCAGGTCCGAGCGGAGCGCGAACTCCCGGTGATGGTCCGTCAGCCCGTCCCAGTCGTGCAGATCCGTGGAGACGGGGATGCCGAGCGCTTCGATGTCGTCGTACAGGAAACGGGCGAAGTGCATGATCGACAGATGGACGTGCCGGGCACGGCGCAGCGGGGGGAGGTAGTGCTCGGGCGGCATCCGTAGATCGAGCGGGTCGCGGGCGTCGTAGAACGACATCCGACGCCCGTCGGAGGCCACGAGGTTGACCGCACGACGGGTGCCGTGCGGCGAGATCAGCGGCCGGAAGTCGACGCCGGTACCGGCCAGCCGCTCACGGACCAGGCTGCCCGGGTGGTCGTCGCCGAGGAAGTCCACGAAGGCGGTGGTGAGTCCGAGTGCCGCGCAGCCGAGCGCCACGCCCGTGCCGGTGTGTCCCGCCCCCTCGTGGATGGGCGGGACCGCATAGGAGTCGGCGAGAGGTACGGGCAGCGCGCCGACCGGCACGATGGTGTCCACGCCCGACCCGCCGACGACGAGGACGTCATAGGCGTCATACGGCTCAGAAACCTGCTGGAATGTCACGAGCGTCCCTGAATCCCTTGCTGGTGAGACGAATCCCTTGCTGGTGAGACCGTTTGCGGACGAGGTGCGTCCGCTGCCGGGAGTCTAGACGCAGGCCCGGCTCTTCATGGGACATCAGGGACTCCGGTGACACGAGGGAGGAAAGGACGCGGAAGAAGCCGCTCCGGTGATCAGTGGCCGGTGGTGAACGGGCGGGGAAACGCGGCCGGCCGGGACTGCTGGGAATTCCCTCGAACCGGTTGGCGGAAAGGGCCGTTGACACGGACGGTGAGGGCACTGAAACCTGAGGGCCGTCAGTGATCAGGTTCCGTGAACAGCGGTCAGGCAGGGGCACGGCGTACGGATTCCGGCCGGGTGACCGGGGCCGGGGACAGGACGAGCGGACCGCCGGAGGCCGGACGGGCCGACGGGGGAGCGAGGCGGACATGGCAGAGGACTCCCAAGGCGGGCGCACCGCGGTCGTGATCGGCGGCGGGCTGGCCGGGATGCTGGCCGTCACCGCCCTGACAGGACATGTCGACGCGATCACGGTCGTCGAGCGCGACCGCTATCCGGACGGGCACGCCTTCCGCAAGGGCGTCCCGCAGGCCCGCCATCTGCACATCCTCCTCAGCGGCGGACAACGCGCCCTGGAGGAGCTGCTGCCCGGCACGGTCGCGGCCCTCGGCGAGGCGGGTGCCCGCAGCCTGTATCTGCCGCGCGATCTGCTCACCCGCTCCGCCACCGGCTGGCAGCGCCGCTTCGACGAGCGCCGGCACCGCACCCTGAGCGTCACCCGTCCGGTGCTGGACACGGTCGTACGGGAGCAGGTGCTGCGGGCCGCCGCCTCCTCGGCCACCCGGGTGGAGGTCCTGGAGGCGACCGAGGCCATCGGGCTGACCGGGGACGCCGGCCGGGTGACCGGAGTACGGGTGCGGTCACGGGACGGTGAGCCGGGCGGGCGGTCCGAGCGGGAGCTGCCGGCCACGCTCGTCGTGGACGCCTCGGGCCGCGGCTCCCGCACCCCGCAGTGGTACGCCGCGCTGGGCCGGACCGCGCCGCAGGAGGAGACCGTGGACGCGGGGCTGGCCTACGCGACCCGGATGTACCGCCCGAAGGACCCGGCCACCGCGCCCGACGCGGGTGTCAATGTCCCCGGCTGGCCGGAGTGCCCGCGCGGCGCCGCGTACGTACCGGTCGAGGACGGCAAGTGGCAGCTGACGGTGTCCGGTGTGCGGGGGCATCACCCACCGACGGACGCGGCGGAGTTCACCGCCTTCACCGCCACCATCGGCGACCCGTACGTCCATGAACTGCTCGCCCGGGCCGAGCCGCTCTCGCCGGTGCACGGCTTCCGCGACACCTGCAACCGCCGCCGGCACTACGAACGCCCCGGTGCCCTCCCCGAGGGATTCCTCGTCCTGGGGGACGCCGGCTGCACCTTCAACCCCGTGTACGGGCAGGGCATGTCGGTCGCCGCACTCGGCGCACTGGCAGTCCGCACCACGCTCACCGACGGCGGCGGTCTGCGCCCCGGGATCACCGCGGAGGCACAGCGGGCGGTGGCCCGCGCCGTGGAGCCCGCCTGGCTCGCCGCGGTCGGCTCGGACCGCCCGTACGCGAGCCCCGACGACGCCAAGGCGGGCCTGGGGGAGCGGCTGAGTACGTGGTACATCGACCGGCTCTTCGCCCGTGCCGCCATCGACCCCGTCGTCGGCGCGGCCTTCCGGGACGTCTTCTGCCTCACTGCGCCGCCCGCCCGTCTCGTCGCTCCGCAGATCTTCCTGCGCACGGTCTTCCTGCCCCGCCGCCCCGGCCTGCCCAGCCCGCCCGCGGTCATCGAAGGGGTGTGAGCGGGCCCGCCCGGAAACCGGCTGCGCCGAGCCCGGTGGCGGCCGCCACCCGTCCGCAGGCCGCGGGACCTGCCGCCCGTCCGCAGGCCGTCCCGCCGGTGCTCGCCGCCCGCGGGGGACACCCCCGCGACGACGCTCCAACGGACGCGTCCGAGTCGCCGGGCCGGAAGGCGTCTGCGACAGCTCCGGGCAAGGTCACACCCCCGCTCCGGAATGTCATGGCCGGTCGCGCCGTTTGTCTCTGCGGGTGATGGTGTGGAGTGTCCGGGTGTCGTGGTGCGGAAACCGTACGGCGGCGCCGTGTGACGCGGCGTACCGGAACCCGCCGCTCATGCGGCCCGTTCACTTCGCGACTGCCCCGACCATGGAGGTGCCGTGACCGGTTCCAGACCCCGTCGCACTCGACTTTCCGCGTTGCGCCCCGCAGCTTTCGGCGCCGAGCCCACCGGAGAGCGGCTGGCCAGGATGCGCAGGTCGCCACAGTTCGTGGACGGCCAGTTCCGCAATCCCGTGGAGACCAGGCAGCTGCTCCACGGCTCCACGCTGCCGATGGTGCGTACCCAGCTGAGTCGGGAGGGGCGGCGGCGCCGGGCGCCGGTCGGGCCGATTCCGGTGTACCGCCCGACCGCCGCGGAGGGGACGGAGCCGCCCGCCTCCGGGCTGCGGCTCACCTGGATGGGGCATTCGAGCGTGCTGGCCGAGCTGGACGGGCAGCGGGTGCTCTTCGACCCGGTCTGGGGCGAGCGCTGTTCGCCGTTGGCCTGGGCCGGACCCAAGCGGCTGCACCCCGTGCCCATCGCGCTGGACGAGCTGGAGCCGGTCGATGTCGTGGTCATCTCGCACGACCACTACGACCACCTCGACATGCCGACGATCCAGGGCCTGACCGGCACCGGCGCGGCCTTCGTGGTACCGCTCGGTGTCGGCGCCAACCTGGAGTTCTGGGGCGTGCCCGCGGAGCGGATCACCGAGCTCGACTGGCACGAGTCCACCCGCGTCGGCGGGCTGACCCTCACGGCCACCCCCGCCCAGCACTTCTGCGGCCGCGGCCTGCGCGGCCCGCAGCACACCCTGTGGGCCTCCTGGGTGGTGGCGGGACCCGAGCACCGGATCTTCCACAGCGGCGACACCGGCTACTTCTCCGGCTTCGCGGAGATCGGCGCGGAACACGGCCCGTTCGACGCGACGATGATCCAGATCGGCGCGTACAGCGACTTCTGGCCGGACATCCACATGGACCCTGAACAGGGGGTCCAGTCCCACCTCGACCTCCAGGGCCGGGAGCCCGGCGGCGTGATGATCCCGATCCACTGGGGCACGTTCAACCTCGCACCGCACCCGTGGGCGGAGCCTGCCGAGTGGACCCTGACCGCCGCCCAGAAGGCCGGGGTCACCAGCGCCCACCCCCGTCCCGGGGAGCCGTTCGAGCCCGCCGACCCCCCGGCCGTCTATCCGTGGTGGAGGGCGATCGCCGTGCCCCCCGTCCATGGCTGGCCCGCCTGGCCGCCGGCGGTTTCCCCCAGCGACGTGGACCTCGTCGCGGACCGCTGAGGCGGCAGGGGACGGAGAGGCGACAGGGGACCGGCAGGCGACACGCGCCGGCGCGTGGCTCAGGGCGAACGGGCAGCCTCGCGCGGGCGTCAGCTGAAGGCGCGGCGGTAGCTGTGCGGGCTGACTCCGGTGGTCTTCTTGAAACGGTCACGGAAGGCGGTCGGTGAGCCGAAGCCGACCTGGGCACCGATGCGTTCGACGGTGTGGTGGGTGGACTCCAGAAGGTGTTGGGCCTGACGGATACGGGCGCGGTGCAGCCACTGGAGGGGCGTGGTGCCGGTCTGTTCGCGGAAGCGGCGGATCAGCGTCCGGGTGCTGGTTCCGGCGTGGGCGGCGATGTCGGCAAGGGTGAGGTCGGTGCCGAGGTTGTCCTGGAGCCAGCCGAGGAGGGGTTCGAGGGTGCTGCCCTGAGGGGTGGGCGCGTAGTCGTGGACGATGAACTGCGCCTGTCCGCCCTCGCGTTCCAGGGGCATGACGGACAGCCGGGCCGCGTCGGCGGCGACGGCCGAGCCGTAATCCTTGCGGATCATGTGCAGGCACAGGTCCAGGCCGGCGGCGGCGCCGGCCGAGGTGAGGATCTGGCCGTTGTCGACGTACAGGACATCCGGGTCGACCTCGATGTCCGGGTAGGTGGTCGCGAGCAGGCCGGCCACGATCCAGTGGGTGGTGGCGCGCATGCCGTCCAGGAGTCCGGTGGCGGCCAGCGGGAAAGTGCCCGAGCAGATGGACGCGAGGCGCGTGCCGTCCTGGGCGGCGGCCCGTAGCGCGTCACGGACCGCGGGGGCGAGCGGGGCGGTGGGGACGGCGGTACCGGGCACGATGATCGTGTCCGCGCCCTGGAGCCCCTCCAGCCCCCAGGGCGCGCGCAGCGAGAAGGCGCCCGCGTCGGTCTCCGGCCGCTCGGCGCACACGCGGATCTGATAGCCGGGGCGGCCGTCCGGGAGGCGGGTGCGGGTGAAGACCTCGATCGGGGTGGAGAGGTCGAACGGGATCACCTGGTCCAGGGCGAGGACGGCGATGGTGTGCATGACCGGAAGATACCTCTCCGCCGGATGACAGTCACGGCGTCCTGCACCGGAGAAGCCACTATCCCACCAGGTCAGATGGCCTCATGCCGGGCTTGGCAGTTTCCCGTTGGAAGGTGTCACTAATGCCTCTGGGGGGCACGGCGGCAGCCGATTAGCGTCGGGAGCGAACCCGGCGCGGACCGGGCCGCCCGGACCCCGAGGACCCTTCCCATGCATGCCCAGATCGTCCTGTTCGACGGCTTCGACCCCCTCGACGTCATCGCGCCCTACGAAGTGCTCCACGCCGGCGGCACGGCCTCCGGCGGCCTGGTGAGCGTGGAGCTCGTGTCCGCCGAAGGGCCGCGCGAGGTGGCCAGTGGCATCGGGGCCCTGGTGCTGCGCGCCACGGCCGCCCTCGACCCCGCACGAGCGGGCCTGATCCTGGTCCCCGGTGCCGCAGGCCGCACCGGCGCACCGGGCGAGGCCCCCGACCACGACGCGGGCGCCGGGCAGCGGCAGCAGGACGCATCCATCCCGGTGCTGCTCGGCCGCACGCTGACCACCGAGCTGCCCGTACTGCTGAAGGCGGCGATGGACGACCCCGAGGTGATCGTCGGCGCGGTGTGCGGCGGTTCGCTCGTCCTCGCCATGGCCGGCCTGCTGAAGGGCCGCTACGCCACCACCCACCACCTGGGCCTGGACATGCTCGACGCCACCGGCGTCCACGCGGTGCGGGCGCGCGTGGTCGACGACGGTGACCTCGTCACCGGTGCCGGCGTCACCTCCGGGCTCGACCTGGCCCTCCATCTCCTGGAGCGCGAGGTGGGCCCGCAGATCGCCCACGCCGTCGAGGAACTGTTCGCCCACGAGCGCCGCGGCACCGTCTGGCGCCACCAGGGGCCGGCCCCCGCCGCCCTCTGATCACCGTCCGCACCCTCTCCCCGCACACCTGACCCCACCCCACTCCACCGAAGGACAACTGCATGCCCATCGAAGGCACTTGGGGCCTGCCCGCCTCCGAGGTCACCGGCCGGCGCCGCGCCGCCCCGTCGGCAACGGAGCGTCGACCGTGACGAAATTCCTGCTCTCCCTGCACGTCCTGGCCGCCGTCCTGGCCATCGGCCCGGTCACCGTCGCCGCGAGCATGTTTCCCCGGGCCCTGCGCCGCGCCCACAGCGACCCCGGCGACCACGACGCCCTCACGGCACTGCGGATGCTGCACCGCATCTGCCGGGTCTACGCAGCCATCGGTATCGCCGTACCCGTCTTCGGATTCGCCACGGCGAGCAGCCTCGGCGTCCTCGGCAGCCCATGGCTGATCGCCTCGATCGTCCTGACCGCCGCGGCCGCCGGGCTCCTTGCCCTCCGGATCCTCCCCGCCCAGGACACGGCCCTGACCGCCGCACCATCCGGCAACTCCGGCTCCGGACCCCGGACTTCCGCCCGCCTGGCCATGCTCACCGGCCTCTTCAACCTGCTGTGGGCCACGGTCACGGTCCTGATGATCGTCCGCCCCGGCTCCACCACAGGAGCATGACCGTGCCCCTCCGCCCCTTGCGTATCGCCGCACACACCGAACTCGTCTCGCTCCTCCTCATGCTGGCCAACCTCGCCACCGCCCACCTCAAACCCCTCTCCTCCCTGTTGGGCCCCGCCCACGGCTGCGCCTACCTGTGCGTCGTCCTCGCCACCTGGCGCCTCGCGCACGCCACGACCGCCACCAAGGCCACCGCGGTCGTTCCCGGCATCGGCGGTCTCCTGGCGCTGCGCAGGCTCAGCCGCGCCACGGCGCGCTCGACCCACGGCTGAGCACCTTCACGGGAACGCGAGCCGTGGTGGTGCGCCGTTGTGACGCCGCGCTCGCGCAGGGGGCGGCCGAGCGGGCCCCGGCGCGCGTCTGCCCGCGAGCGCCGCCCGCGAGCTCCGGAAGAGGCTCTTCGGGCTGCCGCAATCGGCCTCAACTCGCTTTCGCTGAACGCGAGTTCGGATTCTGTCGCACTGATGTGCGTGCAGCGCCCACTCAAGGAGGTGGCGAGGGGTAGCGAAACCCCGAAGTGGGCCCGAACCCCACCCGTGCAACAACTAGCGTGCGTGCTCCGCGAACTGCCAACGGCCGATCCGGAGGGCGCCGATGCCTACCGCATTCCCCCAGGGGACTCAGACGTCCCAGGAGGCTCAGAGATCCCCAGGGCCCCAGGGTTCCCCGGGGGTAGCCCCCGTACCCGCCGCCGCCCGGCGGCGGGAGCGTGAGGGCGGACGACATGGCCGGGCCTCGTTCCCCGAGTCGGCCGCCGACTCGGCGATACGGTCCCGTCTGGTCAGGCTCGCCGCCATCCCCTGCCTCCTCGTCGCCGTGATCTGTACGGCCGTCGCCGCCTTCGTCGTCCAGGCGGGCGGCGCCCGGCTCACCGGCCGCGAGTGGGTGGTGCTGTGCGGCGGGCTCGCCCTGGTCTGCGTCATCGTGCTCACCGCGGGCGCCGCCGCCAACTCCGAGGCCCGCGCCGCCGTCGCCCGGTACGCCCGGCTGCGCCAGGTCTGTGCCCGCAGCCAGTCCGACCTGTACGACCTGCTCGACCGCGTACGGCAGGGCGAATGGATCCAGCGCCGCGAGCCCGAACAGGGCCTCGTGCCCAGCGGCGACACCCTCGACCTGCTCGCCCACGAGGTGGCCGCCGCCGGCCGGGCCGCCGAGTCCGCCGTCATCGACGCGGTCGCCATCGCCCGCAGCAACGCCAGCGGCAGCGAGCAGAAGGTCGAGGTCTTCGTGAACCTCGCCCGTCGTCTCCAGTCCCTGGTGCACCGTGAGATCGAGCTGCTGGATGAGCTGGAGAACCAGGTCGAGGACCCCGACCTGCTCAAGGGCCTCTTCCACGTCGACCACCTGGCCACCCGGATCCGCCGGCACGCCGAGAACCTCGCCGTCCTCGGCGGCGCCATCTCGCGCCGTCAGTGGAGCCGTCCGGTGTCCATGACCGAGGTGCTGCGCTCCTCGATCGCCGAGGTCGAGCAGTACCCGAGGATCAAGCTGGTGCCGCCGATCGAGGGCACCCTGCGCGGCCACGCCGTCGCCGACGTGATCCATCTGCTCGCCGAACTCGTCGAGAACGCCTCGATCTACTCGGCCCCGCAGACCCCGGTCCTGCTGCGCGCCCAGCTCGTCACCGCCGGTCTCGCGGTCGAGGTCGAGGACCGCGGCCTGGGCATGTCGGCGGACGAGCAGTCGCGGATGAACGCCCTGCTGGCCGACCCCGAACATGTAGATGTGGCCGAGCTGTTGAGCGACGGCCGGATCGGACTGTTCGTGGTCTCCTCGCTCGCCCGGCGGCATGGCATCGTTGTCCGGCTTCAGAGCAATATCTACGGCGGCGTGCAGGCCGTGCTGATCGTGCCGCAGGAGCTGCTCGGCGAGGAATCGGCCGGCGGGGAGTCGGGCGGGGCGGATGCGTCGCGCGCCGGATCGCCGGACACCGACCCGGTACGCGAGCACGACGGGGGATACGACGGCGGCTTCGTCGACCGCCCCACTGACGGCCCTGAGCGGCACGGCCACCGTGAGCGCCATGACCGCCACGACCTCGGCCCCACCCCCACCCCCACCCCCGGCCGTCGGACCGTGGCCATTCCCAGCCCCGGTCCCGCCCCTGACCACCTGCTCGACATGGCGTCGCACGGCTACGGCGAGCGTACGGCCCCGGTCCCGGCTCAGGCCCAGCCCCCCGTTTCCGCGGACCCCGATCCTGACGCCGGCGCCGCTCGTCGCCGGCTGGTCCGCGCCTCGGGCGCCTACACCCCTGAAGTCCACATGGCCGACGCGCAGTTGCCCGAGTCGCACACCCCCGACGCCGTCCCTGCCGGGGCCGTCCCCGCTGACGCCGTCCCCGCCGAACGCCCGGCCGACCCCGGCCCGGTCGTACTGCCGCCCCCGCCGCCGGCCGTGGACAACGGCGCCCGCCCGCGGCTGCCCCGGCGGCGCAAGCAGACGCATCTCGTCCCCGAGCTGCGCGGCGAGCCGATCCTGCCGTCCGCGACACGCCGTACGGGCCCGGAACCCGAGCACGACCCCGGCCTGATGGCCGCCTTCCGGCGTGGCTTCAGCCTCGCCGACGACACCTACGCCGGCGACACCGCCGGAGGCAACGGCACCACTCCGGCCCAGGGCTTCGACACCAGCAGCCCGGCCGGCAGCGACCTGCTCTACGACCGTGACCACGATGCCACGATGGCCAGCCCCCGAGGAGACGACCGCAACCATGGTGAGTGATGTGCGTGCGCAGGCACATGCGCAGCTTCAGGGAGGCCAGCACACCGATCTGTCCTGGCTGCTGACCGGGCTCGTACAGCGGGTGCCGCACGCCCGCAGCGCGCTGCTGCTGTCCTCGGACGGCCTGGTCAAGGCCGCCCACGGCTTCGACCCGGACAGCGCCGACCACATGGCCGCGCTGTCCTCCGGCCTCTACTCCCTCGCCCGCAGCGCCGGTGTGCGCTTCGGGGAGGGCGACGACGTCCTCCAGGTCGTCGTCGAGCTGGAGTCCACCTTCCTGTTCGTCTCGACCGCCGGATCGGGCGCGTGTCTGGCCGTGCTCGCCGGCCGCGAAGCCGATGTGGCGGTGCTGGGCTACGAGATGTCGATGCTGGTCAAGAGCGTCCGGCCGTATCTGTCCACCCCCGCACGCCAGCAGGCGCCCGCGGGCGGTCGTTGACCATGACCGTGCGTCGCCGGCGGCGGCAAGGCGGGGAACCGTGGTACGACGACGCGGCGGGCCGGCTGGTCCGCCCGTACACCGTCAGCAACGGCCGGACCCGTCCGACGGCGCACTTCGATCTGCTGACGATGGTGATGGCCACCGGCCGGCGGCCCGTTTCCTGCCAGGGTCCCGACTACGCCCAGGTGCTGGGACTGTGCTGCGGGCCGGTCTCCGTCGCCGAGATCGCCGCCCACATACGGCTGCCCGCCGTGGTCACCAAAGTGCTCCTCGCCGACCTCGTGGACTGCGGGGCGCTCACCGCGCGGGCCCCCGCAGCCGTTTCGGCAGGGCCCGCGTCCCGTACCGACCGAGCCCTGCTGGAGGCGGTGCTGAATGGACTTCGCAAACGACTGTGACCCCCACACCCAGGGGGATTCCTCGACCGACCTGTTCCCCACCGCGCTCAAGATCCTGGTCGCGGGGGGATTCGGGGTCGGCAAGACGACCTTTGTCGGAGCGGTGAGCGAGATCGAGCCGCTGAGTACGGAAGAGCTCCTCACCCAGATCAGCGTCGGCACGGACGATCTGGCGGGTATCGAGGACAAGGACACCACCACCGTCGCCATGGACTTCGGCCGGATCACGCTCAGCCCGGCGCACATCCTCTATCTCTTCGGGACGCCGGGGCAGCAGCGCTTCTGGTTCATGTGGGACGAGCTGTCCAACGGCGCGCTCGGCGCGGTGATCCTGGCCGACACCCGGCGTCTGGACCAGTGCTTCGCCGCCGTCGACTTCTTCGAGCGGCGCGGCATCCAATTCATCGTCGCCGTCAACGAGTTCGACGGCTCCTACCACTACGACCCGGACGAGGTCCGCACCGCCATGGACATCTCCCCGGACGTTCCCGTCGTCCTCTGCGACGCCCGCCGGTGCAGCTCGGCCACCCATGTCCTGGTAGCGCTCGTCCAGCATCTGCTCACCCCCGCCCTCGCCGCGACCCCGGAGCTGCCGTGAACCACCCCGCCTCCCGTGCCCCGTACATCTCCTACGACCCGACGCGCCATCTGCTGCTCACCCCGCAGGACGACGAGGCCCCGGCGCGCGTCGCCCGGCTGCGCGCCCTGGGCATCGGCGAGTCCCCGCTGCCCGCGTTCGACGAGTTCGCGCGCAAGCTCGCCCGGACCACCCGGGCGCCGTACTCGATGGTCAACTTCATCGACGAGCGACGGCAGTACTTCGCCGGTCTCTACACACCCGCCCAGGACCAGGCCGTCGAGCTGGGACCGGCGCCCGCCAGCGCCCAGCCGGGCCGGGTGATGGACCGCGACCACGGCTACTGCCCGCATGTCATCGTCCGCCGCAAGGCCCTGGTGCTGGAGGACGTCTGCGACTATCCGCGGTTCGCCGGCAACCCGGTCGTCGACGAGATCGGTATCCGCTCCTACCTCGGGGCGCCGTTGATCGACCGTACGGGGATGGCGCTGGGCACCGTCTGCGTCGTGGATCTCGAACCGCGCCCGTGGGGGCGGGAGGGGCTGGAGACCATCAAGTCGATGGCCGCCGAACTCGTCGAGCAGATCCACCGCATGGAGAAGCAGCAGAGCGACGTCTGACGCGGCCGCGGTCGGGAACGCCGCCGACAGGGGGCGACGCTCGGACCTGACCCTGACTCGGGCCCTGACTCTCGGGACCGGGCCCGGCCCGGACCTGAAATGATCGGTTCATGCGTGCCGCCCGGCTCCTCTCCCTCGTCCTTCTGCTCCAGAACCGGGGCAGGCTGACGGCCGGTGAGCTCGCCGCGGAGCTGGGCGTCTCGGTCCGGACCGTCTACCGGGACATCGACTCGCTGAGCGGCGCGGGCATCCCGGTCTACGGGGAGGCCGGGCATGGCGGCGGGTACCAGCTGCTCGGCGGCTACCGGACCCGGCTCACCGGACTGCACGCCGACCGTCGCCGACAGCAGCATCCCCGCCTGGGTCCCCATCTCGTAACGGGCGTTGAAGCGCCGCGGCCGGTCCGCCGGGACCCGTTCCTTGATCAGCGCGGAACCGGCCGGGAAGAACAGGGCACTGACGACGGTCGGCCCCAGATCGGCGCTGTAGATCCCGGGCCCCGGGGCACCACCGCAGGCCAGCCACAGCGGCAGCCCGAGGGCCAGCGCCGCTCTGGTGACATCGCAGCCGGTCCACAGGGTCCGCCGGTCGAAGCGGTCGGCCGGCCGTCCGGGCCGTTCTGGCGGACTTCCGGCCCCCGTTGTCGTACAGCTATGGCTGCGGCCCACCCTGATGGCCGGGCCGCAGCATCCGCTCCGGGCCGGTGGCCGTGGCCACCGGCCCGGAGTCTGCCGCTCATCGCGGCCGGGCGAACCATGAGGGCCGGCGCACCGGGCCGGTGCGCTGGCCCGGCACCGTGGCAGTGGCGTCCGGGCCCCGCCCGGTGGTGGTGGCCGGGGCGTCAGGGCCCCGCCCGGTGATGGCCGGGGTGTCCGCGGGGGCGTCGCTCTCCTCGGGCCACTCCGAGGGCTCCAGCCGCAGCAGATCCGCGAGCCGGCTGGACCACTCGCCGCGGGTCTGCCCGAGCGCCAGCTCACCCAGGCGCAGCAGCTGGATGTCGGAGGTGCCGGCCGGCGCGAAGATGTGGTGGGCGTCGCGCAGGAAGCGCTCCACCGGCCGGTCGGTGAACAGCCCGCACGCGGCATGGATGTCCATCGCGTCGCGCGCCGACTCCAGCGCCGACTCCACATTGACCAGTTTGGCGTTCATCAGCTCCGCGTCGCACGGCAGCCCCTGGTCCAGCAGATGCACCGCGTGATACGCGGACAGCCGGGCCAGCAGCAGCCGTGACTGGATGCGGCCGAGCTTGAGCTTGATGTTGCTCAGGTCCGCCAGTGGCTTGCCGTAGCGCTGCCGCTCGGCGCAGAACGCCGTCGTCTCGTCCAGCACCGCCTGATGGATGCCCAGCGATACGGCGGTCAGATTCGGCCGCCCGTACAGCACGCTGGAGGAGTACGCGACCGACAGCCCGTCGCCCTCCCGGCCCAGCAGATTCGCCGCCGGGACCCGGCAGTTGTCGAAGAACAGCTCACCGAAGCTGAAGCCGTGCAGCCCCATCGTGGGCTGCTGCGGGCCGACCCGGAAGCCGGGGGTGTCGGACTCGACGAGAAACGCGGACAGGCCCTTGGAGCCCTCGCCGGTGCGGACCACCACGCCGTGCAGATCGCCGACATGGCTGTTGCCGACATAGGTCTTCCGGCCGTTGAGGAGGTAGTCGTCGCCGTCGCGGACCGCGGTGGAGGCCATGCCCAGCACATGGCCGCCGGACTGCGGTTCGGTGACCGCGATGGTCGGCAGGCAGTCGCCGGAGGCTATGGCGGGCAGCCAGGTCTTCTTCTGCTCCTCGCTGCCGAAGTGCACGATCTTCGCCACGCCCAGCTGCGAGGCCTGCACCATGGCGCCCATCGCGGCGCTGACCCGTGAGAGCTCCTCGATGATCAGGGTCTTGGCGACATGGCCGGCGCCCATCCCGCCGTACGCGCGGTGCACGGTCGCGCCTATCCACCCCTGCCGGGCGATCAGGCGCGACAGGTCATGGCAAACGGAACGGTTCGCCTCCATCTCCGCCACCCGGGGGCGGACCTCGCTTTCGGCGAAGTCCCGCACCCGGTGCCGGAGTGCCTCATGCCGTTGGTCCGTGAAGTAGCGATGCAAGACGAGCCCCTCCTTCGCGATCTTCCCCGCGTTGGTCGCACCTCGCCTCGGGACGGCACCGGCGGTGCCGTCCGCAGCGAACGTTCCGGAAAGTGATCTTTCGCTTACCCCGTGCAATACTCCGTTGGCATACCTACTGCGGGGCGCATAAAACATCAACTGGGTGCATTTAAGCGAAGAGTTGAAGCGCGGAGCATCTGCGCACCACCCCCGGTTCGGCGATGCCTGTGGCGCGGCTCCGAAGGTCCCGGAACCGCGCCACCCCACGCCTCCCACCCCGCCCCGGCGGGGTGCCGCGCGTCAGTGCGAGAGGCCGCAGCAGGACTCACGGCGCTGCTGCCGGCCCACCTCCAGCCAGTCGGTACCGGCCGCCCGCAGCGAGCGGGCGGCGGGCGCCGGGAAGGAGCCGGTCAGCTCCCGCTGCTCGAAGAGGCGTCCGCCGCGCAGCACCGCCGAGGTCCGCACCAGTGAGTCGAAGTCCTCGAACGGATCTCCGTCCACCAGCGTCATATCGCCGAGCTTGCCGACCTCCAGCGTCCCCAGGTCCCGTTCCGCACCGAACACCCGGGCGGGCAGCGCGGTCGCGGTGCGCAGCGTCCGGCTCACACTGAGGCCGCCGCGGTGCAGCGCCCGCAGGGCCAGGTGCAGGCCCAGCCCCACCGGCACCAGTGGCTGGTCCGTGCCCAGCGCGACCAGCCCGCCGCCGTCCAGCACCCGCCGGTAGACGCCGACTTCGGTCCGGATGTCGGCCAGTTGTGCCGGGGTGGGGCGATGGCCGGCGTTCTCCCGTACGACCGCGGTGTCCCAGGGCGGCATCAGCCGGGCCACCCGTACATCGTCGGCCAGTGCCGGATCGTCGCCGAGCAGTGCGGTCGACGAGAACGGAGTGGCGAGGAGGTGGAAGCCGGTGGCCGTGTAGACCTCTTGGACGTCCTGGTAGGCGTGGCCGGAGCTGGAGACGGCGTGGCCGAACTCCACTCGCTGTGTGGCCTGTAGATGGGTCGTCAGGTCCTGGCCGAGATGGACTCCCGGGGTGAGCAGATGGCTCCCGGACCGGACCCCGAGCCGCTGGTGGGCGAAGCGGGCGGCCTCCTCCATCACCCAGCCCGGTGCCCGTACATAGGTCTTGACGAAGTCCCAGTCCAGGGCGGCGCCGCGCTCCAGCGAGCGGCGCAGCCCCGCGCGGGTGCGGTGGGCCCGCCCCATGCTGTACGCGACCCGTCCGCCGTCCAGCAGCTCTCCGCAGGTCAGCAGGCGCGGTCCGGCGAGCGCACCGGACGCCACGGCCTCCCGGATACGGGCCTGTTCGTAGGAGAAGCCGCCGCAGGAGACCGCGGTGGTGATGCCGTACGCGAGCTGGAGCGCGGTCTGCCGTCCGCCATATGTCGTCTGCCACGGGTGCGTGTGTGCGTCCCATAGTCCGGGCAGTACGGTCCGCCCGGAGGCGTCCACCCGCCGGGCCGCGCCCACGCGGGCCGCGCGGTGCGGTTCCACGGCGGTGATCCGCCCGTCCCGCACCACCACATCGACGTCCTCCCGCACCTCGTCGCCGGTGCCGTCCCAGAACCGGCCCGCATGGACGACGGTGTCCCGGGCGCGCGAGGGGCGCCGTTCGAGGGCGAGCGGGACGGTCCGTGCCGCGCCGCCGGACGCCCCGATCAGCCGGAGTTTCCCGGCCGAGAGGTAGAGGAGCGTGCCGGAGTCCCCGGACCACGACGGATGGTCCGCGCTCTCGTCGGTCAGCCGCTGCGGCGCACCGTCCGGTGTGCCGTCGGGCCGCACCGGCAGCACCCACAGCGCGGACTCGACGATCAGCGCCAGCCGGCGCCCGTCCGGCGACCACACGGGCCCAGAGTCGTAGCGGTCGGCGATCGAGACATGCTCGGCGACCGGGTGCAGCCGGTCCTTGCCGGTCTCGGTGTCGACGATCCGGATGACGTTGTAGCCCTCGCGGAAGCGGCGGTTGAGGCGATTGCGGTCGCAGTACGCCAGGTAGCGGCCGTCCGGTGACCAGCTGGGACGGCCGGGCAGCCCGCCGGCGCCCAGCGGCGCGGCCAGCACCTTCTCCGCGCCGTCGGCCAGCGTCCGTACGACCAGATTGCCGGACATGTCCAGGGCGGCCAGCCGTCCGCCGTCCGGCGACAGCGCGGGCTGCACCCGGCCGCCGGTGGCCAGCACCGTCTCCTCCCCGGAGACGATGTCCCGGCGGCGCACCGCGAACAGCCCGTCCCGGTCGTCCGCGTAGAGCAGCGCCCGCCCGTCGCGGGTCCAGCTGGGCCCGAGCACATAGCGGGTGGCATCGGCCCGGACGATCCTGCGCGGGGCTTCGCCGCCCGAAGTGGGCGCCAGCCACAGTGAGTTGAGCGCGGCGAAGGCGACCCTGCGGCCGTCGGGCGAGAGCGCGGGCAGATGCACGCCGCGCACCGGGCCCGCCGCCGTCCGCTCGAAACCGTAGTCCTTGACGCGGTAGCGGGGCCGGTCCAGCGGCAGCCGCGCGGTGAACGGGATGGTCTCGGCGCGCTGCGGAGCGTCGGCCCGGACGATCCGGAACTGCCCGCCGACCGTCAGCAGCAGCTCGTCCCGCGAGACCCAGCGCGGCGGCACCGGCTCCACATCGCCGTCCACCGCGACCCGTGCGCCGTCCACCACCAGCGTGCAGGTGGGGCCCGGATAGTCCGTGGTCCGCAGATAGGCGAGCCGCCCCGTAGGGGACAGCGCCGGCACCATCACCTGGGCGGCTGCCGTCTCGGTGTGCTCGGTGCGCACCGCGCCCCGCCCGTCGGCCGGCACGGAGGCGACGGTACGGGAGACCAGCGCCGCTCCTGTCACCTGTCCCCGGACGAACACGATCCGCGAGCCGTCCGGCGACCAGCAGGGGTCGAAGTCCTCCCAGGCGGCGTCCTGCTGCGGGCCGTCCTGACCGGGCAGCCCGGTCATCCGGGTCAGCCGCCCGGTCTTCACCTCCAGCACCCAGATCCGGTACGGGCTGCCGGTCACCGCGTCCCCGCCCCGTTCCGAGGCGAAGGCGATCCGGGTGCCGTCGGGGGACCAGGCGGGGCCGCGGTCGTCCCACGGGCCGTCGGTCAGCTGCCGGAGCCCGGAGCCGTCGGCGGCAAGCGTCCACAGATGGAAGGAGCCGCCGCGGTAGGCGCAGACGGCGATGCGGCGGCCGTCGGGGGAGTACACCGGACGGGTGGGCTCCAGGTCGGGCGGGGTCAGCGCGACCGCGTCGCCGCCGGCCCGCGGCAGTGACCACAGGACGTTCTGGACCTCGGCGACCAGCCGGTCACCGGACGGGGAGAGGGAGGCCGCGCCATTGGTGGCGGCCGTGAAGGACAGGGCGGCGCCGCTCGCTCCGGCGTCCTGCGCCCAGGCGGTGGGTGCGGTGACGCCGGCCAGGCCCGCCGCGGCGGCGGCCGAGGCGGTGCCCTGGAGGAATCTGCGGCGGGACAGCGGCGTGGGGTGAAGGGGGGTGTTCTCGAAACGGTCCGTGATGCGGTCCTCGAAAGGGTCCGTGGTGTCCAACGGTCCTCCTGCGAAAGGGGGTTGCGGCACAGGTCGGCAAAGAACCGGCCGATCCTGTCACGCCGCGCGCGGGGGAGAGGGGCATCTGCGCCACGCGCGTCCCATGGCGCACGGCCGCCCCACACGAAAGAGTGGGCGCCGACGACTCGTCAGCCACCGCCCCGGCAGTCAGGAGACGACGCATGCAGGCCATGCAGCAGGACTTCCACCAGGCCCCGGACGGCGCCCGTATCGCCACCTACACCTGGCTCCCTGAATCCGGTCACCCGCGCGCCCTCGTCCAGATCGCCCATGGCGCCGCGGAACACGGCCGGCGCTACGACCGCTTCGCACGGTTCCTGGCCGGCCACGGCTACGCCGTCCTCGCCTCCGACCACCGTGGCCACGGCGCCACCGCCGCCTCCACCGGCGGCCGCGGCGTGGTCGGCGAGGACGGCTGGCGGGCGATCGTCAGCGACCTCAAGGGCATCGGCAACCATGCGGCCGCCGCCCACCCCGGCGTCCCGCTGGTGCTGCTCGGCCACAGCATGGGCGCGATGCTGGCCCGCGACTACGCCCAGGAGTACGGCGCCGACCTCGCCGGACTGATCCTCACCGGCGTCTTCCGCACCCTGCCCGGCCTGGACATCGACGGCGCCGTCGCCGAACTGGACCAGGAGATTGCCGAGCACGGCCGCAGCGCGCTCTCCGCGTTCATCCCGCGCAATTTCAGCTCCTTCAACGACGCCTTCACCCACCGCACCGGCTATGAATGGCTCTCCCGCGACGCCGCGGAGGTGGACGCCTACGCCGCCGACGAGGACTGCGGCTTCCCCTTCTGCGCCGGTCTCGCCGCCGACTGGGTGGGCGCCATCCGCAAGATCAACGACCCGGCCAACCTCGCCCGCATCCCGCGGGGTCTGCCGGTCCACCTCGCCGTCGGCGACCAGGACCCCTGCCACCAGCGGATGACCCTGGTCCACGAACTGCTGGAGGACTTCCGCTATCTGGGCACCCGCGATCTGACCTGGCGGGCCTACCCGGACGCCCGCCACGAGATCCTCAACGAGACCAACCGCGACGAGGTCCAGGACGACCTGCTGGCCTGGCTCGACAAGCACATCTGAGCCGCCGCCGCTCCGCGGGGAGCGCCACGCCCACCGTCAGCGCCGTGCCCACCGTCAGCGCCGTGCCGCCAGGAACCCGGCGATCCGCTCGCGCAGGCCGTGCGGATCGAGGCCGTGCGCCGCCAGGTGCTCGTCGAGCTGCCCGTACCGGCGCAGCTCCTGGCGGCCGACGCCGAGCCCCAGCAGCCGGTGCGGCCGGTCCTCCAGCGCCTCGTTCGCGAAGCGCGTCGAGGTCCCCGCCAGATACGGCTCCACGAGCACCACGTCCGCGCTACCGGCAGCGCCGACCGCGGCGCGGAGCCCGGCGGCGTCGAAGGGCCGCACGGTCGTCGCGTAGAGCACCGTCACCTCCAGGCCCTCGGTCGCGGCGAGCACATGATCCAGCATCGGACCGACGGCGACGACCACCCCGCCGCGCCCTTCCCGAAGTGTCCGGAAACCGGTCCCGTCCACGGCCCGTGGCGCGTGGTTGGCCTGTGCGGACAGCCGGACGTACACCTTGTCGTCACCGGCCGACGTGGCGTGCCGCAGCAGCGTCTCGGCCTCGTCCGGGTGCCCGGGGACATGTACGGTCCAGCCGTCCAGGGTGTCCAGCAGCGCGACGTCGCCGGGTGACATATGGGTGAAACCGCCGCTCGGCCAGTCGTAGGAGCCCCCGGCGCTGACCAGCACCCCGCCCACGCCCTGGTGGCCGAAGTCCAGCTTCACCTGCTCGAAGGGGCGCTCCACGAGGAAGCTGGCGAAGGTGTGCAGGATCGGGCGGAGCCCGGTGAGCGCCAGCCCGCCGCCCACGCCGATCAGCAACTGCTCCCGGATGCCGACATTCACCACCCGGTCCGGATGCCGCTGTGCCGCCTCGGCAAAGCCGGCCGTACCGATGTCGGCGAGGACGACCGCCAGCCGCGGGTCCTCCTCCAACAGCCGTGAGGTGACCGAGGCGAACCGCTCACGCATGGTGTCCATCACTGAAACCCTCTCGAAGTCCTGGTGGGTGGGGAGCCGGGGCGGGCCGCTCAGTCGCCCTTGGGCTCGACACGGGCGATCACCGCGCGCGGGCGGCCCGGGTGCGGCGCGCTGAAGGCCTCGTGGAGAGCCCGGTGGTCGCGGCCGTCGACGGTGGCGGCGGACCAGCCTGCGGCCTCGAAGCGGGAGGCGATCCCGCCGTGCCAGCCGTGGGTGGCGGAGGAGTTGTCGACGACCAGGGTGTGCAGCCGGTCCAGTCCCGCGGCGCCCGCGTAGGCCAGCGCCTCGTGGTTGCTGCCCTCGTCCAGTTCGGCGTCGCCGATCAGCACCCATACGGCCGGTTCCGTCCGGCCCTGCGCCCGCAGCCCGAGGGCGGTGCCGACGGCCAGCGGCAGCCCGTGCCCGAGCGAACCGCTGCCGATCTCCGCGCCGGGCACCAGCAGCCGGTCGGGGTGATGCCCGAGCGGGGAGTCGTACGCGCCGAAGCCCGGCAGCCATGCGGTGGGGAAGAAGCCCTTGGCGGCCAGCACCGCGTAGTAGGCCATCGGGCCGTGCCCCTTGGAGAGCAGAAAGCGGTCCCGGCCGGGGTCCTGGGCGGTGCCGGGGGACACCCGCAGCACCCGGTCGTAGAGCACCCAGAGGGCGTCCAGCGTGGAGGTGGCCGCCGGGCCGTGCTTCTCATCGCCCGTCATCAGGCTCATCAGATGCGGCAGTTCATCGAACCCGATGCCGCCGGTGTGCGGTGTGCGCTCCGCCGGGTCTCCCGCCGCAGGCCCTGCCGCCTTGCCCTTCGTCGGTTCCGTCGTCATGTCCGTCATACGACCGAGCGTGCAACCTCAAGCGTGCTTGAGGTCAAGCGTCGGGCCGCGGACCGGGAGATCCGCGGCCCGGGATGCCGAGATGTCCGCGGCCCGGGATGTCGAGATATCCGCGGCCCGGTACGCCGAGGTCAGACCTGCCCCGGCTTGAAGACGTCCTGCTCAATGAGGATCTTGTCGATCCGGGCCTTGTCCACCCGGTTCGTCACCTCCTCGACCTCCTGGCGGTCACGGATGCACTTGGCCAGCGTGAACGCCGAGGACACCACGAAGACCAGACCGATGGCGAGGAAACCACGCTCCCAGGGCCCCACCGGCAACTTGATGATCCCGATCACCAGCGCCGCCAGCGACAGCCCGAAGGAGATCGCGGCCTGCACGAAGAAGGCCGTGGTCGTCGGCCGCTGAATCGATGGAGTAGTCATGCGCGTAGCGTGGCGGCACGGTGACGGCGGTGCATGAGTACAGGTACTCATCTCTCCCGTCGGCCGTACGCGCGCCGAGGCGGGAATATGGCAGCACCCACCCTCTGACATGCGGTATTGTTCTCGTGCGCGGTCAGCCGGGAATTCCCGGCCGAAACGGGCACCGGGACGTGGCGCAGCTTGGTAGCGCACTTGACTGGGGGTCAAGGGGTCGCAGGTTCAAATCCTGTCGTCCCGACTTGTTCTTTCTGCAAGTCGGAGGCCGTTTCCGAATTTCGGAGCGGCCTTTTTGCATGTGTGGCGACATCGGCCGCCCCCGGCCTTTTGCCTCCGTACGTGCCGGTGCGGCCGCTCAGAACTGCTGCTGTTCGGCGCCGGGCGGGAGATGGCAGGGCAGGTTCACCCGCAGCACCATGTGCTGCGCGGAGTCGCCGGCGGTCTCCGCGGAGACCGCATAGGCCGTGCGGTCGTTCGTCATGTCCAGCAGAACCGCTGGCTCGGCCTTCGGGTCGTTCCGGTAGCCGGTCACCCGGTACCCGTCCTTGACGAGGGCGGAGCGGGGCGCGCGGCTCCGAGGTCTTGTCGTTCATGGTTTCCGGCACCGCCGGCTCAACTCTCCGTGATCTACGGCCAGATGGTGCGCCGCGTAGGCAGAGGGCCGCCTGGGCGTGGCCTTGGATTTGCCGCATCTCATCGTTACGAGGGGACGGTGGCGGCGGTTTCCAGCTCCGTCGTGCGTCGATCGATGGGGCATGCGGGCGGGCAGGGCGGCGGGGCCGAACTCCCCGTGTGGCAAGGGTTGTTCGGCCCCGAGGTGGAGAGGGGGCGCCGCTCCCGGGCTGTGCTTCACAGCTGTGGGAAGTGGCGGGCGGGTCTGTTCGGGTCAAGGGTTGGAGGTGGGGGTGGTGGTGCGCAGGGGGGCGGGGGTGGTGGCTGTCATGGTTTCGGGCATATCGGGTTCGTGCAGGGTGCGCACGAGCAGCCATCCCAGGGCGGGGAAGGCGATGAGCGGGGTGAGTGCGGTCTGGAGGGAGGTGGCGTCGGCGGCGGCGCCGATGAGGGGGCTGGCGAGGCCGCCGACGCTGACGGTCAGGCCCAGGGTGACGCCGCCGGCGGTGCCGACGTGGCGGGGCAGATAGTCCTGGCCGAGGGTGACATGCAGGGAGAAGGGCACGTACAGGCCGGCCGAGGTCAGGGCGATGAACAGATACAGGAGCGGGCCGGGGACCAGGACCGTGCCGGCGACGGCGGGAAGGGTCAGGGCGTAGGACCAGCGCACCACCGCGATCCGGCCGTAGCGGGTGGCGAGCCGTCCTCCGGCGACGGTGCCGACCGCGCCGCCCAGGTAGAGCACGAACAGGGCCGCGGTGCCCGCGACGTCGCCGCCTCCGGTGCGCTGGCGGGCGTACAGGGAGATGAAGGCGCTCAGCCCGACGAAGACGATCGAGCGGCACACGATGGCTCCGGACATCGTGAGGAAGGCCCGCCAGTCGTCCTTGCCCGCCCGGCGGGCCGCGGCCGACGCGGTGGTTGCGGCCGTGGTGGTGCCGTTGACGGTCCGCAGCGCGGCCGCACACAGGGCGGCGCCCGCCAGGGCCGGGACGACCAGCAGCGGGGAGGCGCGCAGCCCGCCGGTGGCGATGACGGCGGAGACCATCAGCGGCGCGGCCGCGAAGCCGATGTTGCCGCCGAGGGAGAACAGCCCCATCGCGTTGTGGCTGCCGCGGCTCGCGATGCGGGCGATCCGGGCGGCCTCGGGGTGGTAGGCGGCCACCCCGATCCCGGAGACGGCGACGACGGCCAGGGTCAGCGCATAGGAACCGCTGAGGCCGCTGAGCGCGACGCCGACGCCTGCCGCCAGGGTGCTCACCGGCAGCAGCCAGGGCAGGGACCACTTGTCGGTCAGCGCGCCGAACAGCGGCTGTGCCACCGAGGAGAGCAGGGACGCGGCGAGCACGATGCCGGAGGCCGCGGCGTAGGAATAGGCCCGCTCGGCGAGGAAGAAGGGCACGAGGGCGGCCACGGCGCCCTGGTAGATGTCCACACAGGCGTGCCCCAGGGACAGCAGTCCGAGGGATTTTCCGGTGGACGGAGCTGTGGACGGAGCTGGGGGCTGGTTGGTTGACACTCTTCGATCGTCAACGCCGCCCAGGTGTCTCGCTTCCGATAAAGTGCCAAGGTATGCCGAATATCCGCCACACCCCTGCCGCGCCGACGCACACGCTGGCCCTGGCGGCCGGCGAACGCATCGAGGCCCACCGCCATGACAACCACCAGATCGTCTATGCGGGATCCGGTGTTCTGGCCGTCACCACCGATGCCGGAACGTGGTTCGCGCCCGGTACCCGCGCCATCTGGGTCCCTGCCGGAACCGTCCACGCCCACCGTGCCTACGGCCACCTCGACCTGCACACCCTCGGGCTGCCCGTCGGCGACAACCCGCTGCGGCTGGACGCGCCCACCGTCCTGGCCGTCGGTTCCCTCCTGCGCGAGCTGATCCTCGCCTACACCCGCGACCCCGCCGACGACAGCCCCGAACGCCACCGCCTGCGCGCGGTCCTCCTCGACCAGCTCCGCGCCTCGCCTCAGCAGCCCGTGCAGCTGCCCGCGCCCACCGATCCGCGCCTGGCGGCCGCCTGCGCCCTCCTGCACGACAACCCCGCCGACCCCCGCACCCTCGCCGAGCTCGGCGCCCACACCCATACCGGCGAGCGCACCCTCAGCCGCCTCTTCCGCTCCGAACTTGGCATGACCTTCCCCCAGTGGCGCACCCAACTGCGCCTCTATCACGCCCTGAAGATGCTGGCCGACGGCACTCCCGTCACCGCCGTCGCCCACCGCTGCGGCTGGTCCTCCACCAGCGCCTTCATCGACGTCTTCCGCCGCGCCTACGGATACACCCCGGGCGCCCACAACCGCCGCGGGTAAGTGGTGCGGGTAGCGGTGCGGGTGGCCATGACGCCGCGCCTCGCGGAACGGCGTGCCCTGTCCTCGTCGCGCCCCCGGGAGCCGCCCGGGGAGAGCACGCACGTCCCGGCGGACCTCGTCACTCAACTCCCGGTTAAGCCGGGCGATCCCTACTGTCCGTAAGTGGACTGGTGCACCGTGTTCCCTCCGTGACAGGATGAGGCCGCCGATTCAGGTGCCTTAACTGTTCGTTGGGGCCGATCGATGGGGGGACGGTGGGCATGGGCGTGGGGGGCGACGGCCGGTCCGACGGGACGGGCAGCACGCTCGCGGAGCGGCTCAACCATCTCTTCGCGAACATGCATCCGCCCGGGGCGCCGTACACCAACGCCTTGGTGGCCGAGGAGATCAGCGCCGGGGACGAGGAGTACGGCGGGGTCAAGGTCACCGAGCAGTATCTGTCGATGCTGCGCAACGGCAGGCGTACGAACCCCAGCCCGGAACTGCTGCGCGCGCTGGCCAAGTTCTTTGCCGTACCGGGCGGTTATCTGCTGGGGGACCTCTCGCAGCCGCAGGCCGAGCGGGTGGAGGAAGAGGTCCGCTTCCTCGCCGCCATGCGGGACCAGCGGGTGCGTGCCATCGCGCTGCGCTCCGTCGGGCTGCCGCCGGAGGTGCAGGACAGTCTGACGACGATCATCTCCCAGTTCCGGCAGCAGATGAATCTGCCGGCCGACCCGCCGGAGCCGGGCGGTGACCGGAGCGGTGAGTGACCTGATGCGGACCGCTGAGCGCGGCCAGATTTTCGCTTCCTGGCAGCGGGCCGGACACGAGGACGGGACGAGCATGCGAGTGGGGCAGATACGCAGGCGGTGCAAGCGGCTCATCAAGGAGCTGGCGCTGCCCGCCGCAACCGATCTGCGCGGGATGTGCGACATCGTCGCCGCACGTGTGGCGCGGCCCGTCCACCTGGTGCCGATGAGCCTGGGCGGAGTGGTCTCGGGGATGACGGCCGTCACCGACGACGGCTACTGGGTCTTCTACGAGCTCAAGACCTCACCCTGGCACCAGGCCCACATCGTGCTGCACGAACTGAGCCATCTCCTGCTGGGCCACGGCCAGGACCCGGCGGTCACCGAGGACGCGCTGAAGCTGTGGACGCCCTCGGTCGATGTCGCCACGGCCATGCGGCGCATGGGTCTGACCATGGGCTTCGCCCGGCACCACGGCTATGACAACCTCGCCGAGCGGGAGACCGAAGTGCTCGGCACGCTGCTGATGGAGCGGGTGGCGCCGTCCGCGGCCGAGCGTGAACTCCCCCTGGAGGGACAGGCGGCCGAGCTGGCGGCGGCGCTCGGGCCCGCGCTCCAGCACCTCCGGCGCCGGCAGGAGACGCCGTCCGGCGACCACGGTGCCGACGGGATCGGTGCGGACGCCGCGGAGGACGGGGGCCCGCGTGTTTGATGTCATCTATCTGTCGTTCGGCGTCGCCGCCTGGGCGATCGTCGGGTACAAGTCCGTCGCCTGGTTCCGCGACCGCAGCAATGCGGACCTGGGGCTGGCCTGTGTGATGACCGGTGGCGTGGCCACGGTCTTCCTCTTCTCCGCGCCGAGCATCTACCGCGCCTTCGACCGGCTGACCGGCGTGGCCAACCTCGCCATGGTCTTCCTCTACTCCTCCGTCGTGGTGTTCGCCGCGGGGGCGCTGGTGTTGCTGCTGCGCTGGACGGCGGGCGAGGGCGCGGCCGCGCGGGCCCGTGCACGGACCAGGGCACGTGCCGCCGTCGGGGGAGTGGCCGCGCTGTGGGCGGTGGCGATCACCGGGTTCGTGGTCGGCAGGCCGGATGCCGTCGAGCACCCTCGCGACTTCAGCACCGCCTACACCGACTCGCCCGGAGTCATGCTCTTCCTGGTGCTGTATCTGGCCATTTTCGGGATGAGTTCGGCGGCCCTGGGGACGCTGTGCCCGCGGCTCGCCGCCCGGCTCGGCAGGACATATCTGGCACGCGGTCTGCGGCTGCTGGCCGCGGGCTGCTGGCTCGGCCTGGGCTACTGCGCCTGCAAGGTCATCGGCTTCGTCCTGTCCTGGACGGGCCACCCGGCGCTGTGGCTCTCCAACGGCGTGGCGCCGATGAGCGCCTCGGTCGCGGCGCTCATGGTCCTCGCCGGCTTCGCGCTGCCGGCGGCCGGCCCCCGGGTCGCCGCCTGGCGCCGGCTGCGCCGTCTCTCCCCGCTCTGGCGGACCGTCACCGCCCGCTCCCCGGAGGTCACGATGGAGGCCTCGGCATGGGCCGTACGGTGGCCGTTCGCCGATCTGGAGTGGCGGGCCAACCGGCAGATGGCCGAGATCCGGGACGTCCAGCGCGGTATCCGCCGCCATGTCGAGTCCGACGCCGTCGACATCGCCCGTGAGCGGGCCCGCGCGGTCGCCCTCGACGACCGGCAGCTGGCGGCCGTCGCGGAGGCCGCCGCGCTCCGCCGCGGCCTGGAAAACCGTGCCGTGGGCCATGTGCCGGCCCACGGAGCCGACAGCGTGGTGGTCTCCAGCGGCACCGCACCGGCCGAACTCGCCGCGGAGTACGAACACTTGGCGCTGGTGGCGGATGTCTACCACTCGCCGTTGATCGAGACCGTGCTCACCGAGCTGCGCCAGCGCAGTTCGATGGCGCGCGGCTGAGGCACCACCACAAAGACGGGGTGGCCCGGCACGGGGGTCCGGGCCGCCCGACCTGAAAGGCGGCACCGGTCCCGGGGGACCGGTGCCGCTGTCGTCAGACGGCCTGTGCCGGAAGGGACTTGGCCGGGCACCGGGAGAGACGCCCCCTAAAGTCGGGATCATGCAGAACACCGCCGATACCGGCTCCGACGCCCCCATCGACGTGACGCCTCCCATCGACGTGACGCCCCTCCTCGACGACCCGTACGCCGCCTGCGCCGCGCTGCGCGAGGCCGGCCCGGTGCACCGGATCACCGGCGCCGACGGGCACCCCGCCTGGCTCGTCACCCGCTACGACGACGTCCGTCGCGCCCTCGCCGACCCGCGGCTCTCGCTGGACAAGAAGCATGCCGCGCCCTGCGGCTACCGCGGCTTCGCGCTGCCGCCCGCGCTGGACGCCAATCTGCTGAACATGGACCCACCGGACCACACACGGATCCGCCGCCTGGTGGTCAAGGCCTTCACCCCGGGCCGGGTCGAGGCGCTGCGGGCGCCCGTACGGAAGACCGCCGACGAGCTGCTGGACGCGATGGCGGAGCGCGGCCGTGCGGATCTGATGACCGACTACGCGGGTCCCCTGCCGATCACCGTGATCTACGATCTGCTCGGCATCCCGCACAGCGACCGCCGCGACTTCCTGGCCTGGTCGAACGCGCTCATCACACCGGATCCGAGCCGGCCGGAGCTGATGAAGGAGGCGATCGGGGCGATGCTGGAGTTCTTCACCGGCCTGATCGCGGCCAAGCGTGCGGAGCCGGGCGACGATCTGTTCTCGGATCTCATCGCGGCACGGGACGACCAGGCCGGTGGTGCGGGCGACGGGGCGGGCGGCGAGCGGCTCACCGAGGACGAACTGACCTCGCTCGCCTTCCTCCTCCTCTTCGCCGGGTACGAGAACACCGTCCACCTCATCGGCAACGCCGTGCTCGGCCTGCTCGACCGTCCCGACCAGCTCCGCCAGGTGCAGCAGAATCCGGCCGAACTGCCGGCGGCCGTGGAGGAGTTCCTGCGCTTCGACGGCCCGTCCCCGGTGTCGATCCGTCGTTTCCCCAAGGAGGACCTGGAGATCGGCGGCGTTCGGATCGCGGCCGGGGAGAGCGTGCTGCTGTCGATAGCGTCCGCGAACCGCGATCCGGCGCGCTTCCCGGATCCGGACACTTTCGACCGCGGCCGGGACCTCTCGGGGCACCTCGCGCTGGGCCACGGCATCCACTACTGCCTCGGCGCCTCGCTGGCCCGTATGGAGGCTGTCGTTGCGCTCGACGCGCTCCTCGGCCGCTTCCCGGGGCTGCGACTGGACGTCCCGCGTGGTGATTTGCGGCACCGCAGGACGCTGCGATCACGTGGCCTGATTTCGCTCCCCGTCGCTTGGTGAGCGACGAACGAACAAGTTTTTGAGGCATAACCGTTCGCTCATGCGGTAGAAAGGTTCCTGAGACCCGCCCGGTGTGCATCCCCCGTCGCACCGGGCGGGTCCTTCTTTGCACCCGTTGCAGTTGCGACACGCCGCGCGTACGGCACCCGGCGTGGTCCGTCTGGCTCAACCGCGCTGCGGGTTGCCGCGCCGCTTCTTAGCGTGACGGCATGGCAATTGACGCGCGTGTGTCCAAGAAGGCAGCGGCGATGACGCTGATCGCCGCCGCCGGTGTGTCGCTGACGTCCATACCTGCCGCCGCCCACGACGCGACGGCCCGTCAGCCCGCCGCGGCCGGTGCCGGGGTGCAGGTCGTCAGCGCCCCCGGTATACCGAGGCTGCCCAGCGGTCTGAGCGCCCTGTCCTGGATGGTGGCCGACGCGGACACCGGCAGCGTGCTGGCCGCGAAGAGCCCGCACCGCAGGCTCGCCCCGGCCAGCACCCTCAAGACGCTGTTCGCGGTCACCGTCCTGCCGAAGTTCTCGGCGGGCACCGTACGCCAGGTCAGCTCCGCGGACCTGGCGGGCATCGGGGCCGGCAGCAGCCTCGTCGGTATCCAGCAGGGTCGCCGCTACACCGTCGCCGACCTGTGGCGCGGGGTCTTCCTCCGCTCCGGCAACGACGCGGTGCATGTGCTGGCCTCGATGAACGGCGGCTGGCGGACCACCGCGGAAGAGATGCAGGAGACCGCCCGCAAACTCGGCGCACGCGACACCACCGTCAAGTCCCCGGACGGTTATGACGCGCCCGGCCAGGAGTCCTCCGCCCACGACCTGACCGTCTTCGCCCGCGCCGGACTCGCCCACGACGACTTCGCCCGCTACTGCTCCACCCCCCGCGCCACGTTCCCCGGCGCGGGCGGCACCGCCAACCGGATCGAGAACACCAACCGCCTGCTGGTGGGCTCGCACGGGCTGTCCCGCTACCCCGGCATGATCGGCGTGAAGAACGGCTACACCACCAAGGCCGGCAACACCCTGGTCGCCGCCGCCCGCCAGAACGGCCGCACGCTGCTGGTCACCGTCCTCAACCCGCAGTCGACCGAGTACAACGCCGTCTACAAGGAAGCCGCCTCGCTGCTGGACTGGGGCTTCGGCACCGCCGGCACCGCCCAGCCGGTGGGCACCCTGCACGCCGTACGCACCGCCTACGACGGTGGCGGCCAGTTCCGCCCGGTGGCCGCCCACGTCACCGGCGCCGAAGCGAGCGGCGGCTCCCCCCGGCGCTCGACCCTCGTCCTGGGGGCGGGCGGCGCCGGCGTCGCGGCAGTCGGGCTGGGTGCCCTGCTCGCCCGGTGGCGGCAGGCACGCGGACGCGGCGGGCGGAGGGGAGGCGCGGCGTAGGCATCCGGGCCGGTGGTCCCTGCGGCCCCTGGTGTGTACGAGAAAGGCGGTCGGCTCCGCTCGTCCCGGCGGAGCCCGGCCCCGGCGTCACCCGTCGGCGGCCGGCCTGTCCCCGGCCGGGCCCCTGACCTTGTCCCCGGCCTGCTCCCCGGCTTGGCCCCCGGCCTTGTCCCCCGTGGCCCGCAGCCGGGGCGCGGTCTCCGCCGCCGGTACGGCCCCGGAGCCGGTCAGACGGCCGGTCAGCTCCCCGGCCCAGGACGTCAGCCCCGCGATATCGATCCCGTGCGGGGCGGCGTCCGCATACGGGGCGATGGCCGCCGCACCCCGGTCGAGCAGTGCCGTACCGCCCACGGCGTTGCCGCGCGCCGCATGGGTGAGTCCCACGGCGAGCTGGGCAAGCCCCCGCCACAGCTCCCGCTCCGCCTCCGGCGCCGTCTTCCAGGCGTCCTCCAGCACCTCATGGGCGTGGAACGGCATCCCGTCGTCGAGCAGCCGCTGCGCTTCGGCCAGCGACTGGGCGGGCGTCCGGGGGACCCCCTCGGGCTGCCGGGCCACCCCCGGGGAGCCGTACGGCAGCGGCCGGCCGAGACCGTCGCGCGGACGGGCGTTGCGGGCCCGGCCCTCCTCGTCGCGGTCCCGGCGCGGGGCGGGCCGGCCGGCGGCAGGGGAGCGGGAGCCGTTCGGCGCTTCCTCGGCCGCGGTCTTCTCGGGCCCGGCGCCGCAGTGCTCGCAGACCGCACCGCGGGGCCGCTCGCGGATCCGGCCGCAGGCCTCGCAGACCTGGTCCAGCCAGCAGGCCGGGTCGCCGCCCTCGTCGTGTGCGGGGGGCGCACCGGGCTCGCGGGAGGCGCCGGGCTCGTCGGGGGAGTGCTCCGCTTCGTTCACCCTTCGATTGTGCGCTGCGGGGCCGTCCCGCGTCGCCGGAGGGGTGCATGCCTCTGTACGGGGGCATTTCCCTGCCCGTGGGGCTCCAGGCCCACGGCTCCCCGGGACCATGACTCCGCAGGGCCGCTGCGCCCGGGGACGCGCGCGCCCGGAGGTGCGCTGCCGGTGACGCGCGCCGCCGGGTGACGCGCGCCCGGTGCTCCCGGGTCAGTCCGCGTCGACCTCGTAGAAGCAGAAGTGATCTTTGATCCGTGCCACGTCGGGACGCGGTTCGGGGTAGGCCCACGCGATGTCCTCCGGGCCGCCGGGAAGCGACCAGTAGGAGGCGGTGCCCTTGAAGGGGCAGACGGTGTGGGTCTCGGACGGCGTCAGCAGATCGGTGCGTACGTCCTCGGGCGGGAGGTAGTAGCGCACGGGGTAGCCGGTCTCGTGGAGGAGGAGCGGGCGGTGGGTGTCGGCCACCAGCCGGCCGTCGATCGTGACGCGGATGTGGTCGGTGCCCTGCTCGACCTCGATGTGATGGCCCTTGGTGGCGGTCATGGTGGCTTCCCCTCGGTGGGTCCCGGTGAGTGGTGAAGGTCCTCGCTCCTTCCAGGATGGCACCGGGGCGACGCGTCCGGCCCGACCGGCACGAGGCACGGCCGGGAGCCGGTGCGGGACCACCCGGCCGTGCCTTCCGCCGCCCTCACCCACCTGTGACTACACCGCGCGGATGCCCTGGCCCGCCCACGGGGGCGCCGGAGCGAGCACGCCCGCGAAGTACGCGCGGCTCGCGTCGGGCAGGGGTGCCGCGCGCCCGGCCGACTGGTCGACATGCAGGGTGAACAGTTCCTCGGTGGCCACCGGTGCGCCGGACGGAGCGCCGACGAACATCTCGTGGAGGAGGCGCAGTTTCTTGCCGTCGACGCCCAACACGGTGGTACGGACGGCGAGTTCGCTGCCGCGGGCGACCTCGTGCAGATAGCGGACGTGGGCCTCGACCGTGTACAGGGAGCAGCCGGTGCGGTCGCGGTAGGCCGCGTCGAGGCCGGCCGCGTCCATCAGGGCGTCGGTGGCGAAGCCGAAGATCAGGACGTAGTAGGCCTCGCTGAGGTGGCCGTTGTAGTCGATCCAGTCGTCCTGGACGGTCTGGTGGAAGACGGGCAGGCCGCCCGGCGGGTGAGCGGTCATCGGCGGACGCTCCCCAGCCGGCCCGTGGCGCGGAGGACGTCGATGACGCCCTGGTCGCGTTCGGCGACCAGATCCGCGTACGTACGGTCGCCCGCGGCGTCCGCGCAGCCGTCGACCATGGCGTCGCGCAGCTCACGGTCCAGCTCGGGCGCCGCCAGCCGGGTCCACGGCGACTTCAGTGACGGGCCGAAGTGGTCGAGCATATGGGCCATACCGCCCTCGCCGCCGGCCAGCGCGAAGGTCAGGCAGGGGCCCATGAACGCCCAGCGCAGGCCCGGCCCCTCGGTGATCGAGGCGTCGATGTCCTCGACCGAGGCCTCGCCGTTCGCGACCATGTGCAGCGCCTCGCGCCAGAGGGCCTCCTGGAGGCGGTTGGCGATGAAGCCGGGCAGCTCACGGTCCATGGTGATCACGGACTTGCCCGCCACGTCGTAGAAGCGCGAGGCCCAGGCGACGGCCTCGCGGTCCGTCTTCTCGCCGCCGACGACCTCGACCAGCGGGATGAGGTACGGCGGGTTGAAGGGATGGCCGACGACCAGCCGGCCGGCGTCCTCGGCCGCCGTCTGCATATCGGTCATCGGGTAGCCGGAGGTGGAGGAGGCGATGACCACGCCCGGGCGGGTCGCGGCGGCGAGCTCGGCGAGCAGGGAGCGCTTCAACTCCAGCTTCTCGGGGGCGCTTTCCTGGACGAAGTCGGCGTCGGCGACGGCCTCGGCGAGGGTGGGGGCGACCGTCAGCCGGTCCTGTGCGGCGCCGTCGGCCAGGCCTATCTGCTCCAGCGCGGGCCAGGCGGCGGCCACCAGGCGGCGGAGCTTCTCCTCGGCGTCGGCGGCCGGGTCCCAGGCGGTGACGTCGTAGCCGCGGGCGAGGAAGTGGGCGGCCCAGCCGCCGCCGATCACTCCGGCGCCGATACAGGCGACGCGGCGTACGTCCTCGGGGGCACAGGGGGCAGGGGTGGTTTCAGGCATGGGGGAGCGGCTCCTGGTGGAGGGGAGGCAAGGGGGAGAGCGGGGGAGCGGAGGCGGGGTTCAGCCGCGCGGCTTCAGGCCGAGCCGGGCCCGTGCCTGGTCGGGGGTGGCGACCGTGGCGCCCAGCAACTCGGTGATCTGCACGGCACGTTCGACGAGGCCGCCGTTGGTGGCCTTGACGCCCTTGCTGAGGTAGAGGTTGTCCTCCAGGCCGACCCGCACATTGCCGCCGAGGAGGATCGACTGGGCGACCCACGGCATCTGCATCCGGCCGAGCGCGAAGCTCGCCCACTGGGCGCCCTCGGGCAGCATGTTCACCATCGACTGGAGGACGCCCGGGTCGGCCGGCGCGCCCCACGGGATACCCATGCACAGCTGGAAGACCGTCGGATCGTCCAGCAGCCCCTCGGCCAGCAGCTGCTTGGCGAACCACAGCTGGCCGGTGTCGAAGATCTCCAACTCGGGCCGTACCCCGAGCTCCTGGATGCGCCGGGCGCCCACCCGCAGCATGTCGGGGGTGGAGACATAGAGGTTGGAGCCGTCGCCGAAGTTGAGGGAACCGCAGTCCAGGGTGCAGATGTCGGGCAGCAGTTCCTCGACGTGCGGGAGCCGCTCCAGGCCGCTCACCAGGTCCGTGCCCGGCAGGTGCCGGAGCGGCTCGTCGGGGTCGATCACCAGGTCGCCGCCCATGCCGGCGGTGAGGTTGATGACGACGTCCGTGCCGGTCTGCCTGATGCGGTCCACGACCTCGGCGTAGAGCCGCGGATCGCGCGAGGGGTCGCCGGTCCCGGGATCGCGTACGTGGATGTGCACGACCGCGGCACCCGCGGACGCCGCCTCGACGGCGGACGCGGCGATCTGCTCGGGCGTCACGGGGACGTGCGGGGAGCGGCGGACGGTGTCGCCGGCGCCGGTGAGCGCACAGGTGACGATGACCTCGTTGTTCACGGGGGTCCCTTCGGTGGGGTGTGGTGCCTCGGGGCGGGGCTCGGGGCTCGGGCTCGGTACGAGGGAGGCGGCGGGGAGCGGCGGCCTCAGCCGGCGGGGGCGGCGGTGAGTTCGCTCTCCACGAAGGCCAGCAGCGCGGAGTGCATCGTGTCCGGGCCGGTGCTGTCCGGGGCGGTGGCGAGCACCTGTGTGGCCAGGCCGTCGATCAGGGCGGTCAGCCGCAGCGCGGCGAACTCCGGATCGACGGTGCGAAAGACGCCCTGGCCGACGCCGCGGCGTACGACATCGGCGACGGTGGTGCGCCACTGCCGGTAGTAGTGTTCGTGCAGCCGCCCCACGGCGGTGGAGCGGGCGGCCTGGGCCCACAGGTCGAGCCAGACCAGCCACTGGCGGCGCTGCTGCTCGGTGCGCGGGGTCTGGAGCGCGATCAGATGCAGCAGCTCGGCGCGGGCGTCGGGCGCCGCGGCCAGGCCCGCGGCGCGGCGCTCGGTGTCCTCGTCCATGCACCAGCGCACGGCCGCTTCCAGCAGCTCGTCGCGCCCGGGGAAGTGGTAGTGCACGGCCGCGGGGCTGGTACCGCAGGCGGCCGCGATATCGGCGACCCGTACGCCGTGGAAGCCGTGCTCGGCGATCAGCCGGACGGTTTCCCGCACGATCTGGAGCGGCCGGCCGCCCTCGGGGACGGCCGCCGGCTCGCGGTCGGGCGGTGTCGCGGGCCGCTCGGGGGCGCCGAGCAGCCAGCCCGTGTCGACCTCGCCGATATCGGCGATACGCACGATCTCGGCCAGCGTGAAACGCCGGGTGCCGCCCAGTGATCTGGACAGTTTCGAGGGGTCCATCACGATCCGGCGGGCGAACTCGCGGTGGCTACAGCCGAGCCGCTCGATCACCTCGCGGACACGGACCGTCACATCTCCGGCGTCATCGGTGATCCGGGCTCCGGTGGCGTCCTTCATGGTCCCGGACCGTAACAGCGCGTTGAGAACATCGCAACGGTCTGGGTATGGATGAAGTGATGCAGAGGCCTGTTGTTATGGGATCCGGAGGGTGGCGTGATGAGGTTGCTGATGACTGAGTCAGTATTGCGGTGAAGGGAGCCAGGGGCGGAGGGAGGAACGGGCTGGACACGCCGCAATCCGGGTGAATGTGGCAAAGTGACGGCATGGCTGACCGGGGAGCGAAGCGGCCCACCGTGTCGGTGCCGGACGACTGGCCCGCCCACCCGGACCTGACCCTGGCCCTCAACGGCATGGGCGGCTTCGACTGGGACCTCGACAGCGGGCTGATGCACATGGACCCGCCCGCCCTCGAGGTGTTCGACATGCTGCCGGACGAGTACGACGACCGTCCGGCCACGCTCGGCTGCCGCGTCCCGGCCCATGAGGCGGCCCGCCTGGACGCCCTGGTCGCGCGGGCGCTCAAGGACGGCAGCGACTCCTACGGCGCGTACTTCCGGGTCCGGCTGCGCGACGGCGAGCTGCGCTGGACCCACAGCCAGGGCAGCATCCGGCGGGACAGCACCGGCAGGCCCCGCCGCATCATCGGCGTGGTCCGCGACGCCAGCCACGAATACACCCACGCGGCGGAGCGGCTCGCCGTCGATGAGGAGCGCCGCCGGCACACCAGCGTCGTCGAGCGCACCACCGCCGCCCTGGCACACGCCCGAACGGTCGGCGAAGTCATCGCCGTGCTCGCCGACGAGCAGGGGCTGAGCCGCCTGGGCGCGGAGAACGTCATCCTCGGGCTCGTCGAGGCGGGACGCATCCGGCTGATCTCCGAGGGCAAGGCGGGGAGTTTTGTACCGGATCTCGAATACACGCGGGTGGGGGACGAATTCCCGATGAGCGAGGTGGTCCGCACCCTCACTCCGCGTTATGTGGGCAGCCGCGCGGAATTCAAGCGCGACTACCCCCGGCTGTGGCCGGCCATCGAGCCGCTGCACGTCCACTCCGCCGCCTATCTGCCGCTGATCGCGCAGGGCCGCCCGATCGGCGTGATCGGCCTCTTCTTCGAGCGGGAGAGCGACTTCCGCGACCAGGAGCGCAATGTCCTGGTCGCGCTCGGCAGCAGCATCGCGCAGAGCCTGGCCCGCGCCATGCTCTACGACCAGGAACACGATCTCGCCGCGGGCCTCCAGCAGGCCATGCTGCCGCGCCGGATCCCCGGCGTCGCCGGTGCGCAGATCGCCGTCCGCTACCGCTCCGCCCGGATGGGCCGGGACATCGGCGGCGACTGGTACGACGTGATCCCGCTGCCCGACGGCCGGGTCGCCGCCGTCATCGGCGACGTCCAGGGCCACGACACCCAGGCCGCGGCGCTCATGGGCCAGCTGCGGATCGTGCTGCGCGCCTACGCCTCCGAAGGGCACGCCCCGGCCACCGTCATGGCCCGCGCCTCCGCCTTCCTCAACGAGCTCGACACCGACCGCTTCGCGACCTGCACCTACGTCGATGCGGACCTGAGCACCGGCGCGGCCCGGATCGTCCGGGCCGGCCATATCGACCCGCTGCTCCGGCACGCCGAGGGCATCTGCCGCAGGCTGCCGGTGGCCGGCGGGCTGCCGCTCGGCATCTCCTCCGAATTCCGGCGGCTCGACTACCCCGTCACCACCGTCCTGCTCGCCCCCGGCGACACCCTGCTGCTGTGCACCGACGGCATCGTCGAACAGCCCGGCACCGACATCGACGACGGGATGCGGCAGTTGGCCCGCGAGGTCCGCCAGGGCCCCCAGGACGTCCAGCAACTCGCCGACCGGCTCTGCGAGTCGGCGGACGAGCGGACCGGCGAGGACGATATGGCGCTCCTGCTGCTGCGCCGCCTCGGTGCCCCCGAGCACGACATCGTCGGACGGTTCCGCCAGCACATCGCGCCCGCCGACCCCGAGGGCCTGTCCGCCGCCCGGCACATGATCCGGGCCGCGGTACGCGCCTGGGGCGCGGCGGAGCGGGCCGAGGAGATCGAGCTGGTCGCCGACGAGCTGATCACCAATGCGCTGCTGCACACCGACGGCGAGGCCGTCGTCAACATCCGTATGCCGCACAGCGTCGGACGGCTGCTGCGGCTGGAGGTCGAGGACCACTCCAGCAGCCTGCCGCGGCGCCGGGAACCGGGCGAGGCCGGCGTCTCCGGCCGCGGGCTGCTCCTCGTGGACCGCCTGGCCGATGTCTGGGGTGTGGAACCGCGCGGCAGCGGAAAGTGCGTATGGTGCGAGTTCAACTGCTCCTGACCGGGAGGCGTCGAGCCGGACCGGCAAGGGCACACAGCGGCAACGGGCGCCGAGGCATCGGCACGGTACGTATCGGCACGGCCAGTGAGGACGGACGGCTCTATGGGATCGCGGGCTGCGGAACAGCGCCAGGAGGCCCGCCAGTTGGCGGCCCGCCTGACGGCGGAAGGCGTCCGGAACGTGGCGCTGACCTGGGTGGACAATGCGGGCATCGCCCGCGTCAAGACCGTCCCGGCCGAACGGCTCGCCGCCGCGGCGGAACGCGGAGTCGGGATGTCCCCCGTCTTCGACGTGTTCACCTCCGACGACGCCATCACGGCCTCCGACCACCTCGGCGGGCCCGACGGTGACCTGCGGCTCTTCCCCGACCTGGAGCGGGTCACCACGCTCGCCGCCCAGCCCGGCTGGGCCTGGGCGCCGGCGGACCGCTACGACCAGCTCGGCCTGCCGCACCCCGCCTGCCAGCGGCAGTTCGCCCGGCGCATGACGGAGCGGGCCGCCGCGGCCGGACTGGAGCTGCGGATGGGCTTCGAGACCGAGTGGGTGGTCACCCGCGCCCCGGCGGGCCACCCGTCCGCCACCGGTGCGGACGAGCCGCTCGACTACCCCTGCACGGGCCCCGCGTACGGCATGACCCGCGTCGTCGAACTCTCCGACTACCTCCGCGACGTCACCGAGGCGCTGAGCGTCCAGGGCATCGACGTCCTCCAGCTGCACCCCGAATACGCCCCGGGCCAGTTCGAGGTCACCACCGCCCCGGGCGACCCGGTCCGCGCCGCCGACGATGTGGTGCTGGTCCGCGAGACCATCCGCGCCGTCTCCGTCCGGCACGGCCTGCGCGCCTCCTTCGCCCCGTCGGTCGTCGCCGGACAGGTCGGCAACGGCTGCCACCTCCACCTCAGCCTGTACCGCGACGGCACGAGCCTGCACCGCACCCCCGACGCCCCATGGGGCCTGGCGCCGGACGCGTCGGCCTTCCTCGGAGGCATCCTCGGCGCGCTGCCCGCCCTGCTCGCCCTCGGCTGCCCGTCACCCGCCAGCTATCTGCGGCTCCAGCCCTCCCACTGGGCCGGCGTCTACCAGTGCTGGGGCGTGGAGAACCGGGAGGCGGCGCTGCGTCTGATCACCGGTGCCCCGGACGACCCGGACGGCGGCCATGCCGAGGTCAAGACCTTCGACGCCGCCGCCAACCCCTACCTCGCGGTCGGCGCGGTCATCGCCGCCGGGCTGCACGGCATCGAGTCCGCCACGCGGCTGCCGGAACCGCAGACCGGCGACCCGGGCGTGCTCGGCGTCCGGGAGCGCGCCCGGCGCGGCATCGTCCGGCTGCCCGCCACCCTCACCGAGGCGGCCGACCGGCTGGAGAAGTCGGCCCCGCTGTACGAGGCGATGGGCGAGGTGCTGCACGGCGCGGTGCTCGCCGTCCGGCGCGCCGAGGAGGCCCACTTCGCCGAGAGCGAGGACGACGCGATCGCCGCCGCCACCCGCTGGCGCTGGTGATGCCCGAGGACGTCCCGGGAGCCGGGCCCGGATCCGGCGACGGCCTGCCGCCGCTGGTCGACCACCACTGCCACGGAGTGCTCCGGCACGCACCGGACCCCGGGACGTTCGCCGCGTACCTCACCGAATCGGACCGGCCGCCCGCGGCGGGCACCACCTTCTTCGACACCCAGGCCGGTTTTGCCGTACGCCGCTGGTGCCCGCCGCTGCTCGACCTGCCCGTGCACTGCCCGCCCGACCGCTACCTCGCCCGCCGCCGCGAACTGGGCCCGGACGAGACCCGGCGCCGTCTGCTGCGCGCCACCGGCATCGGCACGTACCTCCTCGACACCGGGCTGCCCGGCGACCTCACGGGCCCCGCCGAGACCGCCGAGGACGGTGGCGGCGCCGGCTTCGAGGTCGTACGGCTGGAGACGCTGGCCGAGCGGATCGCGGCCGGCACCCGCGACGCCGAGGAGTTCACCGACGCCCTCGCCCGCGCGGTCCGGGACGCCGCACGCACCGCCGTCGCCTTCAAAACCGTCGCCGCCTACCGCCACGGTCTCGCCCTGGACCCCGCGCCGCCCGCCCTCGGCGCCGTGCACACCGCCACCCGCTCCTGGCTGGCCGCGGGCGCACCCCGGCTCACCGATCCGGTCCTGCTGCGGCATCTCGTCCAGCTGGCCGTCGCCACCGGCCGCCCCCTCCAGCTCCACACCGGCTTCGGCGACCCCGACCTCCGGCTCGACCACGCCGACCCGGCGCTGCTGACCGACCTGGTCCGGGCCACCGCCGACACCGGAACGGACCTGGTGCTGCTGCACTGTTACCCCTACCACCGCCAAGCCGCCTACTTGGCGAGCGTCTTCCCGCACGTCTACGCCGACATCGGGCTGACGCTCACCCACACCGGCCCGCGGGCGGCGGCCGTGCTCGCCGAATTCCTGGAGCTCGCGCCCTTCGGCAAACTGCTCTTCTCCACCGACGCCTACGGCCTCCCGGAGCTGTATGTCGTCGGCAGCGCACTGTTCCGGACCGCGCTGGCGACCGTCCTCGGCGACTGGACGGCCTCCGGGGCATGGTCGGCCGAGGACGCCCGGCGGGTCGGCGCGATGATCGCCGCGGACAACGCCCGCAGGGTGTACGGCCTTCCGGACAGCCGGGCGGACGGCACCTGCGGGTAAGGGGCGGGCCGGGTGCGGCCGTACGCGCGGGTGACAGGCGGGCCGGGAACGGTCGTACGCGCGGGTGACGGGCGGCCGGGGCACGGGCGCCGCGTACGTGCCGAGGGCCGGAGGTCTCACAGGTAAGGGGTGCCCGCCGCGAGCACCTCTTCCCGCCCCGCTGCCCGCCGCGCCCCCGCCGCGTGCTTTACTGCGCCGGGTGGCCCCTACAACGACCCCCGAGAAGAGCGAAATACCCCCGCGTTCCCGGATATTCGCCGATCTGACCCCGCTACGCCTCTCCCCGGACTACCGCCGACTGTGGTGCGGCAACACCGTCTCCTGGATGGGCCAGCAGATGACCGCGCTCGCGGTCTCCCTACAGGTCTACACCCTCACCCACTCCACCTTCGCGGTCGGCCTGGTGGGCCTGTGCTCACTGGTCCCGCTGGTCGTCTTCGGGCTGTACGGCGGCGCCATCGCCGACACCGTCGACCGCCGCAAACTGGGCCTCTACAGCGCCGCGGGCGCGACCGTCATGTCCCTCACCCTGGCCACCGCCGCGCTGGCCGGATACCACCGGGTCTGGCTGCTCTACACCGTCGTCGCCTTCCAGGCCGTCTGCTTCGCGATGAACTCACCGGCCCGCTCGTCGATGATCCCGCGCCTGCTGCCCGCCGAACAGCTGCCGGCCGCCAACGCCCTCAACTCCCTGACCAGCAACCTCGGCCTGATGGGCGGGCCGATGCTGGGCGGTGTCATCGTCGGTCTGTGGGGCTTCCAGGCCGCGTATCTGATCGATGTGGTGGCCTTCAGCGGCTCGCTCTACGCGATGTGGCGGCTGCCGTCCATGCGGCCCGACCAGGGGGAGGGGCCGCGGCGGCGGGCCTCCGTACTGGACGGCCTGCGCTTTCTCGCCACCCGGCCGAATCTGCGGATGACGTTCTTCTCGGACCTGGCGGCGATGGTCCTCGCCCAGCCGCGCGCACTGTTCCCCGCGGTCGCGGTGCTCTGGTTCGGCGGTGACGCCAAGACCGTGGGCCTGCTGGTCGCCGCGCCCGCGGTGGGCGCCGTCCTGGGCGGGCTGTTCTCCGGCTGGCTCGGCGGAGTCCGCCGGCACGGCCTGGCCATCCTGATCGCGGTGGCCGCCTGGGGCGCCGCCATCGCCTGCTTCGGACTCTCCAGGAACCTCTGGCTCGGTCTGTTCTTCCTGGCCGTGGCCGGCTGCGCGGACACCGTCTCGATGGTGTTCCGCAGCACCATGCTCCAGGCCGCGACGCCGGACGCGATGCGCGGCCGCCTCCAGGGCGTCTTCATCGTCGTGGTCGCCGGCGGACCGCGGCTGGGCGATTTCCTGGCCGGCTCGGCCGCCGACCTGACCTCCCCGGCCACCGCGGTGATCGGCGGCGGCCTGGCCTGCGTCCTGGTGGTGACCGGCCTGGGCCTCGGCCGCCGCGCCTTCGCCCGCTATGACGCACGGGATCCGCAGCCTTAGCGGCAGGCGCGGGGTGGAGCCCCACGGTGAAGCAGGGGCTCCCCCTCGTGCTCGGACGTGCGGTTCGGGACGAACTGCCGGCATGTCACGACTTCCTGCCGAGCACTGGATGCGCGTTGCGCGGCGACCGGCGACCGCCGACCGTCGGGCGCCCGACGGGACGCCGAACGACCGCCCCGCTAGAGCAGCGTCGGCGTCAGGTCCGGTTCCTCGAAGCCCTTGTCGTCGAAGGGGTAGAGGGGGCGTTGCACCTTGTGGTGTCCGAGTCGTAGGAGATCCTGGTCCACCCCGCCCGGGGTGAGTGCGAGCAGCCAGTCCGCCGCCATGGCGTGGAGTTGGGGTTCCAGGTAACCGATCTTGACGACCACCAGGTCGTAGGACAGCGGGTCCAGTGACCCGAAGTCCGCGCGGGTGTGGAACGGGCGGCGGCGCTCGGTCAGTACCACCGTCACCCCGCCGCGGGTGACGGCCGCGGACCGGCCGCCCCTGTCGTAGGCCGGGTTCTCCCGCGGGCCGGCGGAGCCGGGGTCTGCCGGGTCCTCCAGGGCGGTGACCGTGCCGGTGAGTTCGTAGGGCTCCGCGTGGGGGCCGGTGCCCGCGCTGAACCGGCCGCCCACGGCGAGTGTGACCTCACCGCCCACCCCGGCGTCGAAGCACACGGCGACGGCCTCCGGGTCGGTGAGGCCCGGGTGCAGTGCGGTGACCCGGCCGCTCGCCAACTCCTCGTCGGCCAGCAGCCGGCCGAGCATGTACGCGAGGTCGCCGGCCCCGCCCGCGGTGGGGTTGTCGCCGGAGTCGCTGATCAGGAACGGGCGGGCGGGGGAGGCGACGGCGCGGGCGATACAGGTGTCCGCGTCCCCGGTCGGGCCGACGAAGACGAAGTCCCGGCGGGCATCCCAGTACGCGCGGGCCAGTGACCCGGCCTGTGCCAGGGCGAGGTGGGGATCGTCCGCGGTGACCACCACCGCCGCCCGGCAGCGCTCCTCGTCGGCCCAGGCGTACCCGACCCAGAGCGCCGCGTCCACGACCCCGTCGAGCGCCTCGACCGAGGCCAGCCGCCCGTACAGCGACCTGGCCGGCTCCAGCCGGGTGCTGGTCTTCTCACCGGGCAGGAGGACCGGAATCTGCACCCAGGCCCGGTGCGGGCGGCCCGTCCCGCGGGCCAGGCGCTCCACGAGCTTGCGGGCGGCCCGCTCCCGGGTCTCCCAGGCGTCCTCGTGCGGGGCCATACGGTGCGCGGTGAGCAGATCGAGCTGCGTGGCGAAGCGGCGCGAGACATTGCCGTGCAGATCCATGGCGGCCGAGATCAGGGTGGCGGGGCCGGTCGCGGCCCGTACGGCGTCGGTCAGATCGGCCTCGGCGTCGTCCAGCCCGACGACGCTCATGGCGCCGTGGATGTCGTAGACCAGCCCGTCCAGCGGCCCCGACTCCCGGATGCGGTCGGTCAGTTCGCCCTTGAGGCGGTCGTAGGTGGCGCGCTCGACCGGTCCGCCGGGCATCGCGACGGCATGCACCAGCGGCACCCACTCGACCCGCCCGGCCAGGTCGCCGTCCGGCCGGGTCCAGGTGTAGCGGTCCAGCAGGGCGCGCCCCCGGGTGACGCGGAAGTCGTCGTAGGCCGAGCGGTGCGGGCAGAACTGGCTGGATTCGATGGCCATTCCGCCGATGCCGATGCGGAGACGGCGGCTGGTCGGTGAGGGCATGGGCGCACCTTCCGTGGGTGGCGGGCGGGCGGGCGGGTTCCGGGCGCTGCTGCGGGGCGGCGGTCAGCCGCGCCCGGCTGCGGGGGCGGGCGGTCCGTCCGCGGCGGCCGGGCGGCGCAGTACGGCGTGGCCGGCGCCCAGCAGCCCCGCGTCCGGGCCGCAGACGGCGGCGTTGATGGTGAGTTCGCTGGTGGCCATCGGCAGACAGCGCTCATAGAGCATCCCGCGTACGGCCGCGACCAGCGGCTGGGCGCCGGAGAGCGCCCCGCCGAGGATCACCGCCTCGGGGTTGAAGAAGTTCACGACGACGGCGAGGACCGCGCCGATGTCCCGGCCGGCCTGGCGCACCAGGGTGGTGGCATGCGGTTCGCCGTTCTCGACCAGCCGGAGGATGTCGGTCGCCGAGTCGGCGGCCAGGCCTTTGCCGCGCAGTGCGGCGGCGAGCGCGGCGCCGCTCGCCACGGTCTCCAGACAGCCGATGTTGCCGCAGGAACACGGGAGTTCGGCCGCCTCGTCCACCCGGACATGGCTGATGTCGCCGGCCGAACCGCGCGCCCCGCGGTGCAGCCGTCCGTCGCTGATGACACCCGAGCCGATGCCGCGGCCCGCCTTGACGACGACCAGATGGCGTCGGGTGGGGTGCGCGGCGCGATGCTCGCCCAGCGCCATCATGTTGGCGTCGTTGTCGAGCAGCACCGGCAGACCGAGGCGGTCCGCCAGCCGGTCGCGCAGCGGGAACAGATGCCAGCCGGGCATCCGGGACGGAGCGATGATCCGGGCGCCGCCCGCGTCGACCGGGCCGGGGAAGCCGATGCCGGCACCGCGGACCGTACGGCCGGCCGCGCGCTGCCGTTCGGCCAGTGCCGTCAGCCGTTCGGCGAGGACGTCCAGGGCGGGTTCGGGCCCGGCGGTCAGATCGAAGGCGTGCTCGTCGACGTCGCGAACGTCGCCGGTCAGTCCCACGGCGCCGGTGCGGATGTGATGGCTGCCCAGGTCGGCGGCGAGCGCGACGGCTCCGTTGTCCGCGACCCGCAGCAGTCTCGGGCGCCGGCCGCCGCGCGAGGCGCCCTCGCCGGATTCGGTCAGCAGCCCGGCCTCGACGAGTTCCTGCACGCGGAGGGAGACGGTCGACGCGGCGAGCCCGAGTTCGCGTACGAGGTCGGCGCGGGAGGCCGCGGAGCCGTTCGCGACGAGTGCGAGGACATGCGCGGCGGAGCCGGGCTGCTCCTCGGAGGCGGTCATGGGGCGCCTTTCGGCTCGGGGCGGATGGGGGGGTGGGGGAGTCGGGTGGCGGATGGGGGTGAACACCGGGCAGGGCGGGGCGAGAGGCGGGCCGCCGCGTCGCAGCGAGGGGAGGTGTGCCGCAGCGGAACTTGCTTCGCCGGTCGAAGGAAGTGCGGGGACCAACTCGCCGACAGTAGACCGCAGTCGGCGTTGTTTCGCCAAGGTCTTGACTTCTTTTCTCGGCCCTCCGTACTTTGCTCGCACTCTTCGACCGGTCGACATCCGGAGGCAGCATGGGTCTGCGCAGTCCACGCCTACGCGGGCCCCTGGGGCGTCTGGCGGCCGCCGTCCTGCTCGGTACCTCCGCACTCACCGGCTGCGACCTCTCTGGCAACGTTGTCACCGATCTGGGCCCCACCGGCGGCACACCCGTCGAGGGCGGCACCGCCACCATGGCCCTGCCGCCCGCCGCCACCCCCAACTGGATCTTCCCGATCGGCGCCCCCGGCTACCTGGCCTCGTACAACAGCGCCATCCAGAGCCTGCTGTTCCTGCCGCTGTACACACCCGAGCCGAAGGGTGCCGCGCTGACCATGGACTCGCCGCGCGGCCTCGCCGAAACGCCCCGCTACAGCGACGGCAACAAAACGGTCAGCATCACGCTGAAGAAGGGGTACGAGTGGTCCGACGGCAAGCCCGTCACCACCCGCGACGTGAAGTTCTGGTTCGACCTGATCAAGCACAACAAGCAGGACTGGGCCGGATATGCGCCGAAGCTGATGCCGGACGACGTCAAGGCCTTCGAGACCGTCGACGACCACACCTTCCGCCTCCGGCTGGACCGCGCCTACAACCCGGCATGGTTCACCGCCAACGAGCTCCAGGACTTCGTCGCCCTCCCCGTACACGCCTGGAACCCCGGCCACCAGAGCCCCGAGCGGGCCTTCGCCCGGCTGATGCGGCACGCCAGGAAGTTCTCGGAGTTCGCCACGGACCCGTTGTGGAGGACCGTCAACGGGCCCTGGCGCATCGAGAAATGGACCACGTCGGGACAGGTCTCCCTGGTCCCCAACCGGAAGTACCGCGGGCCCGACAGACCCCATCTCGACCGGGTGGTCCTCAAGCCCTTCACCACCGCCGACTCGGAATTCAATGTGCTGCGCGCCGGCGGCGTCGACTACGGCTATATCCCGCCCTCCGTCATGGCGCAGTCCGCGAAGTTCAAGGAGCGGGGCTATCGCATCGACCCGTGGGAGGGCTGGGCGGTCACCTATATCGTCCTCAACTTCCAGCACCCCACCGCCGGACCGCTGCTGCGCCAGGCCTATCTGCGCCAGGCCCTCCAGCATCTGATCGACCAGAAGTCGATCTCCCGGGTGATCTGGCACGGCAGCGCCGCCCCCACCCTCGGCCCGATCCCCGCCGGTCTCCTCGACCGCGACCCGTATCCGTACGACCCCGAGCGGGCGAAGGCGCTGCTCGCCGGGCACGGCTGGACCGACCGGGACGGCACGCTGCGCTGCACCCGGCCCGGGGACGGCGCGGGGGAGTGCGGCGCGGGCATCGAGGACGGCCAGGAGCTGCGCCTCACCCTGCTCTCCCAGTCCGGCTCGACCGAGACCTCCAACACGATGCAGGCCGTCAAGTCCGCATTCGGCACGGTCGGCATCACCCTCGACATCCGGCAGCAGCCGCTGAACACCGTCCTGGGCACCACCGTCCCCTGCAAGCGGACCGAGCCCCGGTGCGCGCAATGGCAGCTCGGCTTCTTCGGCACCCAGGGCAGCTGGTACTTCCCGCCCGACCCCAGCGGCGAGAAACTCTTCGCCACCCATGCCCCTTCCAACATGGGCAACTGGTCCGATCCGCGCACCGACCGGCTCATCCGGGCCACCGAGTACTCCGACGCCCCGGCCGCGATGCGCACCTACGGCCGTGAGGTGGCCCGTCAGCTCCCGGTCCTGTGGACCCCCAACCCCGCCTACCAGGTCTCCGTCATCCGCAACGATCTGCGCGGCGTCGACCAGAACCCGACGCTGTCCCTCGCACCGCAGAACTGGTACTTCGTGAAGAAGGGCGGGGCCCGCCGGTGATCCGATTCCTGGCCAAGCGCCTCGCGCAGGCCCTCGTCGTGCTGCTGCTGGTCTCCGTCATCGTCTTCGTCCTGCTGCATCTGCTCCCCGGCGGACCGGCCCGCGCCATCCTCGGCGTCCAGGCCACCCCGGAGTCCGTCGCCCACTTCAACCACCAGCAGGGGTACGACCGTTCACTGCCCGAGCAGTACGTGCGCTATCTGGGACGGCTGCTCACCGGCGACCTCGGTGAGTCCTACAAGCTCAACCAGAGCGTCGCCGCCCTGCTCGCCGAGCGGCTGCCCAAGACCGCCCTGCTGGCCGGTCTCGCCCTCGCGCTCGCCGTGCTGCTGGCCGTCCCGCTCGGTGTCCTCCAGGCCGTACGGCGCGGCAAGGCCGCCGACTACGTCCTGACCGGCGCGGCCTTCCTGGCCTACGCCACCCCGGTGTTCTTCCTCGGTCTGGTCCTCATCCTCGTCTTCAGCCAGCAACTGCCCCTGCTGCCGGCCGAGGCGCCGCAGGCCGACACGGCCGGCGGCATCCTCGCCGCCCCGGCCGCGCTCGTCCTGCCCGTGCTGACCGCCGCGCTCGGCATCATCGCCGCCTTCAGCCGCTATATGCGCTCCGCCGTCCTCGACAACCTCGGCGAGGACTACGTACGCACCGCACGCGCCAAGGGCCAGTCGAACGCCCGCCTCCTGGCCCGGCACGTGCTGCGCAACGCCCTCATCCCGCTGGCCACCCTCCTCGGCCTCTACCTCCCCACCCTCTTCAGCGGCACCCTCGTCGTCGAGTCGATGTTCAACTACCCGGGCATGGGGCTGCTGTTCTGGAACGCCGCCCAGAGCTCGGACTTCCCCGTCCTGCTCGGCGTCACGCTCGTCGTCGGCGTCGCCACCGTCCTCGGCTCCCTGCTCACCGATATCGCCTATGCCGTCCTCGACCCGCGCATCAGGAGCGTGACGTGACGACCACCGCCCTCGACGCCACGCAGCCGGACGCGGCCCTGGCCACACCCGGCCTGACCCGCCGTACGCTCGCCGTCTTCGCCCGCAACAAGCTCGCCCTCACCGGCGCCCTGGTGCTGCTCGCCCTGCTGGCCTTCTGCTTCCTCGGGCCGCTGGTCCACCCCACCGACCAGATCCACACCGACCTCTCCCAGGCCAACCGCGCCCCCGGCGCAGGCCACCTGCTGGGCACCACCGACCTCGGCTACGACCTGCTCGGCCGGCTGATGTACGGCGGCCGCACCTCCCTCGAAGTCGGCCTGGCGGCAGGGCTGTTGGCGACGTGCTTCGGGACGCTCTACGGCTCCGTGGCGGGTTACTTCGGCGGATGGACGGATGCCGTGCTGATGCGGATCACCGACGCCGCGCTCGCCATCCCGGCGCTCTTCCTGCTCGTCGTGGTCGCCGCCATCGTCACCCCCAGCAAGCCCGTCCTCATCCTCCTCATCGCCTCCGTCGCCTGGCTCTCCCCGGCCCGGCTCATCCGCGGCGAGGCGCTGGCGCTGCGCAGCCGCGACTACCTCCATGCGATGCGGCTGATGGGCGGCGGCGGAGGGCGGGCCGTCTTCCGGCACATCATGCCCAACGCCGTCGGCACCGTCGTCGTCAACGCCACCTTCCAGGTGGCCGACGCCATCCTCTACGTCGCCTATCTGTCCTTCCTGGGCCTGTCCATCCCGCCGCCCGCCGCCGACTGGGGCTCCCTGCTCTCCGCCGGCATCACCTACACCCAGGTCGGCTACTGGTGGCTGATCTTCCCGCCGGGCCTGGCGATCGTGCTGGTCGTCGCCGCCTTCCACTGCATCGGGGACGGGCTGCGGGACGCCTTCGACGTGCGGATCAACAAGAACTGACGCGGTTTCGGACGACCTGAAGCGAGGACCCACACCATGACCGACTCGCTCCTGCGGATCGAGGACCTGCATGTCGAGATCGCCGGCCGCGGCCGCACCGTCCGGGCCCTGGACGGCATCGACCTCGACCTCGCCCCGGGGGAGGCGCTCGGCATCGTCGGCGAATCCGGCTGCGGCAAGACCATGACGGCGCTGTCCGTCCTCGGCCTGCTGCCGCCGGGCGGGAGGATCACCCGTGGCCGGATCCTGTTCGGGGGCACCGACCTCGCCGCCGCCCCGGAACCCGCCCTGCGCAAGGTCCGCGGAAACACCGTCGGGATGGTCTTCCAGGACCCGCTGACCTCCCTCAACCCCACCCTCACCATCGGCGCCCAGGTCGCCGAACCCCTGCTGCTGCACCGGCAGTTGACCAAGGCCGACGCCTGGGACAGGGCCGAGGAGACCCTGCGGCTGGTCGGCATGCCGCGCCCCGCCGAACGGCTGACGAGCTACCCCCACCAGCTCAGCGGAGGGATGCGGCAGCGGGTGGCGATCGCCATGGCGCTGGTCTGCGAGCCCCGGCTGCTGATCGCCGACGAACCGACCACCGCCCTCGACGTCACCACGCAGCACCAGATCCTCGAACTCATCGACGAGCTGCGCGCCCGCCTCGGCATGGCGCTGATCCTGGTCACCCACGACCTCGGAGTGATCGCCCACCGGGTCGACCGGGTCGCGGTGATGTACGGCGGCCGGATCGCCGAACGGGCCGCGGTGCGCCCGTTGTTCGCCACCCCGCGGCACCGCTACACCCAGGCGCTGTTCGCGGCCCTTCCCGACCTCCCCCGGCTCCCGCCCGGCGGGGGCGCACCCCGTACCGACGGCGGCAGGCCGCTGGCCACCATCCCCGGCCTGCCGCCGTCCCTCCTCACCCGCACCGCCGGCTGCCGCTTCGCCCCGCGCTGCGGCTTCGTCACCGACCTCTGCCGCGTCGCCGAGCCGGAGCTCACCGACGGCCCCGAGGGCACCGCGCCCGCCGCCACCGCCCACGCCTTCGCCTGCTTCCACCCCGCGGGACCGGCCCCCGGCGCCGACCCGGCCGCCGAACTGCGCCCGCCCACGCCCGCCGCGCCCCCGGTACGGACGGACGAACCGCTGCTGCGGCTCACCGACGTCGGCAAGAGCTACCCGCTGCACGGCGGCCCCTTCACCCGCCGGAAGCCGGGCGGGCGGGGCGCCGAGGTCAGCGCGGTGGCCGGCGTCTCCCTGACCGTCCGGCGCGGCGAGACCTTCGGCATCGTGGGGGAGTCCGGCTGCGGCAAGTCCACCCTCGGCCGGATCGCCGTCGGTCTGGAGGCGCCCACCACCGGTACCGTCCACTTCGCCGGCCGCGATATCAGCACCCTGAACAGGAGGGAGCTGCGCGCCCACCGGCGCGAGGTCCAGCTGATGTTCCAGGACTCCTACGCGTCCATGGACCCCCGGATGCGGGTGGGCGCCGTCCTGCGCGAACCGCTGGTCATCCAGGGCATCGGCGACCGGGCCGGGCAGCGGCGGCGGATCGCCGGACTGCTGGACGACGTGGGGCTGCCGCGCGGCGCGGTGGACCGCTATCCGCACGAGTTCTCCGGCGGCCAGCGCCAGCGCCTCGGCCTGGCCCGCGCCCTGGCGCTGGCTCCGTCCCTGGTCGTCGCCGACGAACCGGTCTCCGCGCTCGACGTCTCCGTCCAGGCACAGATCCTCAACCTCCTGCGCGAGCTCCAGCGGGAGAAGGGGATCGGCTATCTCTTCATCTCGCACGACCTGGCGGTGGTGCGGCATCTCGCGGACTCGGTCGGTGTGATGTACCTCGGCAAGCTCGTGGAGACCGGCCCCGCCGAGCAGGTCTTCGCCCGCCCGCTGCACCCCTACACCCGGGGGCTGCTGGACACCGTCAATGCGCCCGACCCGGACGCCGCCCCGGCCGGCGCACCGCTCGCCGGCGAGGCCCCGTCGGCCGCCACCCCGCCCTCCGGCTGCCGGTTCCGCACCCGCTGCCCGGTCGCGACCGCACTGTGCGCGACGACGGAGCCGCCGCCGGCCGAGCCGGAGACGGCGGGGCACCGGGTGGCCTGCCACTTCCCGCTCACCGTGGAAGCCGTCAGTAACGGGTGAGGGCGGTCGGCCCGTACGCCGTACCGATGGCGACATGCGGATGCGCGGACGGGCGGACCCAGGCCAGGATCCGCGCCATCGCCCCGGCCGGCACCGACACACAGCCGGCCGTGGCGCCCTTCCCGTTGACATGGAGGAAGATCCCGGCGCCGCGGCCGTGCACCGGGCGGTGGTAGTTGAAGCCGATGACCAGCGCTCGGGCGTACTGCGTGGGATAGTCCGCCAGCCGCTCGGACTCACCGGCCGCGCAGTCCGGCGGCAGTGGCGCCACCCAGCGGTTGTAGGAGGCGGAGGCGTTGTCCTCGCACCACCAGGAGTCCGCGCCGACCCTGCGGTACGGGCTCGCCGTGCCGGACGGCGGCGGGGCGGTCCCGAAGGCGAACGGCAGGTCGTACAGCCCCGTCGGGGTGGTCGAGGTGCCCTGCACCCGGGTGCTGCCCTCGGTCAGCCCGCCGGCGCCGAAGCGGGCCGGCGCGGAACCGGCCTGCCGCCAGCGGCCGTTGTGCCGCTGCCACCACCGCACGGTCCCGGTGGTGGCGCGCGTCGTGGGCGCCCGGGCGGTGATGAGCTGGTCGCCGCCGCCGGTGTCGGCCATGAGGGCGGGTAGGGGGATGCGGTGGACGGAGGAGGCGGTGGCCACCGGGGCGGGCGCGGCGAGCGCGAACAGCACCGCGGCGACCGCGGACAGCAGTGCCGCGGGCCGGGCCGCGGGCCGGGCCCGGACCGGGCTCCCGGCCGCGGTCGTGGTGCCGTCCGTCGCCGGATGCGTCGTCCTGTGCGTCATGGGCATGACGGCAATGTAGGGCGTGAGGGGCTCGCCGGGCGCCGCCCGATCGGGTCATATACGCCGCACCCGGCCCATGCGCAACCCGTCCGCGGCAATCCGCCGTGCGCCGGGGCCATGGACGGGCGAAACTCGGGTACGGGGGCTCATGTGCCACTAGCCGTCTCAGTCTGGAGGCCCGCAGTGCAGCGGCAACCGCATACGCGCAGTGAGCGCACGCTCGACCGCGATCCGCAGCCCACGCCCCCGGATCCGGGAGGCCCGCCGCCCGTCCCGGACCCGCTTCCCGGCCCGCCGAGCCCGCCTGGGCCACCGGATCCCATACCGCCGGAACCGTCGCCGATACCCCGTCCGCCCGGACCCGATCCCGACCCGGTCCCGGAGCCGTCCCCGGCTCCGTCGCCGCTCTCCTAGGAGCCGCCCGGACCCTACGTCCCGTATACCGCGGGCGCCCCGCCCCGCACCACCAAGGAGGTGCTGATCATGGCCATCGCGACGGTCAACCCGGCCACCGGCGAGACCCTGAAGACCTTCGACGCGCTCAACGCGGGCGAGATCGAAGATCACCTGGTCCGGGCCGACCAGGCCTTCCAGGAGCACCGCAACAGCAGCTTCGGCTACCGCAAGGAGCGGATGCTCGCCGCCGCCGACCTGCTCGACGCCGACCAGGACGGCATCGCCCGCACCATGACCACGGAGATGGGCAAACCGCTGGCCCAGGCGCGCGCGGAGGCCGCGAAGTGCGCCAAGACCATGCGCTGGTACGCGGAGCACGCCGAGGCGCTGCTCGCCGACGAGCACCCCGACCCCGCGGACGTCAGCGACTCCGGTGCGATCCGCGCCGTGGTGCGCTACCGCCCGCTCGGCACCGTCCTCGCGGTGATGCCCTGGAACTTCCCGCTCTGGCAGGTCGTCCGGTTCGCCGCGCCCGCCCTGATGGCGGGTAACACCGGGCTGCTCAAGCACGCCTCGAACGTCCCGCAGACCGCGCTCTATCTGGAGGAGCTCTTCCGCCGGGCCGGCTTCCCCGAGGGCTGTTTCCAGACCCTGCTGATCGGGTCCGGCGCCGTCGAGGACGTGCTGCGCGATCCGCGGGTCGCCGCCGCCACGCTCACCGGCAGTGAGCCGGCCGGCCGCGCGGTGGCGTCCACCGCCGGCGACGAGATCAAGAAGACCGTCCTCGAACTCGGTGGCAGCGACCCGTTCATCGTCCTGCCCTCCGCCGACCTCGACAAGGCGGCCCGTATCGCGGTCACCGCGCGCGTCCAGAACAACGGACAGTCGTGTATCGCGGCCAAGCGGTTCATCGTGCACGAGGACGTCTACGACGCCTTCGCCGAGCGGTTCACCGACCGCATGGCCGCGCTGACCGTCGGCGACCCGATGGACGAGCACACCGATGTCGGGCCGCTCTCCAGCGAACAGGGCCGCTCCGACCTGGAGGAACTCGTCGACGACGCGGTCCACCAGGGCGCCGAGGCGCTGTGCGGCGGCCGGCGGCCGCCCCAGCACCCCGCGGGCTGGTTCTACGAGCCGACGATCCTGTCCGGCATCACCCCCGCGATGCGCATCCATAAGGAGGAGGCGTTCGGGCCGGTCGCCACGCTCTACCGCGTCGCCGACCTCGACGAGGCGGTGCGGCTCGCCAACGACACCCCGTTCGGTCTCAGTTCCAACGCCTGGACCCGGGACCCCGAGGAGCAGCAGCGCCTCGCCCGCGACGTACAGGCCGGCGGTGTCTTCTTCAACGGGATGACCGCCTCCCACCCGGGCCTCCCCTTCGGCGGGGCCAAGCGCTCCGGCTACGGACGGGAACTCTCCGGGCACGGCATCCGGGAGTTCTGCAATATGACGACGCTCTGGTACGGGCCGGAGGAATGAACCGAGCGCCGAAACAGCCGCCCCGGTGGGCGCATACGCCGGAGCAGTATCCGTCGCGGACGCGAGGGTGTACGTTCCGGTCAGGTCGGGCCGGCCAATGGCCAGGTTGGTCGGCCCGGCCACTTTCCAGCCCAGGGGCGGGACGCAATTCCCAGGCCTGGCCCATGAGTTGACGTAGGGTCATTACCGCTGTTCCGGCAGGCAGCTCACTGCATCTCGTCCTGCCCGTCCGGCACCGCGAACTCACACCACAGCGCCTTGCCCGCCCCGCGCGGCTCGGCGCCCCATTCGTCGGCGAGCGCCTCGATCAGCATCAGCCCGCGGCCGGAGGTGGCGGTCTCGCCGGGGCTGCGCCGCCGCGGCCACCGGCTGGAGCGGTCCTCGACCTCCAGCCGGATCCGGCGCGGGGTGCCGGGCAGCAGCTCCATGGCGACCAGGGCGCCGCTCTCGGTGTGGGTCAGCGCGTTGGCGATCAGCTCCGAGGCGGCGACCTCGATGTTGTCGACGACGGCGCCCGCCCGCCACTGGTCCAGCGTGCGGCGCACCGCGGAGCGGACCTCCGCGGTGCCCGACGGGTCGGCCTGATGGACGTGCAGCCGCAGCCGCGGAATGGTGGCGGCCCCGGGGCCGGGCAGCCGGTGCAGCAGCAGGAGGGCCATATCGTCCTCCGAGCCGGGGTCCGCCCACAGATGGTCCGAGAGCCGGTCGGCGAGCGCCTCCAGGTCCGTGGGCCCGGCACGGACCGCGGCGGACAGCGCGTCGATGCCCAGGGAGATGTCCTGGCCGGGCTGTTCGACCAGGCCGTCGGTGCACAGCAGCAGGGTCGACCCTGGCTCCAGGAACAGCTGGGTCTCCGGGAAGTGGTCGTGCCCGAAGTGCGTGGCCAGACCGAGCGGCAGCCCGCCGCGGACCACGGGCCAGTCGATGTGCCGGGAGCTGTTGCTGATCAGCGGGCCGAGGTGACCGGCCCGTGCGATGTGCAGCGCCCCGGACTCCATATCGGCCTGGATGTACGTACACGTCGCGAACCGCTCGGTGTCCAGCTCCGCCAGAAAGCGGGACGCCCGCACCAGCACGGTCTCCGGCGAGTGCCCCTCGCCGGCATAGGCGCGCAGCGCGATGCGCAGCTGGCCCATCACGGCGGCCGCATGGGTGTCATGGCCCTGTACGTCGCCCACCACCAGCCCGGTCCGTCCCTGGGGCAGTGCGATCACGTCGTACCAGTCGCCGCCGATGTCCCGCCCGACGCTCGCCGGGTGATAGCGGACGGTGACCGCACCGCCCGTGATGGGCGGCAGCCGGCGCGGCAGCATGGTCGCCTGGAGCCCCGTCGCGAACTCCCGCTCCTGGTCGAAGAGGGTCGCCCGCTGGACCGACTGCGCGACGACACCGGCCAGCGCCAGCGCCAGGTTCCTGGCCTCCGGCGAATGCACCGACGGCTCGGCGTTGAGCAGCCCCAGCGCCCCGATGACGGTGTCCTGCGCGACCAGCGGCAGGAACGCCGCGCTGCCCGCAGGCAGCACCTCGGTATACGGGCGCAGCCGGGGATAGCGGGCGATCAGCTCACCGCGGGTGCTGAGGAAGACGGGCCGGCGCGAGCGCGCCGTGTCGGCCAGCGGCAGGGTGTCGTCCAGCCGTGAGGTCATCATGTCGTCGGGCACCTCGCCCTCCAGCCCGGCGGTGGCGATGACCTCGAACCGGTCGTTCGCGACCAGGCCGAGGATCAGCCCGTCCGCGCCGAACCGCCGGGCGCCGCCGGTCCCGGTGAGCACCCGGGTCACGTCCTTGACGGACAGGGCACGGGCCAGCGCGGCCGTGGTCTGCTGCACCATCACGGTCTGCCGCTGCCGCTCCTGCTGGAGCGAGCGCAGCAGCGCGGAGTCCGCCAGTTCGGTGGTGGCCTCCCGGACGATGCCGATGACCCGGTACGGCACCCCGTCCGCGGTGTGCAGAATCCGCCCCTGGGCATGCGTCCAGCGCTGGGTCCCGTCCCGGCACTGGACCCGGAAGTAGGCGCCGTAGGACGAGTGGCCGTCCAGCAGGGCCTGGGAGAGCGCCTCGTCCAGCCGGCGGCCCTCCTCCCGCGGCACCCGCGTGACCAGCGACATCGGCGTGCCGTCGTATTCGTCGGGGCGCAGATCGAAGACGTCCAGGGCACCGGAGTCCAGGTCCATGGACCCGCGGTCCAGATCCCAGTCGAAGGTGCCCATCCGGTTGAGCGAGAGCCGCTCGCGCAGTCCGATGGGCTCGCGGTGCGACACCCCGGGCGCGTCCTCCTCGACGAGGCGACAGTCCCGGTCGGACCGGGGGTCGTAGTCCTCGTCGAACGGGTCGAGGGGCTCGCTGCTCATGGCGTCGCACACCTCGTCGCCCCGTGGCACGGGAGGTGCGCGGGCATGCGCCGACGGCAGCCGTGCATCGGGGCAGCGGCCGTCGACACCGGGCCGAGCCTGCCTCGCGCCCACGGTCGCGGGCCGTTGACCGGGGCCGATATCCACCGGAACGCGGCCATGCGCTCACCCTAGGCGCGGGCCGCACACCCCGCATGTCCGGTGCTCCGGATGCCTTCCGGGGGTACGGAGGACGGGTCAACGGCCGACGGCGGCACCGGGCTGCTGTCCCGCGCCGCCCCATGAGGGGGCGTGGAGCGGACGACGATCCCGGTCCGGGTGTTGCGTCCCGGTAACTCGCCCGTCGGGCGGGGCTCTTGACGCGGTACGTTCAAGACGCGAGCCACACCACCCGCACCACAGGACCCGAGGCCCAGGGCCCGTCAGGTGGGTGTCCGCCCGCCCTTGCTACTGGAAGGCACCCCCAGCATGAGATCCCGAACAGCCCGGCGAGCCCTGACCGCCGCGGCCGGGGCCGCCGCGGTCATCCTCGTACCGCTGTGGGAGGCCGCCCCCTACCCCGCCGGCCCGGAGCGGATGCAGGTCTACCTCACCACCACCTCCGACCCCGCGGGCCGTCGGGTCGTCAAGGGGCTGGAGAAGCAGGCCCCCCTTCCCTTCCTCCAGGGCGGCACGACCGGCATCACCGTCGACGAGTCGAAGACCTACCAGCGGTTCGAGGGCGGCGGCGCGTCCTTCACCGACACCGCCGCCTGGCTGCTGAAGAGCAGCGGCGCGCTGAGCGGGGCCACCCGCGACGCCACGCTGAAGAAGCTCTTCGACCCCGCCACGGGTATCGGCCTCGGCTTCATCCGCAACCCCATGGGCACCTCCGACCTCGCCCGTTTCGGCTACACCTTCGACGACATGCCCGCCGGGCGGACCGACCCGGACCTCAGGCACTTCTCCCTGGCGCACGACCTCGCCGGCGTCCTGCCGCTGACCGCACGGGCCCGCAGGCTCAACCCGGCCGTCAAGGTGATGGCCTCGCCCTGGAGCGCGCCCGCCTGGATGAAGGACAACGAGAAGCTGGAGCAGGGGCATCTCCGGTCGCGGTATTACGCCACCTACGCCCGGTACTTCGTGAAGTACCTCCAGGCGTACCGGGACCGGGGGGTGCCGGTCGACTATGTCTCCGTCCAGAACGAGCCCACCTGCTGCTCCGGCTATCCGTCCATGCGGTGGAACGCCTCCGGGCTCGCCTACTTCACCAGGAACGACCTGCTCCCCGCCCTGCGGCGGGCCGGGCTGACCACCAAGGTCCTCGCGCTGGACTGGAACTGGGACCGCTACGACGCCTTCGCCCGGGAGACCGTCGACGACCCGGCGATCCGCCGCCACCCCAACTTCGGCGGTATCGCCTGGCACGGCTACGGCGGCGACGTCGGGCAGCAGACCCGGCTGCACGACCGCTACCCGGGCCTGCCCGCCTACGACACCGAGCACTCCGGCGGACGGTGGATCGGCAACCAGCAGCGGGAGGACATGCACAACCTCATCGACTACACCCGCAATTGGGGCCGCAGCTGGGTCAAGTGGTCGCTCGCCGTCGACCGGAACGGCGGCCCGCACCACGGCGGTTGCGGCAACTGCACCGGACTGATCACCGTGCACCACGGGGCCGGACGAGGGCACGGCACGGTCGATTACACCGTCGAGTACTACACGATGGGCCACCTCACCAAGTTCGTGAAGCCCGGCGCCCACCGCATCGGCTCCACCGCCTCGGCCACCGTCCCCAACGTCGCCTGGCGCAACCCCGACGGATCCAGGGTGCTGATCGCCTACAACGACACCGGCAGCACCCGGCGGACCGCTGTCAACTGGGGCGGCCGGCATGTCACCTACGACCTGCCGGCCGGCGCCGCGGCCACCTTCACGTGGTAGGTCCGGCGGCACCGCGCCGCCGGTGAGCCGTCCCGGAGCGGTGGCCCCGGGACGGCTCCTGCCCTCAGGCGTGCACCCGCGACGGCGCCGCGACCTGCCGGGTCTGGTGGGCCCGGTGCCGCAGGGTGGCCTTCCGCGTCGCCACATCGACGGTGTACGCATCGATGGTCAGCCGCGCACCGGACACCTTCAGCACCATGAACCCGTGGTCGGAGAAGTTCTGCCAGGCCGCCGGGTGCCCGAAGTGCGCCGTGCCGTCCTCCGTCTTGGCCGACGCACCGCACACCACCTGCCGGGTGCCGCCCGTACGGGCCGTCGGCTCCAGGACCTGAAGCGTGTGGTCGTGGCCGGACAGGATCAGATCGGCCCGTCCGCACACCACCTTCTCGTACATGTCCTTGAGGTGGACCCCGCTGGTGTAGTTCCCGATCTCGAAACCGTCATAGGATCCGGCGCTGCCGTGCTTGCCGTTGTTGAGGTACGGGTGGTGTCCGATCACCACCTTCCAACGGGCCCGCGAGGCACGGAGCGCACCGTCCAGCCAGCTCCGCTGCTCGCGCATGTACGGCCCGTCCCACCGGTAGTGCGGGTCGAGCTGGGCGACGTACGACGACCAGGGAATGGTGTCGATCGCGAAGAACTCCACCAGCGGGTCGGCGGCCGGCAGCGGCACGCTGTAGTAGCGGCTCGGCATGTACCAGCGCCGCGAGGTGGCGGCATAGGAGACCTCGCGGTCACCGCGCGAGGGGTCGCCGCCGCTGCCGGGGATCAGCCCCGAGCAGTCGTGATTGCCCAGCACCATCAGCCAGGGCACGTCGATGCCGCTGTTCGGCCTCTCGAACTTGTCCTGGAACTCCGAGTCGTCGTCGGACTCCGGCCCGTTCTCGTAAATGTTGTCGCCGAGACCGACGGCGAGGCCGATGTGCTCGGTCCGGCAGACATCGCGCGCGGCGGCCGCCACCGCGTACTGCGCCTCGTCCCCCGTCCCCGCGTCCCCGGTGACCAGAACGGCGAACTCACCCTTGCCATTGGGGTGTTCCGGGAACGGGAAGGCTCCCGGGCCCCCGAGGCGGGGCGCGGCGGACGCGGGCGACTGGGCCGGCGAAGGCAGTACCGCGAGCGCCGCACCCGCCATCGCGCCACCCAGCAGCGTCCGCCGGTTCACCCACTGCGGAACGCGCCCCGTCGTACGCGGCGGCGGCCCCCCGGCCGTCGCTGCCGAGCCGGCCCGCAGCCACTCCTGCTCGGTCATGTCCGCCTGCGGCGGGATCAGTTCGTCTTCACACATGACTGGTTTTCTTTCACGGTCGGCAGAGGTGATGGTGACGAAATGATGAAGCGGGGGTGGACGTATGGCGATCATGGGCCGCTTCGCTACGCGTCGGTAACAAAGCGTGTTCCAGGGGCCATCAGGGGGTGAGCGGATCGCCGGACGAGGCGGTGGGGGCGTGCTGGATCACCGGTTCGCGAGGCGGCGGAGGGTCCGGCCGAGACGGCGGACGTACTGCCGCTGGAAGACGGGCACCAGCGGGCCGCCGAGGCGGGTGACCGCCCGCGCGGGGCGGCTGAAGGCGGTCACCGTGAACCACACCGAGCCGTCGGCACGCAGCTCGGCGACGAACGCCTCCTCACCGCACTGCGGATGCCCCCTCCTGGCCCCGTATCCGAAGCCGATGCGGTCCTCCTCCGCCACCGTCCACACCACCGTGCACGGCGCCCGCAGCCGCAGCGGTCCGAGGCCCAGCGAGACCTCGACGCCCACGCCCGGCGCGGCCCGCGGGGCGTCGGCCCGGATACGGGTGCCGGCCGCGCGATGCATCCGGAAGGTGGTGATCGCCTCGCCCGCCGCGGTCAGTACCGCCCGCCCGTGGCCGATCGGGAGCTCCTCGCGGAGGTGGCGGTAGCCCGGCGGCAGCGGGGTGCGCCGAGTGCCGCCCTCCTCGGAGTAGTTCAGATCGCTCATGCCGTGCGGCTCCTCGGGGGCGGGCGGGGCGCGGGAGGGCGACGGTACGGGGTGAACCACCGGCGATCAACGACGCTCGCCCGGTGCGGTGACCGCATACGGACGGGGTTCGGTGCCAGGGTGGTGGCGTGAAGTACATGGTGCTGATGTACGCCGATCCCGCAGCGACCGGAGCGATGTCCGCCGCGGACCGTGCCGAGGTGTTCCGCCGGCACGAAGCGCTCCACCAGGACTTGGCGGGCACCGGCGAGATGCTCAACGGAGCCGGGCTGGCCTACCCGAAGGACACGACGACCATCCGGTGGCGCCGGGAGGGGCCGACGGCGGCGGACGGGCCGCTCACGGGGAGCCCCGAACAGCTGACCGCCTACTTCGTGATCGACTGTACGAGCCCGGAGCGGGCGCGGGCGATCGCCGAACGCGTCGTCGACGGCCATGTCGTAGCGGTCGAGGTGCGGCACGTCCACGACTCGTTCGGCATGGGCGAAACCTGACGGGCCCGGGGGAGTGCTTCCTCTCTGGAGGGGTGAGCACCTCCTCTATAGACTCCTCGGGTGAGCATCGATCCCGAGGTGCCGCGGCCCGGGCAGCTGGACGAGGACGACCTGCTGCTGGCCAACGCACTGCAAGCCACGCCCCGCGCGACCTGGAGCGAGCTGGGACATGTGCTCGGGCCGGACGCGGTGACGCTGGCCCGCAGGTGGGAGCGCCTCCAGAGCAACGGGCTGGCCTGGGTGACACCCGCGCTGGGGCCCGGCCTCCTGTACCGGACGTGCCGCGCCTTCGTCGAGATCCACTGCGAGCCGGGCAGCGCCGCGCAGGTGGCGGCCGAGCTGTCCCGTGAGCCCCACCTGCTCACCATTCAGCATGTCGCCGGCACCTACGATCTGTTCGCGATCGCCTTCACCCCGGACTTCCCTTCGATGTCCGACTACCTGCTCACCGGCCTGCCCCGGCACGAGGGCGTCGTCCGCGTCCGTTCCCACCTGGTCACCCGCAACTTCCGTACGGGATCGCAGTGGCGCCTGGGCGTGCTCAACCAGCGCCAGGAGCGGGCCCTGCGCAGCACCCGGCCGGAACCGCAGGGCGCGGAGACCGTGGCGTACAGCAACTGGGAACGCGACCTGATCGTCGCGCTGAGCGACGACGGCCGGCTCCGCTACACCGATATCGCCACCCGGCTCGGTGTCACGCCCCGGACCGCGCAGCGCCGGCTGAACCGGCTGCTGGGCAACCGCGACCTGCTGCTGCGCTGCGATGTCGCGCGGCCGCTCGCCGGCTGGCCGACCGGGGCGCTGCTGTGGCTCAACGTCCCGGACGAACTGCTGGAGGAAGCCGGCCGCACGCTCGGCGCCTTCCCGGAGACCCGCAGCTGCGCGGCGCTGTCCGGCGCCAGCAACCTGCTGGTCACCGTCACCCTGCACTCGGTGGACGCGCTGCACGACTGGGCGGTGCAGCTACGCCAGGCGCTCCCGTACGCGGAGATCGCGGACCGTTCCGTGGTGCTGCGACAGGACAAGCTGTGCGGTCATCTGCTGGACGGGTGGGGACGAAGCCGTGGCGTCGTCCCCCTCGACATCTGGCGCCCGAGCGGCCTCAGCAGGTGAGGCGGGTACCGCCACCACCACCGCCACGAAGGCGGACCGCGACGGGCGGGCGCCGCAGTCCCGCGCCGAGCGCCCGCTCGATCTGCCGGGCCAGTCGCAGCACGCCGATGTCGTCGCCGCTGCGCCCGACGATCTGCACCCCCACGGGAAGCCCGTCCTGGGTGAACCCCGCCGGCACCGACAGGGCGGGCACGCCGAGCACGGTGAACCAGTACATCGAGCGCATGCAGTCGAGATAGTTCTCGCTCCTGGTGGCTCCGATGCGCTCCGGCCACAGCTGGTCCGCGCTCCACGGCAGCACCTGGGTGGTGACCGTCACCAGATAGCGGTAGGTGCCGGTGAAGGCGGCGAACCGCTGGAAGAGCTGCCCCCGGAGCCGGTGTGCGCGCATGAGGCCGGCCGAGGTCGTCGCCAGCCCGTTCTCGATGTCCTGGCTGACCCTGGTGCCGAAGGACTCCGGGTGCGCGGCGTACCGGTCGCCGTAGTTGAGCGCCCGGTACCAGCCGCGCAGGGTGCGGAACGCCTCGTCGGCCCCGGTCATGTCAGGGGCGGCGACGCCGACCTTGCCGGAGATCCCGGTCAGGGCGTCGTACACCGGAGCCATCGCGGTGCGTACGGCGTCGTCGACCGCGAGCTGGCCGCCGAGGTCCGGACTCCACGCCACGGGCACATCGGAGAAGTCGTACTCCAGACCCGCACGGAACCGGGACGGGTCGCCGAGGCCCCAGGGGGAGCGCGGATCGGCCCGGGTCAGCACGCTCATCTGGAGGGCGACGTCGTCGACGGTACGGCCGATCGGGCCCTGGATGCTCAGCGGTGCGAACGGGTCCTTCGCCGGCCACATCGGAATCGAGCCCACCGAGGGCCGCAGCCCCACGACATTGCAGAAGGTCGCCGGGTTGCGCAGCGATCCTCCGGTGTCGCCGCCGTCGGCGATGACCACCATGCCGGTCGCGACGGCGGCCGCCGCCCCGCCGCTGCTGCCGCCGGCCGTCAGCTTCAGGTCGTACGGATTGCGGGTGGGGCCGAACAGTTCGTTGGTGCTCTGGATGCCCGCCCCGAACTCGGGCACATTGGTCTTGCCCACCGTCACGGCACCCGCGTGCACCAACTGCTCCACGACCAGCGCATCGTGATCCGGCACATGGTCGGCGTAGAGCTTCGAACCGTAGGTCGTACGGATGCCCTTGGTCGGGGCGAGGTCCTTGTGCGCGACCGGGAGGCCGTGCAGGGGGCCGAGCAGTTCGCCTCGTGCGGCGACGGCGTCGGCGCGGGCGGCGAGTTCACGCGCGCGGTCCTCGGCGAGCGTGATGATCGCGTTGACCTTAGGGTTCACCGCGTCGATCTGGGCGAGGTGCGCGTCGAGGATCTCGCGCGCGGACACCTCACGGCGCCGCTGGAGCTCCACCAGTTCCCGGGCCGGCAGCCACAGGAGGTCATTCTCGGTCACGAAGATCAGCAGTCCTTGTCTCGGGTGTCGGGTGACGGGCTCACGGCAGGTGGATGGGGGCGCCGGGTCCCAGCGGCAGGTCGAGGAAGTAGAAACCGGTGAGGATGACGGTCCACGCCGTGGCGAAGGCCAGGGCGAAGGGCACCAGCCGGGAGATGACCGTGCCGAGTCTCAGCTCGGGCTGGTACTTCTGTGCCGAGACCAGGGCGAAGTACAGGAAGACCTGCATGGGCGTGATCGCCCCGGTCACGGAGTCGCCTATCCGGAAGGCCGCATGCATGGCGGCGGGGGAGAGGCCGAGCAGCATCCCGGCCGGCACCATGACCGTGCCCAGGATGGACCACAGGGCGGAGCCCGAGGTGATGACCAGGTTGAGCAGCGAGGTCACCAGGACGACGGCGAGCAGGATCCCGAAGCCGCCGAGCCCCGCGGACTTCGCTCCGTCCGCGAGGCCGATGGCGAAGAACTTGCCCAAGTTGCTCCACGTCAGCAGATTGATGGTCTGCGCGATGGCGAAGACGAGCACCACGAACCCGGACATGTCCCGCACCGCGCCGATGATGTGCGGGTAGACGGCACGCGCTTCCTTCCCGACCCCGCCACAGCGGGCGTAGACGAGGCCGAAGAGGAAGAACAGCCCGGACAGCACGAGGGCGAGGCTGTCGACGAACGGGGAGGGCGCCAGCACCCCGCCCTCTCCGCGCAGCGGGCTACCCGGCAGCAGCCAGGCGGTGACCGCGGCAGCGGCGACCGCCAGCGTCACCGCGGCGCTGATCAGCAGCGCCCGGCGCTGTGCCGGAGTCGCGGTCGTCTCGGTGGCCTCGCCCTCCGGACCGGAATGCGCGGGGTCGTGCGCCGGGTTCCAGGGCGCCAGCCGGGGTTCGAGTACCCGGTCGATGAGGAAGCCGCCGATCAGGGGCAGGAGCAGGCCCGTCGCCGCGGTGAAGAACCAGTTCATGGCGATGTGGATGTGATAGCCGTCGATGCCCGGCAGCAGATCTGCCGCGCTGTGCGTGATGCCGGTCGTGGTCACATCGAGGGTGCCGAGCAGAATGCCGCCGTCGTAGCCGCTCCCCACGCAGACGAAGGCGCCGAGCAGGCCCGCCACCGGGTGCCGTCCCACCGCCTTGAAGACGATCGCGGCGAGTGACGGCAGCAGGATGTAGGCGGAATCGGCCAGTACGTGTCCCTGGCAGGCGACAAAGGCGACGAGGTAGGGAACCCAGCGTCTCGACACCCGCAGGAAAACGACCCGCATCAGACATTCCAGGGCGCCGGTTCCCTGCGCGACGCCTATGCCCATGGCGATCACCAGCACGGGGCCGAGCGCGGGGAAGGCCATGAAGGAATCGATGGCCGTGCCCAGGAGATGACTGAGGCCCTCCGGCGTCAGCGCACCGAGCACGGGTGTCGGGTTCTTCTCACCCGGTACCCGGACCGACCCGTCGAAGCCGGAGATCACCGTCGACAGCACGGCGACGAAGCAGAAGATGCCGGCGAAGAGCACGAACGGATTGGGCAGCCGGTTGACCCCTCGCTCGACTCGTCCCAGCAATCCGTCCAGCGGTGGGGAGATCCGTTCCCATAGCTTCATCGATACCTACCTCGTCCCGGAGCGTGGCGCGGTGTGCGTGCGCGCCACTATCGGGGGGCCCGGCGCAAAACTCCGGAGAGGTAAAGAGGAATGTCCATCCGAGGCTGCGAAACGCAGAAAAACGGCCATCGGCCGGGTCGAGCGCACGTCTATGACGGGCAGCACCCGCCGAGCCGCGGCCGGCCTTCGCCGCGCCGCCGGTCCTTCGCCGCGCCGCCGGTCCTCCGGCGGCCGCCCCGGCACGACGGCTCAGGCCAACCCCTACCGCGGACGGCTGCTCGCCCTCCGCGGGACCGGGCTCAAACCCTGCCGGCGTACGACACCTTCGCCGCGCGCGGGGCGGCCGCCGCCGGGCGCTCATCGACGCTCTGGGGCCGGGCCCGGTCGGCGTACTGCTCCTGCTGCCCGGTCGGCGGGGTCACGTCACCGGCCGGCTCCGGCCGGCCGCCCCGTCACTCCGGTCCGCCGCCCACCGGGCCCCCGTCCGGCGCCCCGTGCCGCCCCGCCCCCGCGGCGAACCGCGCCGCGCCCTCCATCGACTCGGCCAACACCGCCTGCCCGTAACGGAGTTCCTCCGCCATCGCGGACCGCTCGTCCCTGCCCTCCTGGTCCAGCAGCGAGGCGCGGTCGCTGCGCAGGCACGCCTGCGGGAAGCGGGCGATCTCCGCCGCCAGCAGCTCCGCCTCCGCGCGGGCCGTCCCGGCCGGCACCACACGATGGACGAGACCGATGTCCAGCGCCTCCGCGGCCGGGACCGGCCGCCCCGTCAGCACCAGGTCCATCGCCCGGCTCGCGCCGATCAGCCGCGGCAGCCGGACCGTACCGCCGTCGATCAGCGGTACCCCCCAGCGCCGGCAGAACACCCCGAAGACCGCGTCCTCCTCCGCCACCCGGAGGTCGCACCAGAGCGCCAGCTCCAGACCGCCGGCCACCGCATGACCGGCGACCGCCGCGATCACCGGCTTGCCGAGCCGCATCCGGGTCGGCCCCATCGGGCCGTCCCCGTCCGGGGCCACGCGGTTACCGCGCGCGGTGCCGATCGCCTTGAGGTCGGCGCCGGAGCAGAACGTCCCGCCCTCGCCCCACAGCACCGCGACCCGCGCGCCGTCGTCCTCGTCGAACTCCCGGAATGCGGCGGCCAGTTGCGCGGCCGTCGTGCCGTCCACGGCATTACGGGACGCCGGCCGGGACAGCACCACCGTCGTCACCGGCCCGGCGCGCTCGACCCGTACCGACATCAGGCCACGCCTCCGGCCGCATCCGCCGTCGCCGGACGGGCGCGCTCCAGGATCGAGGCCAGATCGGCCCCGGCCGGCAGGGTGCCGAAGGCATTGCCCCACTCCCCGTCGAGCCGCGAGGCGCAGAACGCGTCGGCGACCGCCGGGTGGCTGTACCGCACCAGCAGCGAACCCTGGAGCACCAACGCCAACCGCTCCGCCAGCGACCGCGCCATCAGCTGCGCCCGCTCCGGATCGGCGAGCCCGCCGAGCATCTTGCGGACCCCGGCCACCGCCGCGTCCAGCCGGCGGTCGGCACCCGCCGCGGTCTCCACCTCCGCGAGGAACGCGTCCAGTGCGGCCGGTTCCTTGCCCAGCGCCCGCAGCACATCGAGCGCGGCGACGTTCCCCGAGCCCTCCCAGATGGACAGCAGCGGTGCCTCCCGGTAGAGCCGCGGCATGCCGGAATCCTCGACGTAGCCGTTGCCGCCCAGGCACTCCAGGGCCTCCGCCGCATGGGTGCTGCCCCGCTTGCACACCCAGTACTTCCCGGCCGCCAGGGCCAGCCGGCGCAGCGCGGCCTCCCCGGCGTCGCCGGCCTGCGACCGGTCCACCGCCGTCGCCAGCCGCATCCCCAGCAGCGTCGCCGCCTCCGACTCGACCGCCAGATCGGCGAGCACCGAGCGCATCAGCGGCTGGCGGCCCAACTCCCGCCCGAAGGCCTGCCGGTGCGCGGTGTGGTGCAGCGCCTGCCGCAGCCCCGCCCGCATCCCGGCCGCCGACCCCAGCACACAGTCCAGCCGGGTCATGTTCACCATCTCGACGATGGTCCGCACGCCACGGCCCGGCTCACCGACCGGCCAGGCCACCGCCTCGTCGTACTCGATCTCGGAGGACGCGTTGGAGCGGTTGCCCAGCTTGTCCTTGAGCCGCATCAGCCGCATCCCGTTGAGCGTGCCGTCCGGCAGCACCCTCGGCACCAGGAAGCAGCCGAGGCCCTCCTCGGTCTGCGCCAGCGCCAGGAACACGTCGCTCATCGGCGCCGAGGTGAACCACTTGTGGCCGGTGAGGCGGTAGCTGCCGTCGCCGGCCGGAACCGCGCGGGTGGTGTTGGCCCGTACGTCGGAGCCGCCCTGCTTCTCCGTCATCGACATGCCCGCGATCAGGCCCGACTTGGTCAGCGGCGCCCGCAGTCCGAAGTCGTAGCTGCGGGAGGCGAGCAGCGGCTCGTACTGCGCGGCGAGTTCCGGTGCGGCGCGCAGGGCGGGGACGGCGGCGTACGTCATCGAGATCGGGCAGCCGTGCCCCGCCTCGGCCTGCGACCAGACGTAGAACTTCGCGGCACGCACCAGATGCGCCCCGGCGCGGTCGTCTGCCCAGGGCGCGGCATGCAGGCCGTGCTCCACCGCGACGGTCATCAGCTGATGCCAGGCCGGGTGGAACTCGACCTCGTCGATGCGGTGTCCGAACCGGTCATGGGTGTGCAGCCGGGGCGACTGCTCCTCCGCGCAGCGGGCCTGGTCCTGCACCGCGGCGGAACCCGCCAGCGCGCCGAGCTCGGACACTTCCCGGATGCCCCACTCGGCGCCGTCCCGGCGCAGTGCCTCCAGCAGGGCCGGCTCGTCCGCCGTGCTGAACCCGGTCAGCGGCGGGGCCTGATTCACGACTTCATGGGTGACGGTCATAGCATCGACGTTACAGAATCCGAACAGTCGTGGGAAGGCTGTAATGCCGCAGGCCGGCATCGCTAGAATTTCCTGCACATATGAACGACGACGACACCGCCACCCCGGACGACACCGAAGCCGCCGCCCTCGCGCTGCGGCCGCTCACCGCACGCTCCATCGTGCTGAGCACCCTCCTCGGCCATCACCCGCCGCGGCTGCCCGCACGCGCCCTGGTGCGGGTCGGCGAGCTGTTCGGCATCGCCGAGGGAACGGTCCGGGTCGCGCTCTCCCGCATGGTGGCCGCCGACGACCTGCGGCAGGCCGACGGCTCCTACGCGCTCACCACCCGCTTGCTGGCGCGCCAGGCCCGGCAGGACGAGAGCCGCTCACCCGCGACACGGCCCTGGGACGGGGACTGGGAGATCGCCGTCGTCGCCACCGCCGAACGCCGGCCCGCCGCCGAGCGCACCGCGCTGCGCCAGGCCATGGCGGCGCTGCGACTGGCCGAGCTCCGCGAGGGCAGCTGGCTGCGCCCCGCCAACCTCGACCGGACCCGCCCCACCGTCGTCACCGAGCAGTGCACCTGGCTCACCGGCACCCCGGACGGCGATCCGTCCGCACTCGCCGCCCGGCTGTGGGACCTGACCGGCTGGGCACGCCGGGCCCGCGCCCTGACCTCCGCCCTGGACCGCGCCGACACCCCCGCCGACCGCTTCACGGTCGCCGCCGCCGCCCTCCGCCATCTCCTCGCCGACCCGCTGCTACCCGCCGAACTGCTCCCCGGGGACTGGCCCGGCGCCCAACTCCGCACCCACTACGCCGAGTTCGAAACCGAACTGCGAAATCTGCTGCGGCAGTACCTGACCGATTAGGGGGAGGCGGCCAGTTCCTTCAGCCGGAGAACCTTTGCTATCGACACACTGCCTATGTCCGTCTTGTTGCTACCAAGTCGCTTTCCGCATGAAATGCCATCACGGTTCTGTTGATATGGCGCTCAAGGTTTAGATCTCCCAGTTATCAGGTTTCGTTTGACACCCGCTTCGTGGAAATGATGGTGTTGATCATGACCAGTCCGTAAATGAACGCGGACTTTTATTTTTGAAAACGGGAGGACTTTCTTGTTCGCTCGCCGTAGTGCGAAACTCGCCGTCTCTGCTATAGCCCTCGCCGCGATGCTGGGTGTTGCCACTCCCGCTGCCATGGCCGTCGAAAAGCCTGCCGCGAGCGTGGGTGCATCGGCCAGGGCTCAGGCGCTGGATGCGAATCCGCTGGGTGCTTCTATCAAGAAGCTTGACCCCTACGTCACCGCCGGCTCTCAGGGCTGGAAGCTCGATGCTCCTGCGAAGGTACTTGCGCAGGTGCCGTCGGCTGACCTTCAGAAGCTGAAGACTCAGGTCGACCAGATGAACGGCTACGTCAAGGACGGGAAAATTCCGTCGCCGAAGGAGGCATCTGGGGCCGGCCTGGCGCAGACCAAGTCCGCGATGCAGTCGTCCGGCAAACACGGCTACGTCAAAATGCACTGGTACGGCATGGAGTTCGGGCTGGACAAGTACCTGATCGGCAAGCTTTCGGGCGGACTGGGCGCCGTGGGTGGTGCTTCCGGGCTGGCAGCGGCCATGGGGGCTACTGGGCCGGCGGCTCCCGTTGTGGGGGCAGTGGCCGCATTGCTGGTTGCCGAGATGTACGTTTGCCAGCACGAGAATGGCTGGTCGATCATGTACGCGGTGGGAGTCCCCCCGTACGGCACCGTGGTTTGCAACCCGTTCGGGTGAGCAGGGATGACGTCATGAAGCAATCGCAAAAGAACCTGATGGCGAAGGGCGCGCTCGCAGTCCTTTCCATCGCCACAGTTGTGGCGGCTGTCCTGCTCTTTGCGCATCCGCAGTCGAGCGCCGCGCCAACCCTCACGCTGTTGGTCCTGACAGTGGCGCTGACTGCTGTATTGCGGTTCGCAGGGTGGCTTGGGTCGTCCTCCCGCCGGAGCGAAAGTTCCGCCTGACCAGCCCATCAGAACTGTCTGCTCGGCTGTCATACATGCGGCGAGCAACTTGCCGGGGCAGCGTCGTGTTGACGCTGCCCCGGTGGCTTTCCTGGGCTATGGGGCGCGCAAGCTTTAAGGGGCGGCCTGGCCACTCGTATCCACTGCCTGCGAAGTCTCTGCGCTTCTGCTTTGCGCGACGGGCGGTGATCCGGGTTTCGGGTTTCGGATTCCGGCAGCGAATCGTGCCTACGAG
>NZ_JAMJFM010000110.1:0-4894 GCF_023544705.1 Streptomyces sp. MCA2
CACTCAAGATCAGTCGGATCTGAGGTGGCCGCCACGGAGGTGAAACCGCGTGTACGTCTGCTCCTGCTTCGGGATCACCGAGCAGCAGGTCCGTGACCACGCGGATACCGGGGCCTGCACTCCCCGCCAGATCGCCTCGGCCTGCAAGGCCGGCACCGACTGCGGCGGCTGTGTGCGCCGCATCCAGGCACTGCTCGGCCGGAGCGCCTGCCCCCGCCGGGAACTCATCGACGGTGGCGCGCCCGAGCCGCTGGGCGTGGAGGCGGACGCAGTGGAGCCCGCGGCGCTTTCGGAGGCCGCGTAGCCCACAGTGGCGACGGGGGTCTCCCGCTGCCGGCCAGGGCGTGGCGGAGGGTGGACATCCGGCCGCTCGCTCAGCTCGGCTGCTCGATGATCTGGGCGATGTAGAGCGCCTCTCCGAGCTTCTCCACCAGCTCCAGCTGGGTGTCGAGATAGTCGATGTGGTGCTCCTCGTCCGCGAGGATGTCCTCGAAGATATTCGCCGAGGTGATGTCGCCCTTGTTGCGCATGACCTCGATACCGCGCTTGAGCCGGTCGATGGCCTCGACCTCGACCTGCCGGTCGGCCTGGAACATCTCCGTGACCGTCTGGCCGATCCGCACATGGAACAGCCGCTGGTAATTCGGCAGACCTTCAAGGAAGAGAATCCTGTCGGTCAGGATCTCCGCATGCTTCATCTCGTCGAAGGACTCTGAGCGGGTGTACTTCGCGAGCTTCGTCCAGCCGAAGTTCTCCTGCATCTTGGCGTGCAGGAAGTACTGGTTGATCGCGGTGAGCTCGGCGGTCAGCTGCTCATTGAGGAATTCGATGACCTCGGGGTCGCCCTGCATGGCTGCGGGCTCCTTCCACGCGAGAAACTGGGCAGGTGCCGCGCATCCTCGCACCGCTGTGACCAGGGCGTCCAGTAAGTGCACGCTTAGTGCGAGTTGCCCGAATCCCTCCCTCCCTGGTCATCGGCACCCCTTCCGGTCTGACAACATGGAGGGCATGGGTCAGCCGGAAAGCCGCGAAGAGGAGCCTCCTCAGCTCCCTCCGGGCCAGCGGCTACAGCGGGGCTGGCCGGTGACGCATTACGGGCCGGTGCCGAAGTTCCGCGCCGAACGCTGGGAGTTCCGGGCTTTTGGTGCCACCGCCGACGGCGCCAAGCACTGCTGGTCGCACGAGGAATTCACGGCGCTGCCGTACACCACGGTCGTCGCCGATATGCACTGCGTGACGAAATTCAGCATGCTGGGAGCCGAATGGGGCGGGGTGAGCACCCGGACCATCCTGGAACTCGCGCCGCCGGCACCCGATGTCACCCATGTCATGGTGTGGGCCGAGTACGGCTTCAGTTCGAATGTGCGAATCGAGGATTTCGCCGCGGAGAAGTGCCTCTTCGCCACCCATCGCTCGGGTGAGCTTCTCACCGCGGAGCACGGATTCCCGGTGCGCCTGATCGTTCCGCATCTGTATGCCTGGAAGGGCCCCAAGTGGGTCCGCGGCATCGAATACATGCGGGCCGACCGCCGCGGCTTCTGGGAGGAGCGCGGCTACCACAACCTCGGCGACCCGTGGCGCGAGCAGCGCTACTCGTACCAGGAAGAGCCCGGGGACGGCCCCGAGCTCTGATCCCGTACGCTCCCGGGGCCTCTCAGTACGCGCGCAGCTCCTTGAGCCGGGCCACGTCCGCCGCATGCCCTTCCTTGCCGCCCGGGGTCTCGACGACCAGCGGCACTCCGGCCGTCGCCGGATGGCGGAACAGCTCACCGAAGGGCTCCGCACCGATGTGACCCGCGCCGATGTTCTCGTGCCTGTCCTTGTGGGCGCCGGCCACGTCCTTGGAGTCATTGGCGTGGATCAGCTTCAGCCGGCCCTCGCCGGCGACCTCCACCAGCTCGTCCAGCAGCGCCTTCGTCCCGCCCGGCGCCGCCATGTCGTGCCCGGCCGCGAACGCATGGCAGGTGTCGAGGCAGATCCCCAGCTTGGGGTGCCGGTCCAGCGCGTCGAAGTACGGACCGAGATCCTCGGCCAGCGCACACAGCGACGCCCCCTGCCCGGCCGTCGGCTCCAGCAGCAGCCAGGGGTCGTCCGGGTGCGTCAGCTCGTCGAGCAACGGCCGCATTCGCTCCCTGACCTGCGCCATTGCCGTGGCGCGCGGCCGCCCGCCGGTCGCCGAGCCGGTGTGGACGACCACCCCGAGCGCACCGATCTCCCGGCCGCGGCGCAACGAATGGCGCAGCGAGTCCACGGACTTGTCGACGGTCGCCTCGGTGTGCGAGCCGAAGTTGATCAGATAGGGCGCATGGACATACGCCGGGATTCCCCGCTGTGCACAGGCCGCCCGGAAGGCCTCGTCCTGTGCGGGGTTGCCGGGCAGCGTCGCCCAGCCGCGCGGATTGGCCACGAAGACCTGAACGACCTCGTCGCCCATCTCGTGGGCGTAGGGAATGCCGACCTTCGCCAGGCCGCCGGCCACCGGCACATGGCCGCCGACCGGATTACGTGCACGGGCGCGCTGCTCGGCGCCCTCGGGGGAGGTACTCACCCTCCCAGGGTGCCAGGTGCCCCACGCCCGCCGGACGGCAGCCGTGGGGCACAGCCGGCGGGCCCTACAGGGCGCCCTTGAGCTTGATGGTGATCGTGCCGCCCTTCGGCGCCTTCTTGCCCGGGTCGACGGACTGGGATTCGACCGTGTCCTGCGGGAACAGGAGCGGCTTGTCCACCTCGACCTGGAAGCCCAGGTCCGTCAGCTGCTTCTTGGCGTCATCCACGTTCTTGCCGGTGACATCCGGGACGGGGATCATCTCCGGGCCCTTGGAGAGCGTGAGGGTGACGGTGTCGCCCTTGCCCAGCTTGCCGCCCTCCACCGGGGTCTGCCGGGCGATGGTGCCCTTGTCCTGGGTGGAGAAGACCGGCTGGTCGGCGAAGCGCACCTGGAAACCGGCCGCGCGCAGCGTGGACACCGCGTCGGTGCGGTCGCTGCCGAGCACTCCGGGCACGTCGATCGCGGTGCCGCGGCTGACGGTCAGCCCCACCGCCGTGTCGGGCCGCCGCTTGCTGCCGCCGGCCGGGTCCGTACGGATCACCGAACCCTTGGCGACCTCTTCGTTGAACTCGCGGGTCACCGTGCCCGGGACCAGCCCGCGGTCGCGCAGCTTGCGCTTGGCGTCCGCGACCGGGGTGCCGGACAGATCCGGGACGTCGACGATCTCCGGGCCGCGGGAGATGGTGAGGGTGACCGTGCCCGTGCCACGGATCTGCTTGCCGTTCGCGGGATCCGTCTTCATGACATGGCCGCGCTCCACATTCGAGCTGAAGCCGCGCACCACCTTCACCCCCAGACCGTCGTCCCGCAGGGTCTTCTCGGCCTTGGCCTGCGTCATGTCCAGCACCGGGGGGACGGTGGTGAACTGGCCGAAGTTGATGTACCAGACGCCCGCGCCCGCCCCGAGGACCAGCAGGACGGCCGCGATGATGGTCGCGAGCCGCCGCCGCTGGAGCAGCCCGCCACGGGGCGCGGCGGCGGGCACCGGCCGCAGCCGCGTGGTCTGCTCGTCCGGCGGGACCTCCAGCCGGCTGGTGCGGTTCAGCTCCGCCTCGTCGGTGCGGGGTATCACGTCCGTACGCTCCGTGCCGTCGCCCGCCCCGGCGCCGCCCGCGGGCAGCTCCTTGGCCTCCGGCGGCACGATGTCCAGCTGTGCGTCGGTCAGCTGCGCCCTGGCCTCCTGCGCCCGGGACAGCAGCGCCACGGCGTCCTGCGGACGCTGCTGCGGATCGCGGGAGCAGGCCAGCGCGATCAGCTCGTCCAGCTGCGGCGCGAGACCGGGCACCAGACCCGACGGCGGCAGCACGTCCTCATGCAGATGCTGGTAGAGGATCTGCGCCACGGTGCCGCCGGTGTGCGGTTTGCCGCCGGTCAGCATCTCGTAGAGCACCACACCGCAGGCGTAGACATCGACCCGGGCGTCCGCGGTGCCGTGCTCCAGCTGCTCGGGGGCGAGGTAGGAGACGGTGCCCAGGACCGAGCCCGTCGAGGCGGTGGTGTTGGTGTCCACCGCGCGCACCAGCCCGAAGTCGGCGACCTTGACCCGGCCGTCGTCGCCGATCAGGACGTTCTCCGGCTTCATGTCGCGGTGCACCAGCCCGGCGCGGTGCGCGGCCCCCAGAGCGGCCAGGATCGGCTCCAGGATGTCCAGCGCGGCCCGCGGCTGGAGGGCGCCCCGCTCGCGCAGCACATCGCGCAGCGTGCAGCCGGCGACGTACTCCATCGCCAGGTAGACGTACGTACCGTCCGTGCCCTGGTCGAAGACGCCCACCACATTCGGATGCGACAGCCGCGCGACCGACTTCGCCTCACGGATGAAGCGGTCGACGAACGCCCCGTCCGAGGCGAGGCCCGGGTGCATCACCTTCAGCGCGAGCAGGCGGTCGAGCCGGGTGTCCATGGCCTGGTAGACCGTGGCCATACCGCCTGTGGCGATACGCGCCTGGACGCGGTAGCGGCCGTCGAGCAGCTGACCCACGAGCGGGTCCTGAAGGGTGGTATCCACGGGGGTCGAGTCTACGGGTCGCTGCGCTTTGCTTTGCGCCCCACGTTTTTGTCTTTCCCGCCGTGGTGGTTGTTCGCTGTTGCGCCTCTCCGCTGCGCTTTGCTTTGCGCCCCGCGTTGTCGGCTTACTCGCCGTTGCGCCTGCGGCGGGCTGGGGTCGCTGCGCGGGGCTGTTGGGTGCGGTGCCGCTCCTCCGGACTTCGTCCTGCGGCGCGTCCCCTCCCGTTGGGGATGGGGAAAGGCTGGTGGGGGTGCACGTAGGTGGTCCGGTGCTGCTTGTGCATCACATGGAAACGGTCACGTCGGTGGCCCGCCCCCACCCACTTTCACCTTCTCCACTCA